>JAABSB010000113.1 GCA_011390615.1 Desulfotignum sp. | reverse complement strand
ATACAGTATTGTGACATTTCACATAGGGCATGTCATGGGCCCGGGCAATATCCTGGAAATCCGGGGGACGCGGACGGCAGCCCATGGGGACGATATCTGCATCAGCCATAGCGCCTGCAATTTCCTGAAATCCAAAGTTGTTCCATATCAGAAAAACAACCGGCAGATTTTCATCCTTTGCCGTCATCATTTCCGGTAATGTGAACTGTGCCCCGCCATCCCCGGTGATGCAGACAACCCGGCGGCCCGGATCTGTCAGACAGGCTCCGATGGCAGCCGGTATGGCATACCCCAGGGTGCCGAATCCTGTGGCGGCGTTGAACCACCCCCTGGGATTGTCATGGCCGTAATACAGGTTTGCCGCGTATACCGGCTGTGTTGAATCCCCCACGATAATGGATCCGGGCAGGGTATCTCTGATCGTTTCCACCATCTCAACCATATGGCCGTACCCGGACGGCAGTTCAGCCCGTGCCGCGCTGCATACCGTTTTTGCTATGTGTTCTCCCCAGGTACTGGTTGCAGTGACTGGTGCCAGGCCCTGTATAAAAAGCGGCAGAATGTCCTGGGCCCGCCCCTGCAGCCGAATGTCTGCAGGATGCCGCTGCAGCTGCTGTGGATCGATATCCACCCGGATGAGATGCCCCAGAGGTGGGGCATCCCCTCTATTGTAAATGTCAAAGTCCGTGGGCCCCAGCTGCGTGCCCACAGCAAGCACTGCATCCGAGTCTGCCAGCAATTGTTTAACCGCCTGCAGGCTCGGACTGGCCGGTATCCGCAAGGAGTGCCGGTGCATCTGGCCCCGGGCATTGATGGTCTGCACCACAGGGGCCTGCAGCATTTCCGCCAGGATTTTGACCTGATCCGATGCCGGAAGGCTGCCCCCGCCGGCAATAATGACCGGGCGTTTTGCCTGCACCAGTTTTTCCCTGGCTGCTGCGATATCCTTTGGGTCCGGCAGCGGCGGCACAGTGATTTCCGGTTCTCCCTTCGGTAGAACAGCATCCTGTCCAAGCAGATCCAGCGGCACCTGGATATGCATGGGACCGGGACGGCTCACGGCCAGATCTTTGAATATGGCATCCAGGGCCGGTATCAGATCCCGGGCCGTATGGATATGTTCCGACCGCAGGGACAGTTTCCTGCAAAGTCCCTGCTGATCCGGCAGTTCATGCAGATGCCCCAGCCCTTTTCCAAGGCTGTCTGCAGCATTGACACTGGATACAACCAGCATGGGAATACTGTCGGCAAGGGCCTGGCCCATGGCTGTTAAGATATTTGTGATCCCGGGTCCGGTAATGACAAAGGCCACACCCGGTTTGCCCGAAGCCCGGGCATAGCCGTCAGCCATGAAGCCTGCTCCCTGCTCATGGCGCGGGGTGACATGGCGGATGTTTGCTTTTTCCAGCCCGCGGTACAATTCCAGGGTGTGAACACCGGGAATACCAAAAACAACGGATATACCGCGGTTTTCCAGAAACTGCACCAGGGCTTTGCCCACAGAGATGCGGTTGCGGTCCTGCCGGTTATCCATTGTTTTTTTCTGCATGGGCAGCGATCCTTTTACAGCCTTCATCAAAGATGTCATCAGGTTTGGTCAAAGCAATGCGCACCCAGTCATGCAGAGACTCCCCAAAAGCGTTTCCCGGCATTACCCCCACGCCCCCGTTCAGCAGCAGATCCATGGCATAGTCCCTGCCGTTCATGCCGGTACAGGACACATTGACCAAAGCAAACATGCCGGCTTCCGGTTTCTGTACTGTCAACCCTGTCCGGCTGTGCAGGATATTCTCCAACCGTTGGGCACGTTGGAAAAACCGCTCACACATTCCCCGGGCAACCGCCGAAGGCCTGCTGACAGCTGCAATCGTTGCATCTGCGATGAACGGCTGATTGCCGAAAAGCATGGCTTCTGACATGGGCAGCAGTCTGGAACAGAATGCAGCAGGGCCGACACACCAGCCGCTGCGAAACCCAGGTGCTGCATGGGACTTTGATATGGAGCTGACAACGATCACACGATCTGCCAGATCCGGATGGGAAAGCGGTGTGGAAAACGGTGCATTGCTGAACACCATTTCATCATACACCTCATCCACCAGCAGCCAGAGATCATGTTTTTTTGCCACCGCACCAATGTCTGAAACATCCTGTTCTGTCAACACGGCCCCGGTGGGGTTATGGGGGGTATTCAAAAAAATCAGCGATGTGCCGGCCGTAATCCGCTTTTCAATATCTGCCGCCTGAATGCGGAAACCATTTGCCGCCTGTAACGGCACACGCACCATCTCAGCCCCGGTTGACGCCATCACAGAGGCATAGGTGGCATACATGGGATCTCCCAGAATCACCTCATCACCTGATGCGGCAACTGCGCTGATAACCGCGTAAAGTGCTGTCTGGGTACCGGGGAAACACAGCACCTGCTCCGGCAGAATCTCTCTGCCTGCCTGGCGAGTATACCGTTCCGCCAGGGCGTGCCGCAGACTGCTCTCACCCGCACTTGACGTATACCCTGTACGTCCTGAGCGCAGCGCCGCCATGGCCGCATCTATCAAATAATCCGGCGTTGGCACATCCGGTTCACCAATTGCCATTTCAATGACATCTTTGCCATCTGCCATCATCTGTCTGGCCATTTTATACACGGCCCATTTATCGCCTCCCAGCGCATCCAGCCGTTCAATTGCATCTGTGTATTTCATATCATTTCCATATGTTTGTTCAGAATTTAGAAAATTTGGCATTCAGCCGATGTGACAGTCGCTTAAAAACACGAATATATCTTCCGGTGACGGCGGACACCCCGGCAGATGGCAGACAAAATCCGCTGTACAGTCGCCGATTCCCCACAGATGCGGGCTCCCTGTGCTGCCTTGATAACCCTGGCCCATGGCAATATGATCCAAAGAAATCAGGGTCTTTCCACCCTCCTTCAGAAGGTTCAGGGCCGAAACCAGGCTGCTGCGGCAGGCGGAGCATGCCTGGCATTCATGCATGATCTCCCCCGGCAGCGGGCCATGGTCCGGGATATGTGACCGGGGCAGCCGGGGGCCGGTATTCAGGGAAATGACCTGGTCCATGGATTGCAGAACCTGCCCCACACCTGCGTCCGCCGCTATACGGATATAGGAGATATCGGCCGCGTCCAGCCCCAGGACCCGGGCAGCCCAGGAATCCATCAGAACCGGATCGTACCCTGCAGCAATGCAGTGCAGCCGGGAGGGCCGCCCCCCTTCCTCAAAAAATGGATCCGGGCAGATACCGTCGGCAATGATCAAATGCTGTTTCACAAGGGTATTGAGCAGTGCGATGGGCTTGTGCAACCCCTGCCGGTGAAACCTGCGTTTTTCCGCATCAGGAATGACCCCCTTGAGGTTCTTGAGGGCACAGGTGAGCCGGGTCTGGCAATGGCCCTTGATCACCGGTACATTGATCAGATAATCAATGGTTTCCATCTGCCGGCAGACCTGAATATCCATGCTGTGGACCTGTTTTTTCACTGCTTCATCCTGCTTCAGATCCTGCAAGGGTATGCCGTATTTTTTTGCCAGTGCGGTGTAACCGCACACCTCAAAGGCTTTTGCCGTACTCTCCCCCACCCAGGCGCTTTCAATGATTTTGATCCGGGAAAATCCCCCGGCCTGAAGAAAGGCTATCACCGCTTCCACAATCTCAGGATGGGTGGTGGCACCATGCCCGGCCGGGGTGGCCGTGACCAGATTGGGCTTGATCCCGATGACCGCATGGGCTGGCAGATGTTTGAACGGCTGCAGATATTCCAGAAGCTGACAGGTCATGGCCTGCGGATCATTGCCATGTATTACATACAGGTGTTCATGCATCTGGAATATCCGGTTCAATTGCCATCCTGGAGGATTTTTTCACATGCTGCATATCGTTTTTTGCTTATTTGCTAAACCTGTTTCAAAATTTTGACAGATGTCTTTTCAACAAGGGCTTTTGTTTTTTCCTTGTATGCAAGCATATGGGGTGCGGACATATGTGCGGTCAAATCTTCCAGACTGTTCCACTTTTCGATGACTGTGACAACATGTTCATTTTTCTCCTGGGGAGGCAGATCTGTGGGAATGTCAACGGCAGGGACATATTCGATACACCCCTTTTCTTTAAGAACCGCCGGCATATTGGATGTAAAAATTTCCAGAAACCTGGATACCTGCCCCTGCTTTATCTGTATTGATGCGACGACATGAATCATTTCATTTTGTCCTTACATAATTTTCGAGATTATCATACCACCTATTCAATTGACATTCAATGCATGGAAATGGGACTAAAAACTTTGCTGTTGGCCGATCTGTTACCCGCTGTGGTGTAAACACCATGACAATGCGAAACAACATGGTCCCCAATATACATATAAATCGATATGCCAAAAAAAGGCGATCCGGGGCATCATATTTCATCCTGAGTTTTGCTGAATCAATTAGCACCCATTCCAAAAGACTTGTGATCATTTCGGAAATGGGTGCCGGAACCTTGGTTTCTAGCTATCCGTGATACTTGGCCTTGATGAACGCCAGAGATTCATCAATAGCAGCCATGGCCAGGTCCAGATCCGCCCGGGTGTGGCGAAAGGAGATATAGGCGTGGTGGAACGGGGTGAAAAAATACCCCTTGCGGATGAGCTGGGTGTAGAAATCTGTGCGTTTGGCTTTGTAGGTGCCGTCTGCGTCCTTGTCAAAGGTGATGTAGAACATGGGCGGGATCCCGGTGAGTTTTGCCCCCACATCATGGGTGTCCATGGCCTGCTGGATCTGGGCCATGAAAGCCTCTCCCTTTGTCCAGATATCTTCCAGGACCTGATACCGCTCCAGGATCTCGATGGTTTTTAAAGCCGCCACAAAGGCATCGCTGTTGGGAAAAAACGTGGAGGAGATAAACAGCTTGTGGGATGCGGCCATCATGATCTCTTTTTTGCCCGTGACCACGGAAATGGGGTACCCGTTGGCAATGGCCTTTCCCAGTACGCTGATGTCCGGAGTCACTCCGTAGTACTTCTGGGCGCCGCCCATGGACACCCGGAACCCGGTGCGGATCTCATCATAGATCAGAACCGCGCCGTATTTACGGGCAATCTCTTTGACCCCTTCCAGAAATCCCGGGGCCGGGACCTGCATCTCCTGGTGGTTGGGGTGGCCAAAGGGAGTCATGATGACTGCGGCGGTGTCAGATCCGTGCTCAGCCATGAGCTGTTCCAGCTGATCCAAACGGTTGTACTGGAATTCAAACACATCTTCAAAGAATTTTGGCGGGATCCCGCCTTTCATCTCCACGCACCAGTCGTGCCATCCGTGATACCCGCACCGCATCACCTTGAGTCTGCCGGTGTGGGCACGGGCGATGCGGATACTGGCGGTGGTGGCGTCCGACCCGGTTTTCAGAAAGATGCTCATCTCTGCCGAAGGCACCAGTTCATGGATTTTTTCTGCCAGCCGGTTCTGAAATTTCTGGGTCAGGGTGAAGCAGAACCCTTTGCCGCTGATCTGGTCATACACGGCCCTGTCCACTTCCTCCTCCCGGTACCCCAAGATGATGGGACCGTATCCGCACAGAAAATCCACAAATTCATTGCCGTCCACATCTATGAGGCGGCATCCTTTGCCGGATTCCAAAAAAATAGGGTATTCCCCGTTGATAAAATCCGTGGGTTTTCTGGCCCCCAGGACCCCGCCCGGCACCAGTGTGCAGGCCTGTTCAAACAGTTCAAGGCTTTTGGCAATGTTCAGCCTGGGTGTCTCTCTCATGGCATATCTCCTGTGATAATATCACCTGTGACAAGCAAGCTTTTTACTTGTCCGGTGTAAACATGGATTCGATTTTCTCGCTCTGGTGAATCTTTGCCCCCCGGCCCAGGAAAATCTTCAAAAAGATATCCGGGTCGATACAGCCTTCCGGTGCCACAACGCCCTTGACAGTGACATGGCCGTCATCCATCATCAATGCGGCGATGGAGGCCGGCAGGCCTGTGCCCGGTGCCATGCGGCCCACCATGTCCGCGGTATAGGTGACACGATGATCCCCCCGCCTGCCCTTGACAATCACTTTCAGGCCCGAGGATTGTGGACCGTTGTCCCGGCCTTCAGGAATCTTTTCCCACAGTTTCAATGCCAGGTCATAGGGGGTGACCTGCACCCCTTTGAGATCCACCGGATCCGTGCTCAACAGGCCGGTGGCTTTTTGTTCGGCAATGAGTTCATCCACCCACAGGGGGATCAGGGCGCCTTTGATGATCACATTCCTGACCCCTTTGATGTACCGGGGCAGTGTCAACGGCTGTGGATGGCCCACATACCGGACATGACAGACCCCTAAAGGATCCAGAAACTGTTCCGCCACCACCTCGGTACCCCCTTCCACATGCACCAGTTCACCGTTGATATACTGGGGGATCTTGCCCAGGGTCATGTGCAGAGAATGGTCCCAGGCAGCCCCGGCCAGCTCGGCAATGCTCACCACCCAGTACAGGTAAATTTCATCCACCGCATCCAGGCGGTCGGCATACCATTTCACCAGCACATTGTTAGTGCCGGGATCCGATCCCATGCCGGTGAGCACGGTGATACCGGCATCTTTTGCCAGTGAATCAATGTCTGATTCAAACAGGATCTGGGTGCCTTCATAATCATCACAAATATCGATATAATTTTTTTTCGCTGCCACAGCTGCCTTTGCCACGGGCACGGCAGTCTTGTAAAAGGGACCGGCGGTGTTGATCACAACATCGGTGTTTTTGAATGCCTGGACCATGACCTCATGGTCATTGACATCCATTTTCACCAGCGTGGTTTTATCGCTTTCCCGCAACTTTTTTGACAGACGTTCCGGATCCGGGTACAGGTCAGCCAGAACAATCTCTGTCACCTTGTCCTGTTTCACAAGATCCCGGGCAACCCCCTGCCCCATTCCGCCGACACCGCCGATTATCAATGCACGCATGCAGTTTCCTCCTGTATAAGTGTGAGATCGGGTCAGGCCGGACTTTCTGTGGGGGGATCAAACCCGGCCTGCTGACGTAAGGAATAGTCACCCTAATTATGCCAACAAGCAGGCCTGCCCCCATCGATACATCACCCTGCCTGAAACCCTTTGTGTTTATATCTTGAGTACCAGGGCCGCGCCGGTATCGCCGGCTGCACAGCCGGTGAACAGCAGGTATCCACCGCCCCTGGTGGCCAGTTCCTCAATGCCTTCAATGATCAGGCGCCCGGCAGTAGGTGCCTGGGGATGGCCAAACACCAGGGATGACCCAAAATTGTTCATGGCGGAAAGTGTGATTCCCATCTGATCCGCCATAAAAATATCATTGGCCGCAAACGGGTTGTGGGTCTTGATGACCGCTGCATCCTCAATGGTTATACCCGCCTTTTCCAGGGCCATCCGGGCGGCCGGCACCACTGCCATGGCCATGAACCCTTTTTTTGCCCTGCTGTATCCATATGACACCACCCGGGCATCCAGGTCCGGGTTATGGCTCAACCGGGCTGCCTGCTCTTTTGTGGTCACGATCAGGCCGCAGCTGCCGTCCGCTGGGTGGGTCTGGGACCCGAAAGTGTGGACACCATCCGGCAGCACCGGCCGCAATCCGGCAAGGCCCTCCGCCGTGGTGGGCATGATGCCTTCATCCGCTTCCACGGTCACGGTTTTCTTTTTGGACATCTGCATGGTCACCGGAAACATGTACTGTTTTTGAAATGCCCGGTTATTGGCCAGGGCATCCTGGTACTGGGCATACCGCATCAAAGCCACTTCGTCGCACTGTTCTCTGGTGATGCCGGCCTCTTTTGCCACGTTTTCAGCGGTCTGGATCATGGCGTTTTTGGCCCAGGGGTCATGGTTGAACTGGTCCATGACCCAGTTTTCACTTATCACCTGGCCGCCGGGGCCGTTGGGATTGGGCCAGACCGTGTGGGGCCCGTTGGAGCACCGGTCCGTCATCAGGGTGAACACACAGGTATAACATCCGGTTTCGATCCCCATGGCCGCCTGGAACACGGCGGTGGTGGAGGTGGAGCAGGCCTGGGACAGCCAGGCACCGGAAATGGTGTCCGCCCCCAGCAATGCCGCGGCCCAAGGACCGCCGTAAAAAATATGGGGCTGTCCCACCGTGGCCCCCAGAATCAGGTAGTCAAAATTTTCCGGACCGATCTCCCGGGAGGCCAGCCAGGCCCTGGCTGTGGCAGCCCCCAGCGCAATGGCATGCTGGTTGGCGAAACTGCCCTGCCACCTGGCAAAAGGTGAGGCGTAATAGCCTTTGTATGGAATGAACGCTTGGGTCAACATAATGAATTTTCCTGAAATAGTCCAAATTAAACACAAAGTGCCATCAACGGTTGTACCGATTCAATATGGCCTCCAATACCGCACCACCAACCGCCCTGGCCTTTTCTGAAATGGTGTCATGAACCGCTGCCCCCCCCCGGGGATCAATATCCCCGATCTTGCATCCCGCCGGCACCCGGGTGCGGTTCCGGATCATACCCCGGATCATGCCGTCAATCTTTGCTGTCACCGGCATTTTGCCCACATGCCCCAGGACCTGGTCCTTTGTCACCAGGTCCCCGATGGCACAGACTGAGTCAAACAAACCATCACAGGGAGCCCGCAAAACCCTTTCCCCGGACACACCGCAGATAGTGCCGGGAATGCCGGTATCTGCCTGGGCAGGCCCCGTTTCAATAATCCGGCCCAGATCATGGCCCCGGTTGGTCTCGATGACACAGTGCACATCCTCTCCGGCACAAAAACCCGGCCCCAGCCCGATGACCAGGGGAGCTTCTCCCATATCCGTACCCAGATTTTTCTTGGCAATAATGGCATCAATCACCACATGGGGGGCAAGATCCGAAATCACGGCCCAGCCAGGATCCACCAGCACCGGCACTTCTCCGTCATCCCAGATCCGGAAAATTTCAGAAAAGGTATCCACCTTGCGGGCGGTGATCCCTTCCACCGTGATGGCGCCGTCATAAACCACCTCACAAAAGCTTACACACCGCCGCACCGCCATGGGCATGTCCGTTTCCAGCATCACCAGGTGCCGAAAATTGGCCCTGAAAAGCCGGCAGGCCAGGCCAGTGGCCATCTCCCCGGCCCCCTTGATCACAATGACCAGATCTTTGAGAGACGGTACATGGCCTCTCTCATTTACCTGTGCGGCATCGGTCATATTGTTTTCAATGGCATCCATATTATGTTCATCTCTTTCTTATCTGAAAGGCCATCTTGTCGACCTTTTCTTTAATGAATAATTGTTATCTTCGCCAAGGAGACAGTTCTCCAGGGGCTGCCTCTATCCGGACCCAAAGCCTTTGCATGAAACCACATCCTGTTCAGCTGTTTGATACCCGCCCCCTTCGGGTGTCTTATGACCGGCCCGAGATTGGCATCTGACGGTCCTGTCATAAGACATCCGAAGGGGGCTATGTCAATATATGTGACGTTCCATCTACATGTGATTACCCTGTATCCGGCCAGGGATCCCCGAAGCCCTGACAATTCGAATAGAGATCTCGCCAGAGGGCTCCGACTGTTCAATCAGATTGACAGCGTCCAGTGTCGGGCGGGTCT
>JAABSB010000112.1 GCA_011390615.1 Desulfotignum sp. | reverse complement strand
TGGATGCTATCCACAACAAAAGGGGTACTCTGGATGGCCACGCTCTTTTTTTTCACCCAGATCCTTGCCATACCCACGGATTCCCCTTTGATATTGGTCATGCTGGCCAGCTCTTCGGCAAATCCGATATCCTTTATTTTAAATTCATAGTAAAATGTGTTGGCCGTGAACGGATCCGCAACAAGCATGATTTTTTCCGGATCCCAGGGATGTTTCCTCGGTGATCCGGAAAAAGGAACATGGTCTTTTTTATGCATGTGACCGGATTTTTTATAGGCCTGAATCTCAAATTTCTCAATAGTTTCCAACATTGTCAAGGTCATGTATTCTCTCCTGTCCTAAAAAAAATACAAGCATATCCCATGAAGGTATTATACTGGATTTTAAAAAAATCGCAGTAATTTTTTCATACAGTCATACAGAATAAGCGGCATTTTTGCCTTCAGTTCTGCTGCTTCATCTGAGCCACAATATCTGCCACCCGCTCACCCCCCGGGGTGGTTGCTGCAGGATTTATCTTCACCAGTTCCTCCCACGCAGCCATTGCACCGGCCAGGTCGTTTAAATCCGCCATGAGCACAACGCCCTTGTTAAACAATGCCGTCTCAAACCCCGGAGACACTGCCACCGCCCTGTCAAACGCCTGGATCGCCTTTTCAGGTTCCCCCGAGCGCCGGTACATAACTCCCAGATCAGTAATGACACCGGGATTTTCAGGTGCCAGGGCCAGTGATTTTTCATAGGCCTGGATGGCCTTTTGAAACCGGCTGGTATCAAAAAACAGATGACCCAGCCTTGCCCAGGCCTTTGCATCATCAGGATTTTGCTCCAGAAATTTTTCAAGCTCCGGAATCCGTGCATCCATTTCAGTTCCGGCATCAGGTGCAGGCGGTGCAGCCGTATCTGCATGCATATGGTCTGCAGATGATTCATCTGCCAGTTTAAAGGAGGTATAGACAGCCCCCAGGATAAACCCGACTGTTACGGAAACCAGTATGGCCATATAAAGGAACTGCCGGGTTATGGTCCCGGAATTTTCTTTTTTCATTATTTTTCCCATGTGTCTTTCCAAATCAGGGTTCAGGCAGCACTGCCAGGTGCAAAAAACCCCTGATCCGGTTTCGGGTCAAGGGCTTTTTATTTTTAAGCCATGATATGGCTTGTTTGTACAAGTAAAATGGTCTGCTACTCAACAGTAACGTTTGTCGCAGCAGGACCTTTCTGACCTTGCTCAATGTCAAAGGTTACGTGATCACCCTCATTCAGTGATCTGAAACCTGCACCATTTATCCCTGTGTGATGCACAAACACATCTTCTCCATTTTCCTGTTCAATAAATCCAAAACCTTTTGCGTCATTAAACCATTTTACAATACCTTTGGCCATATTGGCAATCTCCTGTATAAAAAAATAAACATAATCGGTTTCATGCAGGATTTCGGCCAACCGAAAAAAGCCTGAAGAAACCATCTGCGCCTGCATACCAGCAGCACAGGTTAGTGTATCGTATCGCATCATAAACAAATGTCAAGCAGAATATCAAGTAAAAACGCTTGTACAATTATATCTATGTAGACCAGTCATTTTTTCAGGGTGGCACCGGTCTTTGTGATGAAAATGTGCAAAGCCTGTCTCTTCTGGTTGCATCTTTGATACCTTTCCGGTCCGGGCCGGTCGCACCCCTGCAATCACCAATCTTTGCCCTGATCAGTTAAAAACCCCCAACTATCTGAAAAAACGAATTATTTGGGAACTGTGTTTTTCCAAACCAAAGTTGGCATGTATTGTGCTGTTGTTTTACAAGATTGATGCCGATAACCCGGAATGAAAACATGCAAGGAGAAGCAGAAATGGAAAAAATAGCAGTGGTAGGGTGTGGTTCATACATGGATCAGGGGTATGGATGCCCCGGGGAATGGCGCTGTCTCAAGGCCGCAGCCCTCGGGGAAGGCAAATTTGAAGAACCGGCAGCAGTTGTTGCGTTTATCAAATGTGAGTGCCCGGGCAGAACAGTGTTGCCGGCCCTGGGCATGGCAGCCAAAATCTCTGAAATCAAACCGGACAAAATTTATTTAAGTTCCTGCCTTGTGAATGCCAAACCAGGATGTCCTTATACATCCCCTGAAGATCTGGCCACCCTGATTGAAGATAAAACAGGGACGCAGGTCATTTTAGGGACCCATGGCTACCATTAATATCTCAAACTGACACCTTACACAAAATTTGTTGACCAGGATTATAAAGAAAGGAAAACTCCATGGCAGAAGCTGTGATAAAACTTGGTAAAAGAAAGCAGAAAAGTTCATTTATTGACAAGGTTAAAGAGATTCTGCCTGAAGGCGGAAACCTGAATGCTTGTCTCACCTGCGGGGCATGTGCCTCGGGCTGCCCGGCCACAGGACTCGCCGATATGGACCCGCGCAAATTTCTGCGCATGGCCGCACTGGGCATGGATGAGGAGATCGCCGCCTCAGATTGGCCCTGGATGTGCACCATGTGCATGCGCTGTATCTATGTATGCCCCATGAAAATCGATATTCCCCAGCTGGTTTTCAATGCCAGGGCCCTGCGGCCCAGAGAAGAACGACCCAAAGGGATTTTAGGATCCTGTGACATGGCATTAAAAAATGATACCACATCCGCCATGGGGACCACGGAAGAGGATTTTGAGTTTGTTGTAGAGGATGTACTGGAAGAGTACCGGGAAGCCCAACCGGAATTTGCAGACATGGAAGCACCTATTGACAAGCAAGGGGCCGAGTTTTTCCTGAACCAGAACTCCAGGGAACCTGTGACAGAACCGGATGAACTGGTGCCGCTGTGGAAAATCCTGCACCTGGCAGGTGTGGACTGGACATACGGCAGTAAAGGCTGGGCCGGGGAAAACTACTGCATGTTCCTGGCAGATGATGATGCCTGGAAACATGTCACTGAAATGAGTGTCAAACAGGCCAACAAGCTTGGGTGCAAGACGTTCCTCAATACTGAGTGAGGGCACGTGACATTCTCAGTCCGGGCCGGACTGAAAAAATTCAACCTGGAACATAATTTTGAAGTAAAAAACCTGTATGAATACTATGCCAAATGGATCCGTGAAGGCAAGCTCAAGGTCAATTCCGACTGGAACAAGGACCTGAAAATCAAGTTCACGGTACAGGATCCCTGCCAGATTGTGCGCAAAAGCTATGGAGACCCCATTGCCGAAGACCTGCGGTATGTGGTCAAATCGGTTGTGGGAGAAGAAAACTTTGTGGACATGCAGCCCAACCGCTCCAACAACTACTGCTGCGGCGGCGGCGGCGGATTCCTCCAGTCAGGGTTCAAAGAGGAACGCCTGCAATACGGCAAAATCAAAGATGATCAGATCAAGGCCACCGGTGCAGACTACTGCATTGCAGGCTGCCACAACTGCCATGCCCAGATCCATGAACTGAGTGAACACTATGGCGGCAACTACCCGGTGGTGCATCTGTGGACCCTCATCTGCCTGTCCATGGGAATCCTAGGTCCCAATGAACGGGAATACCTGGGAGATGATTTAAAAGAGGTCAACGTATTTCATCCGGAAACCGCCATGTAAGGTTACGTCAGTGTTTTTATTGGGGCCGGCCCGATAATGGGCCGGCCCTTTTTTGGCCTACACCCTGGCCCGGTGACATCTTTTTTATAGTCCTGCTCCTGTTCTACACGGTGAATTCATTCTTGCCGTCAAATTATTTTTACCACGAAGATCACGAAGAAAGGACTTCTTCGTGATCTTCGTGCGCTTCGTGGTTTTAAAAAAATCAATTTAATTTTACCCCCCCCATATGTTTCCTGATATGAAATTTTCACACAATATCAGCGCCGCATCAGATAAAAGTTGACAAACAGCAAACATTCAGGTAGCCAGAAACCTAAGGATACAAAAACCAGGCAACCAAAACAATTCCAATCCCAAAAGCAAACCTGCAAAAAAAAGGAGATGTGAGCATGAAAAAATCGGGTATCAAACACAGTATTTTAGCAACAGGTACGGCCATTCTGGCTGTCTTTGTCATGGGAAGTCTTCTGCCGGCATTCGCCGGTACCGTTAAGTTCGGCCATGTGGCCCCGCCGTTCCACGGCCAGGCCAAGGGCGTGGATGCGTTTGCCGACTATGTGAAGGAAAAAACCAACGGCGAAATCGACATAGCCACCTTCCCGGCCGGCCAGCTGGGCGGAGAACGCTCCATGGCAGAGCAGGTCCAGGCCGGAACCCTGCAGATTGCAGCCCTGACCACGGCCGTGCTCCAGAACTTTGTGCCCCAGTGCGCCATTCTGGACATGCCCTTTATATTTCCGGACCGCAAAACCGCATACGCCACCTTAGATGACCCGGAAGTCCAGGAAAAGATCTTTTCCTTTTTCCCCAAAAAAGGATTCATCGCCATCGGATGGACCGAAAATGAAATCCGGGATTTCACCAATAACAAGCGCCCGGTGCGCACCCCGGATGACATCAAGGGCCTCAAGGTGCGGGTCATGAACTCCCCGGCCTACCTGGATACCTTCAAGCAGCTGGGTGCATCGCCCGTGGCCATTCCCTTCCCTGAAACCTACAATGCCCTGCAGACAGGGGTCATCGATGCCCAGGAAAACCCCATCCTCACCTCCATTCTCATGAAATTCACCGAAGTTACCAAATATGTGACCCGGACCCAGCACTGCCTCACCGAATGCGTCACTGTGGTGTCCGTGGATTACTGGGAAAGCCTGACCAAAGAACAGCAGCAGATATTCAGGGAAGCGGCAAAACTGTGCATCGACACCAACCGCACCGTGAACGCGGCCCTGCATGAATCCCTGCCCAAAATCAACCTGTCCATTGAAGAATATGCCAAAGCCAATGACATTGAGATCATCAACCTGACCCCGGAAGAACGCGAAGTGTTCCGCGTGGCCATGACCCCGGTGTGGGACAAATACCGTGAAAAAATCGGGGATGATCTGTTTGATTTTATGCTGGATAAAATTGCCGCACACAAACAATAAAAAAAACCGGGCGGTGCCGGCAATACCTGCCGGCACCGCTGGACAACCGATAAGCAGAGCGGCTGAAATCAGTATTTCAGCCGCTTTTTTCAGGAGGCCCTTCTGTGCAGCGTTTTTTTACCTTCATCAACCGTGTGGAAAACATCACCCTGGTGTGGACCATCCTGGCCCTGGCAGCCATCGGGTTTGTCCAGGTGATCGCCCGGTACGTTTTCAACTATTCTTTTACCTGGTTTGAGGAACTGGGCAGGTACGTGGGGGTGTTTGTGGCGTTTTTAGGCGCATCCATCGGGGTGCGCACCGGCAGCCATTTTACCATGGACCTTGTGGTATCCCACATGGGCCGGCCCTGGCAGGGCATGGTCCGGGCCCTGACCAACTGTCTTTCAGCTGCCTTCTTCTTTATCGTGGCATATCATTCCTGGAAAATCGTGCTGCGCATGCACGGGTATGAAACCACCTCCCCCACCATGCAGATCCCCATGTATATCGCCTACATGCCCATTCCGGTGTTTTCCATTTTCATCGGGATCAGATTTCTTTTACAGGCTTTCAAACAGGGCCTGAAAGGGGCGAATCCATGATCCTGACCATCTGCATCTGCTTTGCCGTGCTCCTGTTTTTAGGCGTGCCCATTGCCGTGATCCTGGGGGTGACCACCCTGGTGTCCCTGGTGTTTTTCTCCTCCACACCGCTGACCATCATCACCCAGCAGCTGTTCAACGCCCTGGACCAGTTTGTGCTCCTGGCCATTCCCTTTTTCATCCTGGCAGGGGCCGTCATGACCCGGGGCGGTATTGCCAGACGGCTCATCGCCTTTGTCAACGCCCTGGTGGGGTGGTTTCCCGGCGGTCTTGCCATGGCCGGGATCCTGGCCTGCATCTTTTTTGCCGCCATCTCAGGGTCTTCTCCTGCCACGGTGGTGGCCATCGGCTCCATCATGATTCCCGCCCTGGTAAAGGCCGGATACGGCGAAAGATTTTCCTTAGGACTTATCACGGTGTCAGGTTCTTTAGGGATCGTGATTCCGCCCTCCATACCCATGATCCTCTACTGCCTGGTCATGAATGTATCGGTATCGGAAATCTTCATGGCCGGGGTGATGCCGGGACTGCTCATCGGGTTCGCCCTGATGGTATACACCTTTTTTGTGGCAAAAAAACACAACTGGCGCATTGAACACAAAGCCTCTCTTTCCCGGCTGATCCAGGCAGGCAAAGAAGGTATCTGGGCCCTGGCTTTACCCTTTATCGTGCTGGGGGGTATTTATTCAGGGGTGTTCACCCCCACGGAAGCGGCTGCCGTGTCTGTGGTGTATGCCCTGTTTGTGGAGATGGTCATCTACCGGGAGTTCGGCCTCAAGGACCTGACAGGCGTATGCCAGGAGGCAGCTGTGCTGTCCGCCTGCCTGCTGTTTATTTTGTCCTGTGCCATGACATTTATCTGGCTGCTCACCGCCGAACAGGTCCCCCACCAGCTGGCAGATATCATCTTCCAGTATATTGACAGCCCCTGGATGTTTCTGCTCACGGTGAATATCTTGTTTTTGATACTGGGATGCTTCATGGATGATGTGTCCGCCATGCTCATTCTGGCACCGCTGTTTTTAGAAACCCTGAACCGCTACGGTATCGATCTTGTGCATTTCGGCATCGTCATGGTGCTCAACATCCAGATGGGCATGCTCACCCCGCCCTTCGGCCTGAACCTGTTTGTGGCATCGGGCATCACAAAGGAACCCATCATCAAAATCGCCCGGGGTGTGGCCCCGTTCCTGGTGATCATGCTGGCCTGCCTGATGCTGGTCACCTACATCCCCTGGATTTCCCTGGCACTGCCAAACTGGATACTGAAATAGATACCCGCTTAAAAGGAGACTGCATTGATATCACCGGACCTGAAAAAACAGTTTTTGGCCATTGTGGACCCGACCCGGTGGCTGGACAAAAAAGAACAGCTCTTCTGCTATGCCTATGACGCGTTTGTGGAAGAGTCCATGCCTGATGCCGTGATCTTTCCCGAAACTACTGAAGAGGTATCGCAAATTCTGGCCCTGGCCTCGGCCCACAAAATCCCGGTCACGGGCAGAGGCGCCGGCACCTCGGTGTGCGGGGCCCCGGTGCCGGCACATCACGGCCTGGTAATCTGCTTTTCCAAGATGGACCGGATCATTGAAATCAACACCAAGGATCGGTACATCATTGTGGAGCCCGGGGTGGTGAATGCCGATGTCCAGGCGGCCCTGGCCCCTTACGATTTTTTCTTTCCCCCGGACCCCGGCTCCATGAATTCTTCCACTATCGGCGGAAACATTGCCCAGAATGCGGGCGGCC
This sequence comes from Desulfotignum sp., assembly GCA_011390615.1. Lineage (GTDB taxonomy): Bacteria > Desulfobacterota > Desulfobacteria > Desulfobacterales > Desulfobacteraceae > Desulfotignum. The sequence goes on along the minus strand of JAABSB010000112.1, from coordinate 2,319 downwards.
CCAGGTGCCTCAAATACGGGGTGACCTTAGATTATATCCTGAGCCTGGAGGTGGTGCTGGCCTCGGGCAAGGTGATCACATTCGGCAGCAAAAACATCAAGGATGTCACCGGATACAAGCTGGCAGCCCTTTTCTGCGGGTCAGAAGGCACCCTGGGACTGGTCACCAAAGCGATCCTCAAGGTGGTGCCCCTGCCGGAAACTGTGAAAACCATCATGGCCACTTTCAAAGACCTGGATGACACGGCAAAGGCGGTCACCGACATCATCGGGTCCGGTATCCTGCCGGCAGCCATGGAACTGATGGACCAGCTTACCCTGAACGCCATCGAGGACAAGGCCGGCTTAGGGCTGGACAGAGAGGCGGCCGGTACCCTGCTCATCGAAGTGGACGGGGTGGCAGAGGCCTGTGACAAACAAATAAAACAGATCTCGGAAAAACTGGGTGCCAATAATGCTGTCAACATCCAGGAAGCAGGATCAGCCGAGGACAGAGAACGGCTGTGGACGGCCCGGCGTTCCGCCTACGGGGTGTTTGCCAAGCTGGCCCCGGACATTATATCCGAAGATGTCACAGTGCCCGTAAGCCGGGTCCCGGAAATGGTGCGGCGCATCGTGCAGATCGCAGACAAACACAAGCTGCGGGTGGGGGTCCTGGCCCATGCCGGGGACGGCAACATGCACCCCATGATCCCGGCAGACAAAAGCAATGCAGAAGAGTGGTCCCGGGTGACATCCGCGTTTGACGAGATCTTCCAGGCAGCAGCCGACCTGGACGGCACCCTGTCCGGAGAGCACGGTATCGGCCTGGCCAAATCCAAATACCTGCCCCTGGTCATGAACCAGGACACCATCGATTTCATGAAAACCATCAAGCAGGCTGTGGATCCGGACGGCATCCTGAACCCGGGAAAATTCGTATGACAGACCAGCCCATCCAGAACTGCGGCAAATGCGGGCTGTGCCTGTCTGTCTGCCCGGTGTACCAGGTACTCAAACAGGAACAGGCCTCCCCCCGGGCCCGGCTCCAGCTCATCAAGGCATTTGAAAAAAAGGATCTGTCCGCCTCTCCTCTGCTCAAGGACCTGGTATCCCAGTGCCTGATGTGCGGGGCCTGCAAGGTGGCCTGCCCGTCCGGCATCAACCACTATGCCAAATTCATGGAGATGCGCCAGAAAATGGCCAAATTCCAGCCCGACCCGCCGGCCATCCGGAGTCTTGTGTATCTGCTGGCAAAGGAATACCGCCTGCGCATGGGTGCGGGCCTGGCCAGAATCGGCCGGCGCCTCACCCCGGCGGCCTTGGAAAAAAAATACAAAATCGGCACCATCCCGGTGAGCCGGTTTCCTGCGATGAACCGCCGGCCCTTCCGCAGCACCCTGCCCCGGGTGTCTCCTGCCAAGGGCGGCCCAAAAAGCTATTCCAGGGATAATCTCATAGGCCATCCCATGGACGACCCCACAGGCCATTCCAGGAGCAACCCCAGAGGACGGGTGATCTATTTCACCGGATGCGCCACCAACTTTTTGTTTGCCGACACCGGACAGGCCACCGTGAACATCCTCACCCATCTGGGATATGAGGTGGTGATCCCCCCTTCCCAGACCTGCTGCGGGATCCCCATGATGTTCCATGGGGCAAGAGACCAGGCCGTCGAAAACATGGCGGTCAACCTGACAGCCATCCAGGAGGCCATGCGTGAAAACAGCGGCAATACCACGGAGAACGCGAAGGATGCTGCCGCGGAAAACTGCGATGCCATGGATAAGAATTGCGATGAAGCAGCGAAACACTGCGATGCTGTAATCGTGGACTGCACCACCTGCGGGGCAGCCCTGAAAGATGAATACCCGGAACTGATGAACACCCCGGCCGGCAGCCGCCATGCCACCCTGACCCAAAAGATCGCCCCGGACATGCCGGAGACCATTGCCGGCAAAACCCGGGATATTCTCTCATTTCTCCATGACCACATAGATGACCTGGCAGCAGCCATGAAACCTACCACCCCGAAGCACAAGGTGATCTACCATGCCCCCTGCCATTCGAAAAACAGCTTCAATTCTATGACAAAGGTCCTGGATCTGCTCAAGGCCCTGCCCTGCTTTGACTACATTCCGGTGCCGGATGCCGCAGCCTGCTGCGGCGGTGGGGGCACCTTTTTCTATGAATACCCGGATATCTCCCAGAAAATGATGGCAAAAAAACTGGCCAATGCCCGGGCTGCAGAAGCTGATTTCTGGCTCACCGACTGCCCGGTGTGCCGGATCAACCTGCACGGCAGCCTGTCTGAAAAGGACAACCTCACCGTGGTCCACCC
>JAABSB010000111.1 GCA_011390615.1 Desulfotignum sp. | reverse complement strand
GAAAAATACCTGACCACGCCATTGCTTCCCGGTGTCAACACCATCTGCCTGGGGGCCAATGAAGACAGAGGCTTGTGGACGGAACGGTGCCAGGCCTGCGGAACCTGTGTGCTGGCCCGTACCGGCGGCATCTGCCCGGTATCCCGTTGTGCCAAACGGGTCCTGAACGGCCCATGCGGCGGATCCACCAACGGCAAGTGTGAAATTTCCAAGGATACGGACTGTGCCTGGCAGCTGATCATCGACCGGTTGAAAGCCCTTGACAAAATGGATGATTATGAGAAAGTAGCCCCTGTAAAAGACTGGTCCACTGACCGGGCCGGCGGCCCCAGAACCGTAACCAGGGAGGATGTGAAGATATGAGCGAATATGTGAGCAACAGCAGGCTGGAGCGCGTGTTAAAAGCAGGGCACTTAGGGGTGACTTCCGAGTGCGGGCCGCCCAGGGGCAGTGATGCGGAAGAGGTCAAGAAAAAAGGCCTGCTCATCAAGGACCATGTTGATGCGGTGAATGTTACGGACAACCAGACCGCCATGACCCGCATGTCTTCTCTGGCCGCCTGCATCCATTTAAAACTGCTGGGCATCGAACCGGTGCTCCAGATGGTGACCCGGGACAGAAACCGGGTGGCACTGCAGAGCGATATCCTGGGGGCGGCTTCCTTTGATATACCCAATATGCTCTGCCTGTCCGGAGACCACCAGAGTTTTGGTGACTGCGCCCAGGGCCAGAACGTCCATGACCTTGATTCCATGCAGCTGGTGCAGACCGTGCGCCATATGCGCGATGAAGGCAAATTTCTGGGCGGTGATGCCATCAAGCAGCCCCCGAAAATTTTTGTGGGGGCGGCAGCTAATCCCTTTGCCGATCCTTTTGAAATCCGGATACCGCGCCTGGCCAAGAAAATCGCCTGCGGTGCAGAGTTTATCCAGACCCAGTGTATCTACAACATGGACAAATTCAAGGAATGGATGCGCAGGGCCGTGGACAGGGGTCTGACGGAAAAAACCTTTATCATGGCAGGCATGACCCCCATGAAGTCCGTGGGTATGGCCAAATACATGAAAAACAAGGTGCCGGGCATGGATGTGCCCGATGAGATCATAGACCGTTTGGCCGGGGTGGAGAAAAAGAAACAGGCTGAAGAAGGCATCAATATCTGTGTGGAGCATATCCAGGAACTGTCTGAAATAAAAGGGGTGGCCGGGTTCCACATCATGGCCATTGAATGGGAAGAAAAGGTGCCTGAGATCGTGGAAAGAAGCGGTCTTTTCCCGAGACCTGAAGTTTAGGCAAACCATATTGACAGATAGATTTCATGGGACCAGGGCCTGGTAAGAACATTTCCAGGCCCTGGTTTCGTGTTTGGGATTTATTTGAATAACTGTGTGTCTTTATTCGTGATATAAGGAGATGGTATGGCAGTCATTGTTAAATACATTGTTGTCAGGAACGGAGAAGAGAAGATGACATTTGCGACAAAAAAAGAAGCAGACGCCCATGACAAAATGCTTGATATTGCCGACAATTTGTTTGAGTTCCTGGACAATGCAGATGGTACATTATCAGAGGCCCAGATGGAAGAGGTTTCTTTGCTTCTGGCCCGGAACCGGGATACGGTGATGCCCATTCTCAGGGGAATCAGCCCCAAAAAAAAGGGGACTACCGCACAAAAAACTGCATCTGATAAGGCGGCCCCTGAAAAAACAGGATCTGGAAAAACTGGTTCTGGAAAAACCGAACCTGCTGCAAAGGCTTCGGAATCCCCTGCCCCTAAGCAAAAACGGTCAAAAAAACAGGGGTAATTTGCTGCAGCAAGGGGCTTTTGAAATCAGGTTTATTTTTTTGAATTACATCTATTCTTTCTTTATTTCAAATGGTTATGATATGCTTTTGCCAAATGTCGCGGTCAGGAAAATGCAAAAAGTTCAAAATAATGAACTTTTTGGGCAGCATATCTGTAAAAAAGGTGGGAACAGATGGATTTGGGCAAGGCATATTTTCCCCCCGGTTTTTTTATTCTTTGCAGATCCTTTGCAGAAAGGCATTTGCCCATGATGTGCCCCATAATTTTTTTATTATCAATTGTCTGGCACAGGGGTTGCATTAATAAATTTACAACTAATCGCCAATTAGTTTTTTCATCTTTTTTTCCTTTTCCAGAAAAGGCTGCCTAAAACGGGCAGCCTTTTCTGGTTTTACCCCTGAACCGGTTATCCTGAAAACAGACAGCAGTGCTGAAACCCCATAAAGGCGATATCTGGATAAAGGTGATATCTGGTAATGATATATCATCAGTCATGGGGAAAAGTCCCAGACATCTTTATTGCAGTCATTACAGGTGCTGTTTGAGCTGATCAATAACCTCCTGGTTTTCCGGGAAACGGCCGGCTTTGCGCTTTGAAAAAACAGTTTCCCTGCCGGCTGTTATCTCATACACCCCATTGCTGCCCGGAATCAGTTCCGGGGTAATATCCAGCGCCTTTTCTATCGCCTCTGCCAGACCGGCAGCCCGTGGCTGGTAGTTTCATACAGCGCAATAGGTGATTGTGATTTCCATAATGTCCTCCTTTATCTTGTGTATCAGGAATCAGTTGTCATATCTTACTTAATATTGTAAATATAAAATATTATTATTGCAAATGCAAAGAAGCAGCTTAGTTTAAGGAATAACAACCCAACAGACCATGAAAAGGTGATTCCATGACAGAAATTATTTTTGAGTTCCTGAACAATATCGGGTTTACCCACCCTGTTCATCCTGCGCTGACCCATATTCCCATGGGGATGGTAATGGGCGCTGTTGTATTCCGTCTGGCCGCGTTTCTGCCCCGAATGAAAATGCTGGCAAAGACCGGGTACCATTGCGCTGTACTGGCACTTTTAGGGGTTGCCCCCACTGTGTTTACCGGGTACCTGGACTGGCAGTACCGATACGGCGGGGTGTGGGAGTTTCTGATAGTTTTGAAAATGGCGCTGGCTGCAGTTCTGACCATTTTGCTGGTTATGGTTGTCATCAAGGATGATGCGGAAAATCCCCGACTGGACCGGCGTACTGGATTTTATCTGCTCCTGGTTCTGGTTGCCATAGGGCTTGGATATTCAGGCGGTGAACTCCAGTATGGATAAGGGATCTTTTCGGATAAAGGGTTTTTCCCCATAATTGTGTAATACGTTTTCAAATTTATGACAGATACAGATAAGGAGTGACAAAATGATACGGAAAATCGGATGGATGGTATTGGCGGCAGCAGTTCTTTTTCCTGCAGGCCTGTTTGCAGCAGACTATGCCCACACACTGGAAGCAAAAGACATGACTGTCTCCTGGACCCTGGACGGGGACCAGGTCCATATGCAGTTGTCTGCCAAAACCACTGGCTGGGTGGCCATCGGCATTGATCCGGAAGATGCCATGGGCGGTGCCGATATCATCATCGGTGCGGTAAAAAATGGCAAAGTCAGGATCGAGGACCATTTTGCCGATGCAAAAAGAGGCCATTCCCCGGATGACAAACTGGGGGGGAGCAACCATGTGATCAATCCCCAAGGCAGTGAAACAGACGGGGTAACCACCATCTCCTTTACCCTTTCTCTGGCAGCGGGAGAAGAGTGGGATAAACCCATTCATGCCGACAAGGTGACCCGTGCCATGATTGCCTACGGCACCGGCCGCGATTCCTTCCGCACCACCCACCGGTACCGGGCCCTGTATGACATCAATTTTGCCACAGGAGAGGCTGCCAAGGTTAAATGATCCGGCTGAACAAAAAAACAGGGCCGCACCAGGCTGTATGGATCTGCTGTCTGGTGCTGTTGCTGTTATGGCATACGCCTGCTTTCGGGAGTGAAGAAACCGGCCTGCATTCAGATGATCATACAGGTATGCATCATACACCCGGAATGCATGATGCCGTTCCTGATGAAACCGACCTGGATGATGCAGACCAGGCAGATAAAGGCCATGACCATGCACAAATGGTCATGGCTGCAGAGGCACAGGATTCGGCTCTGGCAGACAAGGTCAGGGTGGATGAGAAACTGGGGGACTATATCGATCTTAAGGCACAGTTTGTGGATGACACCGGCAGTACCGTGGTGCTGGAAACAATTTTTGACAAGCCTGTGGTCATTTTACCCATCTGGTTTTTGTGCCCCACGGTGTGCAGCTTTCTCCAGGCTGATCTGGCAAAGGCCCTGAACAGGGTGGGCCAGATCCCGGGGAAAGATTTCAATGTCATTACCTTGAGTTTTTCAGATGATGAGGGCCCTTCCCATGCCAGTGCAGCCAAAAAAAATTATGCCAATCTGATCCAGCGGGAATTTCCCCTGGAAAACTGGTATTATCTCACCGGAGATGCAGAAAATATCCGCCGGGTCACCGATTCGCTGGGGTATTATTTCATCAAGAAAAAAGCGCATTTTTACATCCATCCCAACGTGCTGGTGGTGCTGGCAGAAGATGGAAAAATCATCCGTTATCTCTACGGTCCCGGGTTTCTGCCGTTTGACCTGGGCATGGCTGTGACAGAGGCCCAAAAAGGAACGCCCGGCATCTCCATCAAACGGGGGGTGCTTTCTTTTTGTTTTGACTATGACCCTGAAAACAAAACCTATGTGTTCAAGATGTTCAGAATCACGGGTACAGCCATCCTGGTTCTGCTGGCAGGTTTTGTGGTGTTTTTGCTCAGGCCGTCCAAAAACCGCAGACAGGGCCGAAAATTAAAGTAAGAACTAAAATTTATATGGAAGCGTTGGGCAACCCTTCTGACTTCTTTCATCATCTGGCATGCCAGGGGCATGGCCGTTATTATGGCCCGGGCATGATTGCAAACATATCTGCTTTGTTTTGAACCCGTTGCGAGGTTGTCATGGAAACGGCTGCATCATTTTACGAAACACCTGAACCTGCCCGATTCACCGGTATCTGGTCCTGGCTGTTCACCCAGGATCACAAGCGTATCGGATTGATGTACCTGTTTGCTATTTTGTTCTGGTTTCTTCTGGCAGTGCTTCTGGGGGGGGTGCTCCGGCTGGAGCTGATGTTTCCCGGAGAGACCGTCCTGTCTCCTGAGCTTTACAATTCCGCCTTTACCCTCCACGGCGTCATCATGATTTTTTTGTTCATCATACCGGCCCTGCCGGCTGTTTTCGGCAATTTTTTCCTGCCCATACATATCGGTGCAGATGATGTGTATTTTCCCAAACTCAATTTGCTGTCCTGGTACCTGTACATGGCCGGCGGGGGTATTGCTGTTTTTTCGCTGTTTTCCGACGGGTTTGCCGATACCGGGTGGACCTTTTATGTGCCGTTTTCCATATCCACCAACACCAATGTGTCCACCGCTGTTTTTGCCGCCTTTGTCCTGGGATTTTCCTCCATGCTCACCGGGCTGAATTTTATCACCACCGTGCACAAGATGCGGGACCGGGCCATGGGGTGGCTGCAGATCCCCTTGTTTACCTGGAGCCTTTACGCCACAGCCTGGGTCCAGCTGCTGGCAACCCCAGTGGTCACCATCACCCTGGTGCTTGTGATGATTGAACGGTTTTTCAATGTGGGGCTGTTTGATCCTGCCAGGGGCGGGGACCCTATCCTGTACCAGCACCTTTTCTGGATGTATTCCCACCCGGCGGTGTATATCATGATCCTGCCGGGCATGGGGGTGATTTCAGAAATCATCCCGGTATTTGCCAGGAAATCCATTTTCGGGTACAAGGCCATTGTGGGATCGTCTCTGGCCATTGCCATTGCCGGCTCCCTGGTATGGGCCCACCACATGTACACCAGCGGCATGAGCGACACCGCTGTGTTCGTGTTTTCCCTGCTCACCTTTGTGGTGGCCATCCCTTCGGCCATCAAGGTTTTCTCCTGGGTGGCCACCCTGTACAAGGGCGCCATTGAGATGACCCCGCCGTTGTTTTTTTCTTTGTGTTTTATTTACCTGTTTTCCGTGGGAGGGCTCACCGGCCTGGTGCTGGGGGCGGCAGGTGCCAATATCCATGTCCATGACACCCATTTTGTGGTGGCCCATTTTCATTTCACCATGTTCGGGGGCACGGGATTTGCTTTTTTTGCGGCCCTGCATTACTGGTGGCCCAAAATGTTCGGCCGGATGTATGATTTTAAAAAAGCCTATATCGCCGCCATCCTTGTGACCGGGGGGTTCATGTTTCACTATGTGCCCATGTTTATTCTGGGCCTCCAGGGCATGCCCAGGCGGTATTATGATTATCTGCCCCAGTATGCAGCCGGCAATTTTTTTGCCGGTTTCGGGGCCTTGTTCATGATTTTGGGGATCGGTCTCATGGTGGCCAATCTTCTTGCTTCTTTGGGCCGGCAGAGAGATGCCGGGCCTGATCCCTGGGGCGGGGTGACCCTGGAGTGGACCATCCCGTCTCCCCCGCCGGTGCATAATTTTGTGCGCCCGCCTGAAATCATGGCATACCCCTATGATTTTTCCGGGGTGACAGACAGGTCTGCACACAGGCAGCAGGGAGAATAGATGGCTGTGCAGCGCGACCAGACCGGAAAAAAACTGGGAATGTGGCTTTTTCTGTATACCGAGATCATCCTGTTCGGCGCTCTTTTTGTGCTGTATGCGGTGTATTTTTCCTGGTACCCCCAGGATTTTATTCTGGGTGCCAAAGAGCTGGACCTGGGCTTCGGGGTGACCAACACAGTGATCCTGCTGGTTTCCTCATTTCTGGTGGCTGCCAGCATCACAGCGGTGCAGAACGATCAGAGAAACATCGCACTGGCAGCACTGGCAGGTGCTCTGGCATGTGGCGCTGTTTTTCTGGTGAACAAATATTTTGAATGGGGCCACAAGATCGAGATCGGCATTTATCCGGGCTCGGAAAGACTGCTGGACGGGCCGGCACCCCAGAATTTGTTTTTCGGGCTCTACTATGTTGTCACAGGCCTTCACGGCATTCACATTGTTATCGGCATGGTGCTTCTGGCGGTGAGCCTTGTTTTGGTGTTTTCCCGGAAAATTACGGCACAAAATGATGCAGTGCTGGATAACTGCGGCCTTTACTGGCATCTGGTGGATCTGATCTGGATATTTATTTTCCCCTTGTTTTACCTGGTGGTCTGAAAAAGGAGGCGTGATGGAACATGCATCTCACATATTTTCCTACAAAACCCTGGGCCTTGTGCTGGGGGCGTTGCTGATGCTCACCGGCGTGACTGTGGGGGCGTCTTACATTGATGTGGGATGGCTCAATGTCTGGATCGCTCTGGTGATTGCATCAGCAAAGGCCAGCCTGGTGCTGGTGGTGTTCATGCACATGAAATCTGCAGGAAAAGGCGTGGTGGTATCTTTTCTTTCCACTGTTTTTTTTCTGGCCATTATGATCGGTTTTATTTTCTGGGACGTGGCATTCAGGTGAGGTAAAGATGAGTGATATCATAAATCCGGTTACCCTGGTGGACAGATCCTTTTATTTTATCATAGGGTTTTCCTTTGTTTTCCTGTTTGCCATAACCCTGGTGATGGTCTATTTTGTGATCCGTTACCGCAGGAGCAGACACCCGGTATCAGCCGACATTCGGGGAAACTGGAAACTGGAGATCGCCTGGGTATTTATTCCCACTGTCATTGCCCTGGCCATGTTCGTTTCCGGGTGGCAGGCCTATACCGGGTTGCGCAATGTGCCTGAAGGGGCCATGGAGATCGAGGTCATTGCCCAGTCTTTTTCCTGGATTTTCATCTATGCCAATGGCAAGGAAACGGAAAATGAGATCCTGGTGCCGGTGAACACGCCGGTGAAACTCACGATTACTTCAGCCGATGTGATCCACAGCCTGTTTATTCCCGCCTTCAGGGTCAAAGTGGATGCGGTGAAAGGGATCAAGACCCATGCCTGGTTTCTGCCGGAAAAACAGGGGGAATATTTTTTCCAGTGCACGGAATTCTGCGGGGTGGGGCATGCAGACATGACCGGTGTGGTCAGTGTGGTGTCCCAGGAGGCGTTTGATGAATGGGTGGAAGAAGATGACGGGTGGTAATCCTGCCATGGGATTATCTGCCTGGCTGGTGCATCCGGCAGGCAGGGTGAGAATTTTTACAGAACTCACCAAAGCACACCTTGCCTTTTATATCGCCCTGTCCGCCGTGTTCGGCCATGTGATTGCCACACAGGAACCAGAAGGAGACACCCTGGTTCTGGGAACTGCTGTATGGCTTTTGGCAGCAGGAGCCGCAGTGCTGAACAATATCCAGGACCGTACATATGATGCATATTTTGTCAGGACCTGCCGCCGCAGCCTGCCAAGGAAAAAAATAACAGCCAAAACAGCCGGTATCATTGCAGCAGGCCTTATTGTGTCCGGACTCGGCATTTTGTTTTTATATTTTCATAAGCCTTTTCCCCTGGTTTTGGGGATTTTGTCCCTGGTCTTCTATAACGCTCTGTATACCCCGCTGAAAAAAAAAACATGTCTGGCTGTGCTGCCGGGATTTGTTTGCGGCATGCTGCCGCCGGCTATCGGCTGGACAGCAGGCAGCATGGCATCATCTGACACCGGCTTTCACACACTGCTTGTTTTGATGCTTGTAACCGGTATCTGGCAGGTACCCCATTTCATGGTGCTGGCATCACGGGACACACCTGTAAGCCCTGATCCGGTGCCGTTTTTCACATCACCTTTCGTGTGGAGCATTACGGAACGTAACATCCAGGTTCTTATCTGGACCAGCCTGTACAGCCTGGCAGTGTTTCTGTTCCTCCTCAAAGGCGGTATTGCCGGTTATGCATTTTCAGTTACCCTGGCTGGCATGGCCCTGGCTCTGCCTGTGGGTCTGGCCGCTTTCTTCAAAAGGTGTTCGAACCCCACGAGTGCCACGGGATTTTATGCCATCAACCTGTCCCTGTTTTTTTTTATGGCACTGGGTATACTGGATCACCTGCTTGTCTGAAAAAAGATGGTCCAGTACAGCTGCATTGCCGTTCTGCCAGAATTTTTCAATGAACAGGTCCCGTCCGGAACCGGCCCTGTAAAACCGGTACCTTTTTTCATTTTTTACATGAAAATCCTGGTGGGTGGGCCCGGCCTTGTAAAAAATCGGCGCTTTTATCACCCGGGTGGCCACGGGATTGTCACATATCTGTGATCGGTTGAGCCGTTCAATAGCAGCTTCAGCCAGCATTTTCTGGGAATGGGAGTGGTAAAATATCGCAGACCGGTACTGGGATCCCCGGTCCAGAAAAGAGCCGCCAGGGTCTGACGGATCAATTTCATGGAAAAAATATGCCAGGAGGGAGCCATAGGAGATCACATCCGGGTTGAACCAGATCTGGATGGCTTCAAGATGACCAGTTTCACCGCTTGTCACCGCCTGGTGGGAAGGGTTTTTTTCCGTTCCGCCGGTATATCCTGCCATAACCTTTGCCACGCCCCCCAGAGATGCAAATGCTGATGCCATGCACCAGAAACACCCACCGGCAAAAGTGGCTTTTTCAAGACGCTGCTGAGTTTCCATGACGTCACCCCTTTTGAGTAAGTTGAGCCTAACTTTAACATATGTACTGCCAGGGGTATGGCAAGCAGAGATTTACAGTTTTTTCTCTTTTTTTATGAGTGCGGCAATGCCCAAGGAAAGATCCTGGATGATCCGGGTTTCACAAACACCTAAGCGCCGGCGGTTGCTGATGTCAAACACGGATCCGGTGACCTGCGTTTTTTCACCGGCGGTTCCCCGGATCTGGAGGCCATGGGCACGGGCCAGTTTTGCCAGCTCATTTGGCTGTTTTTCCAGTTTCGGCAGCCGGATATGGACCCCGGCCCGCATGGCGGTCCCGATATTGGTGGGGCAGGCGTTCAGGTAGCCCAGGTCTGGATGAGATGCAAACACAAGGTATTGTCCAAGCATGTCCAGTGCCATGACAAGGCGGTTGAATGCCTGAAAGAGATGTCCGGATTTTTCCATGC
>JAABSB010000110.1 GCA_011390615.1 Desulfotignum sp. | reverse complement strand
ATCCTCTCGTTAATCTGTTTTCTGGGGATGTCTTTTTTTTGAATTTTAAACACCTCCTCCAGGCTGCGGTAGATAGAATTTCTCGGATCCAGTGAGGAATGGGGGTCCTGGAACACCATCTGCATCCTTGCCCGCAATGTCCGCAGCCGGTTTTTCCCCATGGAGTTTATGTCCTGACCGTCAAAGAGAATCTGCCCGCTGGTGGGACGGATCAGACTCAGCACCAGCCTGGCAAGGGTCGATTTACCGCATCCGGATTCGCCCACGACTCCTAAGGTCTCGCCTTTTGAGATGGAAAAACTGACATCATTTACCGCTTTGATTTCACCGATTCTGCGCTGTAGCAGCCCACCGGTCAGGTAAAAAAATCTGGACAGATGTTGAACGTCAACCAACTTTTTCACTGTCTTTTCTCCAATCAGGGCTGAACATGTGGCATTTCACCAGGGTTCCCTTTGATGTCCGGATGGTTTCAGGGCTGTGCTTCACACAAACCGGCTTTGCATGAAAGCACCGGGGATGATACCGGCAGCCGCTGGGAAAGGTTCTGACACTCGGCACATTACCCGGGATGGCATTCAGGGTCTTTTGTGCCATACCGAACGTGGGAATGCAGCCCAGCAGCGACAGTGTGTAGGGATGTCGGGGATTTTTGAAAACTGTTGCGACGTCCCCTCTTTCCACGACAGTGCCGGCATACATGACAACCACCTTGTCACATAAATGGGCGATCACCCCTAGATCATGGGTAATCATGATAAGGCCCACATGCCGGTCCCGGGTGGTTTTTTTGAACAGCTCGATAATCTGGGCTTGGACCGTCACATCCAGAGCGGTGGTGGGTTCGTCAGCGATCAACAGCTCCGGATCTGCACACAATCCCATGGCAATGACAATCCGCTGCTTCAATCCCCCGGACAATTGGTGTGGATACTGCGAAAACACCTTTTCAGAATTGGCGATTCCCAACGAAGTCATAACCGCCTTCGCCCTTTTTGCAGCATCTGACCGGGATATATTCAGGTGAAGCCTGAGACCTTCCACAATCTGGTTTCCCACCCTGTAAACCGGGTCCAGAGAGGTCATGGGATTCTGGGAAATCAAAGAAATCCGGTTTCCCCGGATTTGTTGATATTCAGATTCAGACAATGACAGCAGATCAACGTCCTTGAAAAGAATCCGTCCCTGTGACACCCTGCCGTCAAGAAACGGGAGCAGGCCCATGATGGCCTGGGCTGTTACCGATTTTCCCGAACCTGTCTCCCCCACAAGTCCCAATATTTCACCATCATCAAGATCAAAACCAATACAGTTCAGCGGCTCCACACATCCGTCACGGGTGGTGAATTCCACACTGATATTTTCAAGGCAAAGCAGTGTCATTTCAGGGTATCCTCCCGAATATCCATGATATCCACCAGCACGTCTCCGAAAAGATTGAAGCCAAACACCGTGATCATCATGGCAAGACCTGGAAAGATGATCACCCAGGGGGAAATGAACAGATAAGCGGTGCCGTTGCTCATCATGGCCCCCCAGCTGGGTGTGGGGGGCTGGGCACCCATGCCCAGGAATCCTAAAGTGGCCTCCAGCACAATGGCCTGTCCGATACCGATGGTGGCGGCCACAATCACCGGTGCAATGGCGTTGGGGAACAGGTGCTTGAACAGAATCGTAAAGTCGGTCGCCCCCAGGGACCGGGTGGCTTCCACATAGATTTCGTTTTTGAGCATCAGGATCTGCCCTCTGATCAGCCGGGCATATTGGGCCCAATAGGTCAGTGCAATGGCAATGATCACACATTCTACCCCGGCACCCACCACGGCAACCAGCAAAAGCGCCACCAGGATCTCGGGCAGGGACCAGGTCAGGTCCGTTATCAAAGAAAGGCCCCTGTCCAGCAGCCCCCCGTAATATCCGGCAATGGCTCCCAGCAGCGATCCCAGCAACACCGACAGGCCCACGGAAACCACCCCGACATAAACCGATATTCTGGATCCGTGGAGGATACGGCTGAACACGTCCCGGCCGAATTCATCCGTACCCATAAAGTGTTCGGTTGACGGCGGACTGTTCATCATGGTCAGGTCCTGCTCTTTGTAAGAATAGGGGGAGATCAGATCCGCTGTCAGGGCCACAAGGATAAGACCGGCAATAATAAACGCCCCCAGCAGGCCCGCTTTGTTCGACTTTATTTTTTTCACCCGTCTGATCCACCGGTTGGCCGGTGGAATGATCGATTCCTGGTCCTGATGGGTTTCCATAATCGCTCGCTTTGCATCCATTCTGGCGTTAATCAAAACAGTTGTTGAAAACTGGTCATTGGTGCTGATCCCTTACTCTGGGATCGGTAAACGCGTAAAGGACATCGGCCAGAAACGTGCCCAACACGATACCCATGGCCAACAGCAGCATGGATCCCTGAATCACCGGATAATCCCGTCTGAAAAGACCGGTGATCAACATCTGGCCCAGCCCCGGACGTGCAAATACGATTTCCACAGTCACCGTTCCTCCCAGGACCCATCCGATCCTGAGACCCAGAATGGTAATGACCGGTATCAGGGCATTTCTCAATATATGTTTCAACAGGATCGCTTTTTTCCCCAGCCCTTTGGCGTGGAGCATCACGATAAAATCCTTGGATGCCACCTCGAGCATGGAGACCCGGGTAATGCGTGCAATCAGGCCGGCACCGCCCAACCCCACCGTGACCGCCGGTAAAATCAGAGAAACCAGGGTGCCTGACCCTGAAACCGGCAGCAGGTTCAACCACACGGCAAAAATCAGGATGAGAATCAATCCCAGCCAGAAAGCCGGAATGGTGACCCCGAACAACGCCACCACCATAGCCATATGATCGATCCAGGTATCTTTTGCCGCTGCTGACAAGATGCCCATGGAAACCCCCAGAACAAAGGACAGGGCAATGGCCGTAAGCCCCAGGGAGAGACTGTATGGCAGGTGGTGGCGCAGCAGTTCGGTCACCGGCCTTTTTTCGATGATCGATGTACCCAGGTCTCCTTTGAACAGGTTGGCCAGCCAGATAGCGTATTGAACCGGAAGCGGTTTGTCCAGGTGATATTTTTCGATGAGCTTCTGCTCGTGGGCCTTGGTCATCCCGGGGCCGATCAAATTGTCTATGGGGTTGCCCGGCACAATATGGATCAGAGAAAAAATAATGACCGACAGTACAAAGAATATCGGAATCATCAATAACAGACGGCGTATAACAAATTGCCACATGGTTTTTTTCTCCGGAAAACTTGGGGTTGGTGCTTGTTCCTTCCGGCCCGCAAAAGGCCGGAAGGAAATGGATCGGTTACTGGATATCCCAGTCCAGGATGCCGATGTTCATGAACTTTCTGGCCATTCTCTTTTCCGGCAGCACTACGCGGCTGCCAACCCCAAACACGGTATCCGGCTGGTAAAAGGGGGCCCAGACATACCGGTTCAGCAGATAGGTATGGTAGGTCGTGAAATTTGCCACCCGTTCTTCCTGGGTACGGGACCGGGTCATTGCTTTGTGCATCAGGTAATCGGATTCATTGTCATGCCACATGGCTGCATTGGGATATCCCATGCGCTTGGAGTTTAAAAACCACTCCAGGATATCGGCATTTTCCCACTCATAGGATCGGACAGCCAGCTGGTGCTCTCCTTTTTTATAGTGGGCCCTGATGGAACTGGGATCCATCAGGGTAATCTTCGCATCGACACCGGCTTCTGCCAGCTGGGCCTGGATCACTTCTGCAGACCGGCGATAGGAGGATTCATTCTTGGCAAGCAGTGTCAATACCAGTTTGTTGCCGTCCTTATCCTGCCGAATGCCGTCAGGTCCGGTTTTCCACCCCGCCTCTTCAAAGGCGGCCCTGGAAGCTTTTGGATCGAAGCGGATCTCGTTCTCTTTTCCTACACGGCTTGCGGGCAGTGTATCCAGCAAATAAGTATAGGCTGGTTTGCCGGCACCGGCAAATACGTTTTTGGTGATGCTTTCCTGGTTGACGGCCAAAGCGATTCCCTTTCTGACAAGTTCATTGTCCAGGGGGGGAGACTGTGTGTTCATGATCATATGAAACAGATCGGTCCCGGGCATCCGGACAATTTTCAGGGCCGGATCTTCTTCAATCTTACTGATGAACATGGTGGGGACGCTGAAAACAACATCCACTTTGCCGGTTTTCAGTTCCAGAAAACGGGTGGATTCCTCTTTGGTATCCTTGTAGACGATTTTATCAATAAGGGCCGGTCCCTTGTTTTGAACCAGGTCAGGGCCCCAGGAGTAATCCGGATTTTTGACCAGGACCAGTTCGTTTCCCGGAGACCAGGATTCAAATTTGTACGGCCCGGATCCGACAATCTGTTTGATGCCGAAGGTGTCCCCATATTTTTTATAGGCTGCCATGCTCGGGACAGCCATGAACGGCTGGGACATGTTGAAAAACATGTTGGGTTCCGGGTATTTGAGGTTCATTCGGACCGAATACGGACCGGTGATCTCCACTGTATCAATGGATCCGACCATATAGGCGGACGGGCCGGTTTCCATCTCCTTGAGAAACCACTTGACCACTTCCGCATCAAAGGGAGACCCGTCATGGAAGGTCACCCCCTGCCGCAAACCCAAATCCCAGGTAAGCCCGTCATCACTGATATCCCAGGATGCGATCAGTGCCGGATAAAAATTGCCGTCCGCCCCCCACTCGATGAGCTTGTCATAGATCAGGTTCATGGCCTCATGGCTCAATTCCACCTTGATGGGGTTGAAGGTTGTCACCCCCAGTTCATTTGGGTCCCCTGCAGCATACAGCACTTTTTCCGCCGCTGCCTGAACAGGTGCCAGAAAAATGCATGCTGCCAGCAGCATCATACATACCTGAATGATTGTCTTTCTCATTTGACTTCTCCTTTTTGGTTCGTTTCCTGTTAAAAAAGTAATGTGCCAATATACCATTCATCCCTTCCCACGGTGCACACCTGCCTATCCCTCCCTTGAAAGCCGCTGTCCAGGAAGGTCCCCTGTCGATTCACCGTTCAGCAGCACGGGCCTGCCGTTTACCATCACATGGACAATCCCTGCAGGGAAGCGATGGGAATCAGTGAACGAGGCCATATCCGCCACCGTATCCGGGTCGAACAGGACCAGGTCCGCCGCCATCCCCTTCTCTATACGTCCCCGGTGCGTCAACCCCAGTTTTTTTGCCGGCAGTCCGGTCATCTTGTGCACTGCCTGTTCCAGGGAGATGACCTGTTTTTCACGGACATAGGTTCCCAGTATCCTGGGAAACGTTCCGTAAAACCGCGGATGTACCAGAGATTGCCCGGCAGGGCCTGCAGGGGATGCCGCACATCCGTCAGAACCGACCATGCCGGTGGGATCTTTTAAAATGGTGATCAGGTCTGTTTCTGACATGGCAAAAACGATCATACCAAGTCCCCCCTTTTCCTGGCAGAACACCTGAAAAACCGCTTCCAGCGGATCAAGGCCCAGGGCTGCTGAAAGATCCGCCACGCTCAGGCCATTGTATCCCTTATTTTCCGGCCGGGTGTATCCCATGATCTGGATCCGGTCCCAGTCCAGGCCCTGCAGGGGATATTCCCAGGTGTCAGACCGGTGGGTCATGTCTGCAATAATCTTGTTTTTGGCC
The DNA here is from genome assembly GCA_011390615.1 of Desulfotignum sp. Taxonomy (GTDB): domain Bacteria; phylum Desulfobacterota; class Desulfobacteria; order Desulfobacterales; family Desulfobacteraceae; genus Desulfotignum. The sequence goes on along the minus strand of JAABSB010000110.1, from coordinate 4,306 downwards.
GCGGAATCAGACAAAAGCGCCATCATGCGGGATGATCCGGCTTCCTTTGCCCATACAGGAAAAAGTTCCAGCAGGCTGGTTCCATAGGCTGTATACGGATACTGGTCAAAATCGACCTGTATCCCCATTTGTCTTGCCTGATCAATGGTTTCAAGCAGCGTGTCTCCCTGTCCCCACATGGCCGGGGTTTCACATTTCAAATGGGAAATCTGCAGCGATACCCCGGATTTTCGGGCGACAGTCAGGGCTTCTTCCACCGCATCAAACAGATATCTTCCTTCACTGCGCATGTGGGTGGCATAGATGCCGTTGTATGCTTTGACAACCGATGCAAGGGCTGCCAGTTCCTCTGTCCGGGCAAACGCGCCTGGATGGTAAATCAGGCCGGAAGACAGCCCGAAAATGCCGTTTTCCAGTTCTTTTTCAAGCAGGCGGGTCATCTGATGCAATTCCTGTGGATCAGGCGGTCCGCTCCTGTAGCCCATGACATTGGCCCGCAGCGTGGAATGGCCCACCAAAGGGACCATGTTGACAGCCGTACCCCGGGCTGAGAGATGATCATAAAATTCATCCAGGGTTTCCCAGTTCCAATCCTCCGGGGCCAGGCATCTTTTGTAAAGCCTTCCCAGATCGGTCATGTATTCCATGAACGCTTTTTGTCCGGAGGGGGTGACAGGTCCGGGAGAGCCTCCGCAGTTACCGGTGACTTCCGTGGTTATTCCCTGGCGTATCCGGCTTTCCGCATGCGGTTCCAGCAGCAGGGTGAAATCTGAATGGGTGTGCATGTCGATAAATCCCGGACAGGCAACCAGGCCGGCGGCATCGATGGTTCTCCGGCAGGGAATTTCCAGGTCCGGTGCCATGTGGGTGATGACCCCGGCGGTGACAGCAAGATTTGCTTCAAATGAGGGACTGCCTGAACCGTCAATGATTCTGGCGTTGGTAATCAGCAGATCCTGCATATGTATTTCCTTTTCAATTATGATGTTTTCGAACCGTGGTATCCGGCAGCAGGCCATGGTGGTGAACAAACTTGCGGATAACGGGCAGCAGTTTTTCCATGGATTCTTCCAGTGGGCAGACAACCGGGATGCCGGTTTTTTTTTCAAGGGCACTGCGGAAGGCTGCCAGATCTTCCGTGGTGCCCCCCGTACCGTTGAGGGTCACGGCGATCACCCGGGTGCCGTACATTTCAATGAGTTTGATTTCATTGTCGATGTCCGGCAGCATGCACCCCAGGGATTCTGTACCGTCAAAATATTTTCTGAAGGGGGTGTGCTGCAGCACCACCCCCTTGATATTTCCCGATACAATGATCTCTGCCCCGCAGGGACCCAAAGGATTTCTCATGCCGGACTGCCCTTCAACCACCATGATATCCGGGCAGGCTTCCTGTTCACATCTGATGATGGCGGCTTCCACCTCACCACTGACAAAATCGTTGATGGTGGTATCCAGGATAAACCCATAGGCATTGCCCTGGAGCCATCCGGTCTGGCCGGTATAGATCATCTCGGCGGCCATGCCTGCCTGCCGGCAGGTATCCACAATCATCCGGGAAGTGGTCCGTTTTCCCAAGGCGCAATCGGTTCCCAGAACAGCCAGCCGGGGAACCTTCATGTCAAATATACGGCCTGACCAGAAATGCAGCTGGTCATAGGGTTTGTGCTTTCGAATATCGATGATCTGGACATGGTGTTTTTTTGCGGCATGTGCAAAGGACGGTATTTCTCCCAGGAGCATATGCATGCCGTTGACGATGGAGATGCCTTGGCTCATGATGCTGTGTATCAGCTCCTGCCATTGGCTGTCCAGCCGGCCGCCGCTCAGGGCCACCCCGATAATGGCAAAATCAGGCTTTCTGCCATTGGCTGCCAGAAAACTGGCCATATTGGAAAAAACAGGAATGTTCCGGCAGATGCCGTCCAGAATGTCCCCGGCATCCCTGCCGGCATGGTTCTGATCGATCACCCCCTGAATATCGAAACGGTCCGTGCCGCGGATCAGGCCATGGGCGGTCTTGGCATCGGCAGTGGCCAGCAGGCCGTTGGTCAGGATGACTGCAGATCCTGTTATCTGGAATTTTTTTCGGCACAGGTCTGTTGCAGAGAGACTGTCTTTTATATTTTTATGGGTTTTCATCAGGTGTATTCCACTCCCAATCCAGGTTTGTCAAGGGTTCTGAGCCATCCGTTATCCAGGATGAACCCGCCGGTCACAATATCCCGGGCCAGGTCCAGGCTGCCGTCCAGGTCGAGATATTTTGTGGCAGGAGCGGCCAGGGCTGCATGGAGTGCCGCGGAGATGCTGACGATACTTTCATCCATGCACCCCCACATGAGATCAATGCCCGCATGGTCTGCCATGCCGGCAATTTCCAGCCCGGGTGCCACACCACCGCATTTCATCAGTTTAATGTTGAAAATACCAAACGGCCTGGGTGGATGGAAAAGATCCAGACAGGACTCAGGGGCCAGAAGGGTCTCATCCGCCGCCGCAAGGGTGCGGACAGGTTCAGGCATCAGCCGCATGTTTTCCATATCCCCGGCTTTGAGCGGCTGCTCGATGAACTCCACCATGCCCCGGGTGTTATTGTAAAACCTTTTGAGCGCGTCCCGGTCATATCCCTGATTGGCATCCACCCGTATGCGGATGTCTGATGAGAACGTTTCATGCAGGCAGCGGACCCTTTCTATGTCTTCTTCCACCGATCGACCGGTCTTGATTTTTAAAATGGAAAAACCGTTTGCCAGGTATTCCCGGGCTTCTTCCAAAGTCTCTTGAACAGGTTTGATGCCGATGGTGATGGAGGTGGGCAGACGGGTGTGTGCCCGGCCGAGGATATCCACCAGGGGCATATCCATCCCTTTGGCAACCAGGTCATGAAGGGCTATGTCTGCAGCAGCCATGGCCGCAGGGGTTTCCCTGAGAATGGTACGCAGTTCCCGGAGCATCGACCGGCAGAAACGGATATCCCTGTTCAAAAAAATGGATTCCAGATGATCTGCCAATGCAGCTTCCCCGGCAGTTATGGTCTCGCCGGTGACATCCTCTGCAGGTGATCCAGCCCCTAAGCCCGTGAGTCCATTGTCTGCATCAAGGCGGACAAACAGATTTTCAACACAATCTATGGTTTCATAAGCAATGGTATAGGGCCTTGTCAGATCCAGATTTTCTTTCCATATGGTGATGTTTGTTATTTTCACAAGAGGTCTCTTTTCTTCTGGGTGTTTTATAAAAGAACCGGGCAACTTTCCGGATTCTCACATGCTTTGTTGTTCCCGGCAGGCACGGCTGTCATTCAGGTATCCATCCACTGATGCGCGGGGGCAGTACAGTCCATTTCCTGCGGGTATTGGTCACCATAAAGGATTCTGCATGACTGACACCATCCAACTGGCTCATCTGTTCTTCGTAAAACGTAAACATCCATTCAATCCCCCGGGTGACAACCACCTCGGCGAAAATATCGTACCGGCCGGTAACAGCCACAGCCCAGTGAACATTTTCAAATTCCATCAGCTGATCAATCACCTGCCCCATTTTCCCGTTTTCATCCACCCGGATGGCAATAATGGCAACCAGGGTATCTTTGACTTTGAATGTGTCAATCATGCCGGCTACTTTGAGAATGCCTCTCTTGATAAGTGCACCCAATCTGGTGTGAACGGTAGGGGCTGACACATTCAGCCTTTTTGCGATCTCCTTGGCAGGCATCCGGCCATCTTCAGAAAGCAGGCTGATCAACTGCCTGTCTACGATATCAATCTCTTTGTTTTCCATAATTACTTTATTTTAATTAAAATTAATTTAGTAAAATTTCATAATATAATAATATTTGAATTAAAATTTTATTTTTGTCAAGCACAGATTTCATTTTTTTTAACCGGGTGCAGACATTAACCCATTTTTCTAATTTGATACTGTGCCTGTCCATGGCAGGCTACTGGTCCGACCTCGGAAAAGTTTTTTTTAATACTCATGGCCGAGAAAACACAGGAAGAAATGAAAGTTTAAGCCTTCAGAAATAAGCTTAAAACTTTCATCTAAAAATAAGTGAGTTAAGAGATACTTCGAAAAGGAGAATAAAATATCTGTATGATGTTCGGTCAGGCAATTGTCTGTCAATGGGCAAAATAACGCCAAAGAGGTGCACCCCTATATGGGGTGCACCTCTTTGGTCTCAATGCACTCGGTGTAACAGAAAGTACTATTTACGTTCCACAATCAGGGCCATGCCCTGTCCCCCCCCGATGCACAGGGTGGCCAGGCCGTATCTGGCACCCTTTTCAGCCATCCCATACAG
>JAABSB010000011.1 GCA_011390615.1 Desulfotignum sp. | reverse complement strand
GGTACAGGCCCAGTTTTCCGGCGGTGGTGGTTTTACCGGATCCCTGCAGTCCCACCAGCATGATGGATCCCATGGTGCTGCTGCCAAAATCAAGGTCCTGGTGCCCGGACCCCATCATCCGGGTAAACTCATCATACACGATCTTGATGACCTGCTGCCCGGGGGTCAGGCTCTGCATGACTTCCTGGCCCAGTGCCCGGCTCTTTATATCTGAAATGACATTTTTTGCAACCTTATAATTGACATCAGCCTCAAGAAGTGCCATTCTCACCTGTTTGAGACCATCTTCAATGTTTTTCTCATTCAGGGTGCCATGACCTTTTAATTTTTTAAAGACCGAATCAAGCCTGTCACTCAAACTTTCAAACATAAAAAGACCACCCTCAAAATATCAAATCAAATCATTGAATTTAGACCAGAACCCGTGATAAGTCAAGGAAATAATATATTTTTGAACAGGCAAAACCCCATGGAAAATATTTTAAATTATACCAGAGAAGACCTTTCTTTGTGGCTTGAAAAAAAGGGTGTCCGGTCGTTTCGTTCCGGCCAGGTGTTCAAGTGGCTCTATTTGAAACTGGCAAAAGATTTTGAACAGATGACCGATCTTGGCAAAGACCTGCGTGCCCTGCTGTCCAGCCATTTTTATTTTGACTGTCTGACATTGGCAGACAAACAGGTGTCAGCCGATACCACCACAAAATATCTGTTCAGGCTAACAGATGGTTCTTGTATCGAATCGGTGCTCATTCCGGAAAAAGACCATTTTACCCTGTGTGTTTCCTCCCAGGTGGGGTGTGCCATGAACTGCCGTTTCTGCCTTACCGCAAAAGGCGGATTTGTCAGAAACCTCACCGTGGGTGAAATAATTGCCCAGATCCGGGAGGTGCGGATTTTTCTGGCCGAAAACAATATGGATCCGCTGACATTGTCCAATATCGTTTTCATGGGCATGGGAGAGCCTCTGGCCAATTATGATGCCCTGGTCCAGGCACTGGAAATTATCACAGACACCGATTTCGGGATGAAATTTTCCGCCAGACGGGTCACGGTATCCACCTGCGGGCTTGTGCCGGGAATCCTGGCCCTGGGAAAAAAGTCCTCGGTCAACCTGGCAGTGTCCCTCAATGCCACGGACAACCGGACCAGATCCCGGCTCATGCCGGTAAACAACACCTATCCCCTGGAAAAACTGCTGGCAGCCTGTAAGGATTTTACCATGAAGCCCAGAAACAAGATCACCTTTGAGTATATTTTGATAAAAGGGGTCAATGATACCCCCGGGCATGCCAGACACCTGGTCAGGCTGCTTGCCCCGGTCCGGGCCAAGGTCAACCTCATTGCATTCAACCCGCATCCGGGGTGTGATATGGCCCCGCCTGATCCCAAAACAGTGCAGGCATTTCTCCAGATTCTGCTGGACAGCCATATGACGGCCATCCTCAGGAAAAGCAAAGGCGCCGATATCCTGGCGGCCTGTGGTCAGCTCCGGGCCGGACAGATGGATGCCAATGCCATTGAAACCCTTTGAAAGATCCTTATATTCTTTGACAGGATTGACATGTGGGGTGCATTCCTGGGAAAATACACAAAACCCGTAAATGTGAATGGAAAAAAACATGACTGATATCAGTTTGGAAAACAAAAAAGTTCTCATTGTTGATGATGAACCGGATGTGCTGGATTCTCTGGAAGAACTGCTGGATATGTGCACGGTTGTGCGGGCCCAATCCTTTGAAGAAGCAGATCGGCTGTTACACGAGCAGCAGTTTGATATCGCAATACTGGATATCATGGGGGTGGACGGTTACCAGTTGCTGGAAACCGCCAATAAAAAGGAAGTTGTGACCGTGATGCTCACAGCCCATGCCCTGAGCCCTGAAAATATAAAAAAATCCTATCTCGGGGGTGCGTGCTCCTACATCCCCAAAGAGGAAATGATCAACATAGAAACCTTTCTGCTGGATGTCCTCAAGGCAAAAGAAGAGGGAACAAATCCCTGGACCAGCTGGTACAAGCGCCTGGCTTCCTTTTGTGAAAAAAAATTCGGCAAGGACTGGGACAAGGATGAAAAAGAGTTCTGGGAAAAAATGATCTATTATTGATCTAAAAACAGATCTTCCGTTGGTGCCGATCAGATCAACAGCGCCTGAAGATCGGCCGCAGCAGGGGTGGTGACCCTTATCCGGCTCTGCCGCCCTTTTTGTGTAATCCGTATCTCTGATATCTCACCTGCACCGGCTTTTGTGTAGGCAGCGGTCATTGCTGCAGCCTTCTGGATCTGCACTTTGCCGTAACTGCCCAAGAGCAGAGAGACAGGCCCAGGAAGTACGGCATGGTCCAGGCGGACATCAGAATCCGGGTCATACCATGCCAGGATCTGCTGGTTGTCATGCCGGGATCTTCCCATCACCAGCTTGCATCTGTCTGTGAGCCGGAAATGCCGGCCGTATTTGAGCAGGTGTAGGTGCCGTACTTCCCAATTTTTCTGGACATACAACAGGTCTTTGAGCCGGATGGAAAATTGTTTGTCCGTGAGCAGGCAGCCCCCGGCAGGGGCCGGATATTCGCTGATACCCAGCTTTTTGGCCAGCGCCATCTGGGGTTTTCTGGTCCGGCCGCTGATGCCCAGCAGTTTTGTTCTGTCCACCAGGCCCTGTGTTTCCATGGGGGTTTCCGGCAGACACAAGGCGCTTAATGGCCTGAGGATAGCGCCCTTGAAAAAGCTGTTTTTCTCCACATACTGGAGGGCATTTTTTGTCTGGGATTTGGGCCGCTGGCCCACCACCTCTCCGCTGAACAAAAAATCAAACCTTTGTTCGTTCATGATATGCCCTGCCTTTTCAAACATCAGGGCATGGCAGTCCATGCAGGGGTTCATATTCTTGCCGAACCCTGCTTTGGGGGCGGACATCATCTGCAGGTATGCCGTGGTGATATCCTGGACCAGAAGGGGGATGCTGCAGCGGTCCGATGCTTTTCTTGCCTTGTCAGCAGAAAAAAACGGGGTTTCAAAACTGATCCATGTCACGTCAATGCCCTGGTTTTTGAGCACCAGTCCCGCCAGCATGCTGTCCAGCCCGCCGGAACATAAACCCAATGCCCTGACAGGGCTTGTACTTTTTTTTTGTGTCATATATAAAGTTCTTTCATGAACAAGGCTGACATTACATTTTTGCTCCAGACCTTAAAAGACCGGTATCCGGATGTCAAGACCCAGCTTGTGCACAAGACCGCGTTTCAGCTGCTGACGGCAACGATTCTGTCTGCCCAGTGCACAGACCGCCAGGTCAACCAGGTCACACAGCATCTTTTTGCCCGGTTCCCGGATCCTGGTGCATTGGCCGAAGCCTCTCTGGCAGACATCAAAAAGCTGATCTACTCCACCGGATTTTACAACAACAAAGCCAAAAACATCAAAGCCTGTGCCCGGGCCCTGCTGGACCGCCATAACGGGCAGGTGCCCGATGACCTGGATCTTCTGGTAAAACTGCCCGGTGTGGGGCGTAAAACCGCCAATGTGGTACGCTCGGCTGCCTTCAACCATCCCGCCATTGTGGTGGACACCCATGTGCTGCGCATATCCGGCCGCCTGGGTCTGACAAAAAGCCGTGATCCCGTGAAGGTGGAATTTGATCTCATGAAGATCATCCCTGAATCCACCTGGAGTGATCTGTCTTTGCAGCTCATCTATTTTGGAAGGGAAATCTGTGATGCCAGAAAACCATTGTGCAAAACCTGTCCCCTGTTTGATATCTGCGTGTTTAAGGGCAAGGGATAAAACAGTATGAACCCGGGATCCAGGGTGAAAACGGCGGCTGTTTTCATGTTCAGGCTGGTGCGGGTGGCCCTGGTGCTGGCGGTTGCCTGCACCGGTGCCTTCTGGCTGTATGAAAACCGGACCACACCTGAGAAGGAAATCAAACAGGCCCCGGTGCCCGTGGTACGGGTAATGTCTCTGGCTCCTGAAACCAAAGTGATGACTGTGACCGCCTATGGAACGGTGGCACCCCGCAGGCAGGTGAAAATATCTCCGGAAGTGCCCGGCCGCATCGACACCCTGCACCCCGGTTTTGTGGCCGGGGGGGTGTTTAAAAAAAATGACCTGCTTGTGGGGATTGATCCGGAACCGTTCCGCCTGGACCTTCAGGCGGCACAGGTCCGGATCAGCCAGGCACAGGCAGATATCCGCAGTTTGGAACAGGAGATAAAAAACCTGGAAAAGGATAAAGATCTGTACCAGGCGGCCCTGGCCCTGGCCCAAAAAGAGCTGGACCGGGTAAAAAACCTGAAAGCCCGGGATTTTGCATCCCAGAACACCCTGGACAGGGCAGAACAGCAGGTTGTCACTGCCAGAATCCAGCGCCAGGCTGTCACAAGCCGCCTGGCGCTGACCACCCCCCTCATGGCCCAGAAACAGGCGGTCCTGACCATGGCACGGGTGGATGCGCAAAAAGCGGGTCTGGCACTGCAGAAAACACAGATCCGGGCGGATTTTGATGGATTTGTCCTGGTCCGGTCTGCCCAGGCCGGAGAATATGTCACCCCGGGCCAGGTCCTGGCGGTTACCTTTGAAAAAGGGGCCCTGGATGTGGATGTGAAAGTTCCCCTGGAGGAGATGCAGTGGATTCGAATGGATTCTGCAGGAGGATTTCCGCCCGAGGCCCGGGTGACATTGGCCAATGGGGACGGCATGGCTGATCAGGCATGGAAAGCTTCTGTGGCACGGGTGCATGCTGCTGTGGATGAACAGACCCGGACCCTGCCTTTGACCCTGGAGATCCAGGGACCCCTGGAAAATGACCAGGCCCCCGGCATGGACCTCAAGCCGGGGGCCTTTGTCATGTGTCAGATCCTTGGCCGACAGAAAACCCGGGTGTTTACCGTGCCCCGGCACCTGCTCAAACCCGGTGACCACCTGTTTCTGGCCACTGACAGGCGCCTGGAGATCCGCCCGGTGCGGGTCCTGCGCAAAGTGGCGGATACGGCATATATTGAAGCCGGCCTCGATCCCGGGGACCTGGTCATTACCACGCCGGTGCCCGGGGCTGTGGAGGGAATGGCCCTGGACATCCGGGCAGACGGGGAATAGGGCATGCGCTTTCTGGGTAAATGGTCGGTGGAACACCGGGTATCGGTGAACCTGATCATGGTGTTTGTTATTGCGGCAGGCCTGTTCACGGTGCTGCACATGAAACGGGAGATGTTTCCCCAGTTTTCTCTGGACATGATCCACATTGAAGTGCCCTATCCCGGTGCCTCCCCGGAAGAGGTGGAAGAGGGCATCTGCATCAAAATCGAAGAGCAGCTCAAGAGCCTGGAAGATATCAAGGCCATATATGCCACAGCCCTGGAAGGCCATGGGTCGGTAACCCTTGAGCTGTCTGCCGGCACAGATATTACTGATAAACGCAATGAGATAAAAACCCAGATCGATTTGATCGATTCGTTTCCTGTGGATGCAGAAGATCCGGTGATCACCGAAATCAAGAACAATGAACCAGCCATTTATGTGGCGGTTTACGGGGATGTGTCCGAAAAGGTGCTGCGGGATACGGCGGAAAAAATCAGAGATGACCTGGTGGACACCGAGGCGGTCTCCCTTGCATCTTTGATCGGGGCCCGGGAGTTTGAGATTTCCATTGAAGTGTCTGAAACAGACTTAAGGCGGTACAATCTGTCCTTTGACCAGGTGGCCCGGGCCGTTAAAACAGGCAGCGTGGAATCTCCCGGTGGCCTGATCAAAACACCGGGGGGTGAATTTCTGGTGCGGGCCAGAGGCAAGCGGTATACTGGAGAAGATTTTGCACAGATTCCCCTGAAGGCCCAGGCGGACGGCACTGTGCTGCAGGTGGGGGATGTGGCAAAGGTAGTGGACGGGTTTGAAGATACGGATCTTCTGGCCCGTTTCAATGGAAAACCTGCAGTCATGGTGGCGGTGAAACGCACGGATGACCAGGATACCATTGCCATTTCCGAAACAGTCATTTCCTATCTCAGGGAACATCAAGCCCGCATGCCCAAAGGGATCACCCTGGGGTACTGGTTTGACATGGCGGACATGGTCCAGGAACGCATCGACCTGCTGCTGAAAAACGGGTGGCAGGGGATTCTCCTGGTGTTTATCGTCCTGGCCCTGTTTCTGGACCTGGGACTAGCTTTTTGGGTATCGGCGGGCATCCCCATCTCTTTTATGGGTACGTTTTTGCTCCTGGATTATATCGGGGCTTCCATCAACATGCTCACGTTGTTTGCATTTATCATGACCCTGGGCATTCTGGTGGATGATGCCATTATTGTGGGGGAAAACATCTACACCCATTTCCGCATGGGGAAATCCCCGAAACAGGCGGTCCTGGACAGCATGGACCAGATAGGTGGGCCGGTGGTGATGGCCGTGACCACCACCATTGTGGCGTTCTTGCCCCTGATGTTTATCACCGGTATTATGGGAAAATTTATTTCCGTCATGCCCCAGGCCGTGATCTGTATTCTGGCCATATCCCTGGTGGAGGCGTTTGTGATCCTGCCGGCCCACCTGGCCCATACCCTGGAACCGGCCCCTGCCCATAGACCCAAGGTCTACAGGTTGCTGTTCTTCTGGTTTGAATGGATCAGAAAAGAGATTCTTGCGCTGCACAAACAGGCCAGACAATGGGTGGAAAAAATCCAGGACCGTGTGATCCGGCGCCTTTACACCCCGCTGCTGCAATATTGTGTCAAAAACCGGTATTTTACCCTGGCCCTGGGCGCAGGATGCCTGATTGTCAGCATCGGCGCCATTGCCGGGGGCCATGTGCCGTTTGTGTTTTTTCCCAAGACCGATTCCAACTGGATGATCTGCGAAGTGATTTATCCTTTGGGCACCCCCGTTGCCGTCACAGAATCCACCATCAAACAGATTGAAAACGGGGCTTTTGCCCTGAACGATGCATTCCGGGACCAGGTGGCAGCCCGCCGGGATCTGGTGAAAAATGCATTTTCCCTGGTGGGTGTCATCCCCCGCCGGGACTGGAAGCCCGGGGTGTATGGGGGGCATTGCGGCCAGATCTGGATTGAGATACAACCGGCAGGGCTTCGTGCGCATACCTCCGCAGCCCGAGTAACGGCCCGGTGGCGGGAACTGGCCGGGGATATCCTGGGGGTGGAGCAGATCACCTATTCGATTGTCAGCGGGGGTCCCGGGGGAAACCCCATTGAGATCCAGCTGTCCGGTTCCGACCTGGACCGGCTCCAGAAGGCAGCAGATGCCCTGAAAACAGAAATCGCATCCTATCCGGGCACCTTTGATGTGACCGATAATTTCAGGCCCGGCAAAATGGAAAAGCAGATCCACATCCGTCAGGGAGCAGCGTCTTTAGGGGTGACCATGGCGGATATCGCCACCCAGCTGCGCCAGGCCTACTACGGGGATGAGGCAGTGAAGGTACAGCGGGGCAGGCATGATATCAAGGTCATGGTCCGGTATGCCCAAAAAGAGCGGGAAACACAAGCCAGTATCGATGATCTGCGGATAAGGACCCAGGATGGCCGGCAGATTCCCTTGAACCAGGTGGCCCGTCTGGAAACCAGGCAGGGATATTCGGCCATACAGCGGGTGGACCGGCACCGGGTGATCACGGTGATTTCCGATATTGATGAAGAAACAGCCAATGCACAGAAAATCGTGGAAGATCTCAAGACCGGTTTTCTGCCGGATCTTGCCACCCGGTTTCCCGGTGTGTCCTATGACATGGAGGGCCAGGCCCGGCGCACCGAAGAATCCTTGAACAGCCTGACCAAGGGGTTTTCTTTTGCCCTGATGGTGATGTTTCTTCTGCTGGCCAGCCAGTTCAGGTCCTATGTCCAGCCGGTGATCATCATGATCGCCATCCCGTTCGGTCTCATCGGTGCGGTTGCCGGCCACTTCATCATGGGTCTGGATATCACCATCATAAGCATATTCGGCATCGTGGCCCTGTCCGGCATTGTTATAAATGATTCACTGATTCTCATCGATTTTGCCAATGCCGGGGTCCGCCAGGGCAAAAAGGTGCTGGAAGCGGTTGTTACAGCAGGGAAAAACCGCTTCAGACCGGTGCTGCTTACCTCCATTACCACGGTGGCCGGCCTGTTTCCATTGCTTCTGGAAACCAGCTTCCAGGCCCAGTTTCTCATTCCCATGGCCGTGAGCATCAGCTTCGGGCTGGCCGCCGCCACCTGTTTGACCCTGTTGTTTGTGCCGGCATTGTACGTTATCATCCAGGACATGGTGGGTGTGTTGACCCCGGGCAAGGAACACCGGATACTGCCGGAAAAAAAAGAATACCCCCCGGCCATGTAAAAAGACGGCTGCATTACAATCCAGGAGAAAGGGTTCACCGCCACGGCGCTCTGGGTCAAAGACCGGTGGTGAAGACACTCAGTGGCGGATATGGGTCAGACTGGTGATGATCAGGGAGCGCACGTGGTCGTCATCCAGAGAATAATACACAATTTTTCCCTGGCGCCGGTTCTTGACGATTTTAAGCCCCCTGAGAATGCGCAGCTGGTGGGACACGGCAGATTCGCTCTGGCTGCAGATGGCGGCAATATCACAGACACAATGTTCCGTGTCCAGAAGACACAGGACAATCTTCAGCCGGGAAGGGTCACTCAGGGCCTTGAATATGGCCGACATACCCATGATATCTTCCGGGGCCGGCAAAGAGAGCAGGGTGGCACTTACCCTGGCGGCATCAATGCATTTTTCTGAACACACATCCATTTCTTTTTCATACATGTCCATCATTCCTGGTTCTGTTTCCGGTGGGGGCAGGCATCAAGGGTGTCGATAAACGCCACAAATTTTTTAAAGGTGCGGGTGTCCATGGCATGCTCCATGCGGCAGGCGGTTTCATCTGCCCGGTCTTCATCCACGGAAAGTATCCTGAACAAAAAATCTTTGAGCACCGTATGGCGGTATGCAATTTTTTTGGCAATTTTTTCCCCTTCCGGGGTCAGGGTAACGAACCCGTAAGGCTCGTAATTGATCAGGTTCTGGGAAGCCAGTTTTTTGAGCATACCGGTGACAGAGCCTCTCTTGATATTGAGTTTTGCCGCAATATCCTTGGACCGGGCCACTGTATTTCTGGTCTGCAGTTCCAGTATGGTTTCCAGATAATCTTCCAGGCTTTCGGAAAGGGAAATGGTTTTTTCCATGGGGTTCCTCCATTTTGTTTGTCCTGTTCTTTTTATACGCCATTGATATAGTAAGTCAAATAAATATTTTCATAAATATTTTATAATGTTATTGACAATATTAAAAGTTAGCTTTATAAAACTTCGAAAGTAGAGCGAAATCAACAGCAAAATATGGTTTTTTACATATATATTCACACAAAGGAGAAAACCAATGCCATATATCCAATTGAGACAAATGCAGGTGAACCAGACCGGCACCATTGCCGGTATCAAGGCCAGAGGCGAACTGGGCACAAGGCTTCGGGACATGGGTCTGGTTCCGGGCAAAGAGATCCAGATCCAGGGCAAAGCCCCGCTGTATGATCCGGTGTCTTTGCGGATCATGGGATTCACCCTGACCCTGCGCAACAATGAAGCAGACCATATTCTTGTGGAGGTGAATTAAGATGGGTATCGCCATTGCGCTGGCCGGCAACCCCAATTCCGGCAAAACAACCTTGTTCAATGTTCTCACCGGTGCCAGACAGCATGTGGGCAATTATCCCGGCGTGACCGTGGAAAAAAAACAGGGCAGGTGTGTATCCGGCAGTGATGAGTTTCATGTGGTGGATCTGCCGGGCACCTATTCTCTGAGTGCCTATTCACAGGAAGAGGTGGTGGCAAGGGATTTCATCGTCACAGAGCAGCCTGCCATGATTGTCAACATTGTGGACGCATCCAACCTGGAGCGCAACCTGTATCTGACCCTTCAGTTCATGGAAATGGGGATCAGTGTCTGCATTGCCTTGAATATGATGGATGTGGCAGAAAAACGGGGCATTGACATCGATATTGAAAAACTGTCCGCCCTGCTGGGGGTGGCGGTGGTGCCCATGGTGGCCCGGACAGGAAAAGGCAGGGAGCAGCTGCTCAAAACAGTGGCCCGCCATGCCAAAACCCGGCCTGCCCCTTTGCAGATCTCCTATGGCCGGGATATTGACGGGGCTTTAGATGAGATGGAAGCAAAAATCCGATTTGACAATTTTTTGACCAGCCAATACGTTCCCAGATGGGTGGCCCTCAAATATCTGGAAAATGATCTGCAGATCCTGGAAATGGGTAAAAAACAGAACCCGGAAACCCATGCATGGCTGACAAATACCGCACAGACCCTGGCCCGCCATCTGGACACCACCCTGGATACCCATCCGGAAGGCATGATTGCGGACCAGCGTTACGGGTTCATATCATCCATCCTCAAACAGGGGGTGATGACCTGGTCCCGGGATCAGAACCGGCTGGAAATATCTGACAAGATAGACAAAATTGTCACCCATCGGTTTCTGGGGCCGCTGCTCATGGTGGCGGTGCTCATGGGGCTCTATCAGTTCACTTTTGCCTACAGTGCGGTGCCTGTGGCATGGTGTGAAAATCTATTTGCCTGGCTGGGGGGCAGGGTGGACAGCCTGCTTTCAGACGGGCTTATCAAATCCCTTATGATTTCCGGCATCATTGACGGGGTGGGCGGGGTCCTGGGATTTGTGCCTTTGATCCTGTTCATGTTTTTGGGGATTTCTTTTCTGGAAGATTCCGGGTATCTGGCCCGGATGGCATTCATGCTGGACCGGGTCTTCCGTATATTCGGCCTGCATGGCGCATCGGTCATGGCCTTTATCGTCTCCGGCGGCATCGCCGGCGGCTGCGCCGTACCCGGGGTTATGGCCACCCGGACCCTCAAATCTCCCAAAGAGCGCCTGGCCACCCTGCTCACCGTGCCCTTCATGAACTGCGGGGCAAAGCTGCCGGTGTATGCCCTGCTGGTGGCCGCATTTTTCACTGAGCACCGGGCCCGGGTCATGCTTCTTATAACTTTTATCTCCTGGGCCGGGGCACTGCTGGTAGCCAGGCTGCTGCGGTCCACGGTGATAACGGGACCGGCCACCCCCTTTGTCATGGAACTGCCCCCTTACCGGCTGCCCACCTTCAGGGGCCTGGCCATCCATACCTGGGAACGCACCTGGCAGTATATCAGGAAAGCCGGTACGGTCATTCTGGGTATTTCTATTGTGCTGTGGGCCATGATGACCTTCCCCCGGCTGGACACCGCAAAAATGGCCGATCCTGCCCCGGCAGGCACACAGCAGGCAGCGGCCCGGCAGACAGGTGAAGAACAGGCGGGTCCGGCTGCCACAGCCCTGCGGTATTCCATTGCCGGCCGCATGGGAACGGCCCTGGAAAGTATAACCCACCTGGCCGGGTTTGACTGGCAGACCAATATTGCCCTGGTGGGGGGATTTGCCGCCAAAGAGGTGGTGGTGTCCACCCTGGGAACCGCCTATTCCCTGGGAGATGTGGATCCTGAAGATGCCGGGTCTTTGTCAGAGCGGCTGCAGTCTGACCCTGGGTGGGGGCCTGTCACAGCCTTCAGCCTGATTCTGTTCACCATTTTTTATTCCCCCTGCTTTGTCACAGTGGTCTGTATTGCAAAAGAGTCAGGATCATGGAAATGGGGGGCGTTTTCCATGGTGTTCAATACCCTGCTGGCACTGGGGGTGTCCATCGGGTTTTTCCAGACCGCCACCTGGATCATGTCATAACCATGGTATGAATTTTGCTGGAATTTCGCTAATTGTTGCTGTTTGGGTTGTCATGGGAAAAAACAATATTATAGTATAAACATTATTGACTGCAAACCCCAATGCACAGCAGAGGTGTTATATGACCGAGGACAACAGACCCATTACCCCTGAAATTGTGAATGGTGACGGTGAAGGTGAAGAGGAAACAGAAAAAAAGGAAAAAAAACAGAACACCGGAGGGCAGCTTATCAGGCAAAGCCATAAGCCGGATATTCTATATATCGTGCCCATAACAGGACGTCCCCATCTGCCGGCCCAGGTGCAGCCGCTGGTGGTCAGCAAACAGCGGTGGGAAAAAACGTTGGTCAAGGCGGCCAATGATTCCCACAGCCTGCTGGGACTCAGCTATCTATCTGAAGTTAAAGGAAAATATGTCTATAAGGAGGATTTTCCTGAAGTCGGTTGTGTGGTGCGGATGCTCAACATGGTGGACGTGGAAGACAATATCCAGTTCATTGCCCAGGGCCTGGAACGCTTTAAAATCAAGAAGTTTTTGTCTGACAAGCCCCCTTTTGTGGTCCAGGTGGAGTATTTCAAGCCGCTGGATGAAGATGAGGACAAACTCAAGGCGTATGCGATTTCCATCATCAGTTCCATCAAGCAGCTCCTGTCCTTGAATCCGCTGTATTCAGAAGAACTCAAGCAGTACCTGGGACGGTTCAGCCCGGATCAGCCCTCTCCTTTGACCGATTTTGCCGCCGGAATTACCACGGCATCCGGGGATGTGCTCCAGGAAATTCTGGAAACCGAATCTGTCATGGACCGTATGAAGCAGGTACTCATGCTGCTGCAGAAGGAAATTGAAATTGCCAAGCTCCAGACCCAGATTCGAAAGGACATTAATACCCAGGTGGATGAGAACAAACGCAAGTTTTTTCTCAAGGAACAGCTCAAGGCTATCCAGAAAGAACTGGGGATGCAGAAAGATGACAAAACATCGGATGTGGACCGGTTCAAACAACGATTTGAAGCGCTTGACCCGCCGGAAGAGGTGGCCAAACGCTTTGAAGAAGAGATTGAAAAACTGTCTGTGCTGGAAACCGGGTCTGCTGAATACGGTGTTACCCGAAATTATCTTGACTGGGTAACCTCTTTTCCCTGGGGGGTGTATTCCGAGGACAACATAGACATTGAACGGGCAGAACAGGTGCTGGACCGGGACCATGCCGGGCTGTCGGATGTCAAGGAGCGGATTATCGAGTTCTTTGCCGCAGGGGTATATAAAAAAGATGTCTCTGGTTCCATCATTTTGTTTGTGGGCCCGCCCGGTGTGGGCAAAACCTCCATTGGCAAGTCCATTGCCGAGGCCCTGGGCCGCAAATTTTACCGGTTCAGTCTCGGGGGGATACGGGATGAGGCGGAAATAAAGGGTCACCGCAGGACCTATGTGGGGGCCATGCCCGGGAAGATGGTCCAGGCCTTGAAAGATACAAAAGTTGCCAATCCTGTGATCATGCTGGATGAAGTGGACAAGATCGGGATTTCCTATCAGGGCGATCCGGCATCTGCCCTGCTGGAGGTGCTGGATCCTGAGCAGAATGCCGAATTTCTGGACCATTACCTGGACCTGCGCATCAATTTGTCCAATGTCCTGTTCATCTGTACGGCCAATACCCTGGATACCATTCCCAGCCCTTTGCTGGACCGCATGGACCGGATCAACCTGTCCGGATACATCACCCAGGAAAAAATTGAAATCGCCAGAAAACACCTGTGGCCCAAACTCCTGAAACGCAACAAACTGGCAGCCTCCACAATCACCATCACCGATCCCACCATCCGGTATCTGATTGAAGGTTATGCCAGGGAAGCAGGTGTGCGGAGTCTGGAAAAGCTTCTCAACAAAATCATCCGCAAAAGTATTGTCACCATTTTAAAGGGGGAAAACGAAAAAGTACGGGTGACCATTAAGTCCCTGGAGAAATACCTGGGGCTTCCGGTGTTTAAAAAAGAGAAACAGATGCAGGGGGTGGGCATTGCCACAGGCCTTGCCTGGACATCCCTGGGCGGGGTCACCATGCCTATTGAAGCGGTGAAGGTCCATGAAAAGGGATCCGGTATCAAGCTGACCGGTAAACTCGGGGATGTGATGCAGGAATCAGCTTCCATTGCCCTGTCCCATGTGCGGGCAAATGCCAAATCTTTTGGTATTGATACCGGTTATTTTGATGAAGCATTTATCCACCTGCATGTGCCTGAAGGGGCCACCCCCAAAGATGGCCCCAGTGCCGGTATCACCATCACCACAGCCCTTGTTTCTTTGGCCCGCAAAAAGGTAATTTCACGTCCCCTGGCCATGACCGGTGAAATCACCCTCACAGGCAAGGTGCTGCCTGTGGGGGGAATCAAAGAAAAGATCATTGCTGCCAGAAGATCCGGCATCAATGAGATTATCCTGCCGGAAGGGTGCATCAGTGAATTTGAAAAACTGCCTGATCACATCAAGGAAGGCATCGATTTTTCCTTTGTCAAACATTACAGAGAAGTTTTCAAACAGGTGTTTGAAAAAAAGTAAAAGCGCACTGGACCGTCTGGAAAAACAGCGGTTATAGCAATGCCCGGATCCTTTTCCATCCCTGTTTGGGGATCTGGGCACCCACCACCTGGCACACCTCGTACCCGCAGGCCGATGCAAGGGTCCCGCTTTTTTCAATGGAAAAACCGTTGGCAATGCCGAAAAGAAATCCAGCCGCCCACAGATCACCGGCACCGGTGGTGTCTTTGGGGGGATGATCGGTTTTTGCTGCAATCTTGGTAATGGTGCCATTAAATGATACACAGCTGCCTTTTTTTCCCAGCTTCAACACAGCATATGTGACATGTTCAGACAACGCCTTGATTGCGTTTTCTTCCTGTGTGAAACCGGTAAAGGCGGCAGCCTCATCTTCATTGGCAATGAGAATGTCCACATAGTCCCGGATCACATCTTCCAGAATAGGGCGGCAGGCATTCACCACCTCAAAACTGGCCAGGTCCAGTGCAATCAGAGAACCGGCTTCTTTGGCTGCCCGCACCGATGCCATCATCAGGTCAGGGTTGAACAGCAGGTAGCCTTCAATGATGGATATGGCGGTATCTGCAAACAGATCCGGTCCGATCCGTGCCGGGTCCATTTCCGTAGATGCACCCAGATAGGTAAACATGGACCGCTGTGCATCCGGCGTAACCACTGAGATAACACTGCCTGTAGGGGAGGAAGACAGGGTCAGCTCTGGTTCCACCCGGGCCGACCGCAGGGCGTCTTCAAACAGGGTGCCGAAATTGTCCTGTCCCCTTCTGCCGATGAACCTGGCAGCACCCCCCAGGCGGCCCACCCCTATGATGGTGTTGCAGGCAGCCCCCCCTGGAACGACAACAGGGGTTTCATTGGTTTTTGACAGGATAGTATCAATATCTGCAGCTTCCACCAGGGTCATGCCCCCCTTTTTTTTATCCAGCATTTTTAGAAAATCATCTGTTTCATTAATGAGGATATCCACCAGGGCGGACCCGACACCGGTAATGCGTTTGTTGTATTGTTTTGTCATACGAATCTCCAAAAAAAGTTGGTTTGTTCACCCCAGCATAGAAAATACAGGGCTGTTGTCAAGGCTTTTCTGGCATTCTTAACAAAATATGAACATATCTTGATATATTTCTGGATAGCTATTGACAAATGGTGAATAAGCCGGTATAAACAAGATTCTACATTATTGCAGCTAAACAAATGCACGCATGACATTACAAATTTTATCACTTTCATAAAAAAGGAGCATGAAATGTCAGACAATCAATCATTTTTGTTCACATCTGAATCTGTAACAGAAGGCCATCCTGACAAAGTGGCAGACGCCATATCAGACAGCATCCTGGATGCCATCATGACCGAAGACAAACGCTGCCGCGTTGCCTGTGAAACCCTGGTGACCACAGGACTTGCCATGGTGGCTGGAGAAATTACCACGGAATGCTATGTGGATATTCCTGAAGTTGTCAGAAACACCATCAGGGATATCGGGTATAATTCTTCCACCATGGGGTTTGACTGGAAAACCTGCTCTGTCATTACCAGTATTGACCAGCAGTCTGTTGACATCGCCCAGGGTGTAAATGAAGGGGCCGGCCTGCACAAGGAACAGGGTGCCGGGGACCAGGGGCTCATGTTCGGGTATGCCACCAATGAAACCGAAGAACTCATGCCCATGCCCATCCTTTTTGCCCACAAGTTGACCAAGCGCTTAACCCAGGTCAGGAAAAACGGGGCGTTGGATTTTCTGCGGCCTGACGGCAAATCCCAGGTTACCATTGAATACAGAAACGGCAAACCCGAACGGGTGGATGCTGTGGTGGTTTCCACCCAGCATAACAATGATGTGACCTATGAAGAACTGAAAGATGCGGTGGTCAAGGAAGTGATTCGGAAAATCATCCCAAAGGAGATGATGGACGGTGACACCCGGTTTTTTGTCAATCCCACAGGCCGGTTTGTAATCGGCGGTCCCATGGGGGACTGCGGCCTCACCGGGCGTAAAATTATCGTGGATACCTATGGCGGCCAGGGCAGCCACGGGGGCGGATGTTTTTCAGGAAAAGATCCTTCCAAAGTGGACAGAAGTGCCTCCTACATGGGCCGGTATGTGGCCAAAAACCTTGTTGCTTCAGGCATTGCAGACAAATGCGAAGTCCAGGTGGCATATGCAATCGGTGTGGCAGAACCGGTTTCTTTGATGGTGGATTTCATGGGTACCGGTAAAATCCCTGAGAAAAAAGCGGTGGAAATCGTCAGACAGGTGTTTGACCTGAGACCAGCCGCCATTATTGAAACCCTTGACCTGCTGCGGCCCATCTATCGAAAAACCGCTGCATACGGCCATTTTGGCCGCAAAGACCCTGATTTTTCCTGGGAAAGAACAGACAGGGCAGACCAGATCCGGGAACTGGCAGGGCTCTAAGTACATTTGTCAGCAGGGCTGTTTTCCTGAATCTGGAAAAATTCCGGTTCAGGCAGCCTTTTTATGGGAAAGTGTTTCCTTCAGGACGATGTTCGTCACCAAACCGACCAGTAACGCAGATGCGTTACTGAAAAAACAATTGAGTATATTTAGAAATTTTAAGCAATCCCAAGGAGTGTAACAATGTTGCAGCAAACAAAAGATCCATCTTACATAGAACTTGATTTAACATTAAAAAACAAGGTCAAGGATATCAATCTTGCCGAAGAGGGGCTCAAGGACATGCAGTTGTCTGAAAAAGAGATGCCGGGCCTCATGGCCATCCGGGAAAAATACGGCCCGGAAAAACCCCTGAAAGGTATGAAAATCATGGGCAGTCTGCACATGACCATCCAGACAGCCATGCTCATCGACACCCTGTATGAACTGGGTGCTGATATCAGGTGGGCCACGTGCAATATCTTTTCCACACAGGACCATGCAGCTGCGGCCATTGCCAAAAAAGGCACTGCTGCCGTGTTTGCCTGGAAAGGCGAAACCCTGGAAGAGTTCTGGTGGTGTACGGAACAGGCCCTGCTCTGGCCTGATGGTAGCGGCCCGGACCTGATTGTTGATGATGGCGGTGATGCCACCTTGTTTGTGCACCAGGGGGTAAAGGTGGAAAAAGATCCCGCACTTTTATCCCAGCCCACCCACAGCCAGGATGAACGCTGTCTCATGGACCGTCTGCGGGTATCCCAGGCACAGGATCCGGAAAAATGGACCCGCATTGCCAAAGCCATCAAAGGGGTTTCCGAGGAAACCACCACCGGTGTCAACCGGCTCTATCAGCTGGCAGCGAAAAACCAATTGCTGTTTCCAGCCATCAATGTCAATGACTCGGTTACCAAGTCCAAGTTTGACAACCTTTACGGGTGCAGAGAATCTTTGGCTGACGGCATCAAGCGGGCAACAGATGTGATGCTTGCCGGAAAGACCGTGGTGATTGCCGGATACGGGGATGTGGGGAAAGGCTGTGCCGCTTCCATGAAAGGGTATGGCGCCATTGTCCTGATTACGGAAATCGATCCCATCTGTGCTTTGCAGGCAGCCATGGAGGGCTTTGAAGTGGTGACCATGGAACAGGCCGCTTCCCGGGGTGATGTCTTTGTGACAGCCACAGGCAATTACCATGTGATCAAAGGCGAACACATCGCTGAAATGAAAGATGAGGCTATTATCTGCAACATCGGCCATTTTGACAATGAAATCGAAATGTCCTATCTCACGGATAATCCCAAAGCAGAACGTATCAACATCAAACCCCAGGTGGACAAATGGGTGCTGGAATCAGGGCGGTCTGTTATTGTTCTGGCTGAAGGCCGCCTGGTGAACCTTGGATGTGCCACCGGCCATCCCAGTTTTGTCATGAGTAACAGCTTTTCCAACCAGACCCTGGCCCAGATCAAGCTGGCTTCGGAAAAACTGGAAAAAAAGGTATATACCCTGCCCAAGGAACTGGACGAGGAGGTGGCACGGCTGCATTTGAAAAATCTGTCCGTGACCATGACCAAGCTGACCAAAGAGCAGGCAGACTATCTCGGGATTCCAGAAAATGGTCCTTTTAAATCAGACCATTACAGATATTAATACTGCATGCAGACAGTATCGGCAGTAAATATGCACAACTGATCTCAGATGTGTAGGACAGCCTTCCATCCGGGCCGCATTGCCTGGATGGGGGGCTTTTTTTTATGAGCCTTTTTTTTCTTCCCAGAACTCCCGGCTTTCCTTGAGGATATCATCGATATCATCATCCAGTACATCGTTTTCGTCTCTGTCTTCTTCCAGTTCCAGGCTGCCGAATTCCAGGTTGTCATCATCCAGATCATCCCGGCTGAAATCGGTATCCCCGGTATCTGTGTCATCCAGATCATCAATATCATTGTCATCCATATCTGTTTCCATAGCTTCCAGAGATGATGAATCAGATTCTTCTTCCGGTTCCCGGTCAAGGTCTGCCCGGGCAAGATCTTCCTCTGCATCTGGCTGCAGCAGTTCCGGATCTTCTGTTTCCAACGATGCTGTGACGCTTTCAGGATCTTTGGAATCTGTCAGTGGTTCAGGAACATCTGCGATATAATTGCCCTGCCTGTCAAACAAAAGACTGCCGCTCAACTGGAGATCAAAATCCATGCGGAAGGCAACCTGGTTGTCATGCACCACTATCTGTCCACCTTTTGACACAAGCGCTGTCCGGGCCATCTGATCGGCGATGATTTTTTTGATGATCTCTTGATCAAGATTTTTCCGCACGGATGCAATCAGATCATTTTCTCCGTTTTTAATGACTTGCGGGTCAGTGATTTTCATGGATGTGGCTCCTTGTACCTAAATGTTGTAGGCAATATCGGCAAAACGTGTTTCAATGAATTTTTCCAGATCGATGATTTTACCGATCTCCATTACATCATGCATGTACCGCTGAATTTTGTCCAGGCCGGCTGCCTCGGGATAAAGGCCATCCCACCGTATGGCCTGGGGCTGGGAAAATACATTTTTCAACACTTCCGGGTTGAGTCCCAGGGTGCCCTGGGGATCTAAAAAATCCACTGCAATGCGGGCGGCGCGGGTTTTGTCATCTTCAATGTATTCACCGGTTTCCACCAGCAGGGATACAAATTCCTGGGCAGCATCAGGGTGCTGCTGGAGAAAGTCCTCCTGCATGGCCACAATACAGCAGGGATGGTTGTCCCAGCGGCTGGCAGAATAGAATTCCAGATCCCCCACCTGGGCGGCAATGGCTTTGGTGGCAACCGGCTCAGCCACCATGAAACCGGCCACGTCCTCGTTTTCCTTCATGATCTGGGGCATTTTAACAGGGGGTACCACCTCAAATCTCACATTGATGGCTTTTTTACCGGGAACCCCGGGTTTGAGCCCCAGTTCCTTGAGGAATTTATGGGCCAGCATGTGGTGAATGGACATTTTATGGGGGATATCCACAACCTTGTATTTGTAAAAACTCTGGAGAGAATCAAACCTGTGATCATAATGGCGGGATCTGACAAATGTACTGCCGTTCTTGTGGGCAAACAGCACCAGTCGGATGGGGGAATCATAGGCAAACAGATCCATGGCAATGGGCGCAAGCACAAAGGCACAGTCAATTTCTCCGGATTCCAGACCTTCCTGTATGGGGTTCCATCCGGCCTTCAGGCTGGTGGTCAAATCAAAATGCCTGGGTTCCACATCTCCGGTATCTATTCTGTGTTTCAATGCCCCGAGGGCCAGGTGGTCGGTGATCTGGATATGGGCCACATTCAGTTCCACCCGGTCACCCATGATGCTTCTTTGTTTTTTCCGGACAAAAGGGTCCCTGGTTTCACCTGAAAATGCACGTGCAATGGCCTGGCTGATCTGTTCCTGGTCAAAGGGTTTGGGAACATGGCCATTGCCTCCGGCTTCCATAATGGCGATCTGCTGGCCTTTGTCAGACTGGGCCGTGGCCATGATAAAGGGCAGGTCCCTGAATTCATCCAGTTTGCGCAATGCCTGTAAAAATTCCAGTCCATCCATCTGGGGCATATTCCAGTCACTGATAACAAGGTCTGGTTTTTCGGTTTTTACCTTTTCCAGCCCATCTGTACCGTTGACCGCCATCACAAGGTTGGTATAACCGGCTTTGGCAAGGATCTGTTTGAACATGATACGCATGGTGCCTGAATCATCCGCCACAACAATTTTAATGTCAGGGTTTACCGCCATTGAAACGCTCCTTAAGGTTTTTGTGTATAATCGTTATATATATTTATTATCTCAGTATTCATGCCATGACCAGCGCAGTGTCTGCTGGAGTTTCTGGAACAGCCGGTCCAGGCAAAATCCCAGGATACCAATGGCGATAATCATGGCCATGAGTTTGTCATACTCCATGGTATCCCGTGCATCATTGATCAGGTATCCCAGGCCGCTTGATACCCCCAAAAACTCTGCCGGGACAAGCACAATCCAGGCCACTCCCAGTGCCAGCCGCAGGCTTGTGAGCATATGGGGTACAGAAGATGGTATGACAATGGTCTTGATGAGCTGAAAGCTGCCTGCACCCTGGTTTATGGCCATTTTTATCCACTGGGGATTGATGTTGCGCACCCCGATGGTGGTGTTCAGTATTATAGGACAAACAGTGGCCATTACAATCAAAAAATATACGGCTGATTCAAAGCTTGCAAACAGGAGCAGGGCAATGGGCATCCAGGACAAGGGGCTGATCATGCGTACAAACTGGATTGCGGAATAGGACAGTCCCCTGATCCTGGGATAAAATCCCACTAAAATACCCACGGGAATACCCAAAAAAGCAGCCAGAGATATGCCCACCACAATCCGCCGCAGGCTGGTGAATACCGACAGCCAGAAACGTTCATCTGCAAAGGCGGACATCAGGGCCCGGAAGGTGGGGCCGGGCAAAAATCCCTGGAACTGGCTGAACTGGGGCCGGGTAAACACAAAATAAGAGACCAGTGCCCACATGGCTGCAAAAAGGGCAAGCCCCATCAGTTCATAGCGGAAACCCAATTTCTGGGGCGTGAAGATGACATTAAGGCCCATTTGTCTGTGGTCTTGGTATGTGAAGCGTTCAGGTGATTTCAACAGACTCTTCCCTTGTGTAGGGTAATGCCATGTGACAGTCGCAGAAAGGCGCCATCCCCCCCATCTCATCCATTGCCTGCAGGACAAACCGGTCATCCACAAGCTCCCTGGCTGCCCGGCCGGAGTCCAGTGCTGATAAAAATGATGTGTCTCCTTCCACCCGGGTGGTTTTCATCTGGTCGATGATGAACCGGGTGGCAGAAGGAAAGGGAAAAGGCTGAAAATCGATGCGGGGAACATCCCATTCAGGATGCACCAGCCGGGCCGGATCAGGGGTTTCAAAAACCCTGCGCAGCACCTCTTGGGAAACCGGCAGATACCGTTCTCCGTCACGGCTCAAAAGGTGGGCGGTTTCTCTGGGATTTTTCCGGCACCAGGCCTGGGCCCGGACAATGGCATTCATGGCTTTTTGCACCACCACAGGGTGGTGGTCAATGAATGGCTGGCCTGCAACAATGACGCAGCAGGGGTGGTTTTTCCAAATATCTCCGGTATACCGCATGATCCTGGCATTGAACCGCAGTTCAGCCAGGGCATTGAAAGGGTCTGCCACGATAAAGGCATCCACCTTGCCGCCCAGAAGGGCTGTGGGCATGTCCGGAGGGGGCAGAATAAACAGGTTGACTTCATGGGGGGCAAGAAAAGCGGACTGGGGCTGGATCACCGGGGTCAGGCCCTGGGCTTTCAACCCCAGCTGAAGCACCAGGTTGTGCATGGAATACCAGGAGGGAACCGCCACCTGTTTTCCCCCAAGATCTGCAAAATTCCTTATGGCTGAATCCCCCCGCACGGTGACCGCACTGCCGTTTGTATGGTCCCATGCCAGCACACGCACAGGCATGTGCTGTTTGAACCGCATCCATACCGGGATGGGAAAGAGCATATGGGTGATATCAAATTTGCCGGCCAGAAAAGATTCCGTGAGTATGTTCCAGGACCTGACCATGACAGGTCGTGCTACATCCAGCCCTTCCTGGGAAAAATATCCCAGTCCGTGGGCCACCAGCAGCGGGGTTGCATCTGTAATGGGCAGATACCCCAGGCGCAGGGGCGGCTTTTTTGCAGACACGCGTGCCCCGGTAATCAGGCTGGAACAGGCTGCTGCAGCTGTGTGCAGAAATGTGCGCCGGGTCATGCCGGTCTGTAAATGTTTGCGGGCAGGGCTTTTCATGTTATAGCAGGGTCCTTTTGGCCAGGTAGGCATTTTTAAACCGTTCCAGGATCCTGTTCCGGATTTCTTTGAACCGGGGGTGGTTTCTGTCCCTGGGATAGGTTTCAGTAACCGCAAAGATGTCGGTGATATTGGCAGGTTCTCCAGCCAGAAGGATGATTTTGTTGCCCAGGTAAATGGCCTCGTCAATATCATGGGTCACAAAGACCGCGGTGAAATTTTCCGACAGCCACAGATTCACCAGTTCTTCCTGGATATGTGCCTGGGTAAAGGTATCCAGGGAGGCAAAGGGTTCATCCAGCAAAAGGACCCTTGGGTGCCCCACCAGGGCCCTTGCCAGACACACCCGCTGGGCCATGCCCAAAGACAGCCGGCCGGGGTGTGCGTCGGCAAATCCGGTCAGGCCCATGATCTCCAGAAACTGGTTGACCCGGTAATCGAGTTTGTCTGTGTCGTTTCTGATTTTGCAGCCATAGGCCACATTTTCCCACACAGTGAGCCAGGGCAGCAGGGCCGGCTGCTGGAAAAGCATGGACCGGGATGGATGGATTCCGGTTATGATGTCACCATCTGCCCGGATACAGCCTTTGGTGGGGTGTTCAAGACCGGCCAGAAGGTTGAGCAAAGTGGTTTTGCCGCACCCGGATTCCCCTAAAATAATGACAAAATCACCTGGTGCAATGGCAAAGGAAATATCCTTTAATACCACATGTTCAGGCTTTTCAGCATAGGCATAGGTTTTGGTTATTTTTTCAATATCAATCTGCAATGCGTACTTCCGACAGGGCATTTTCCGCCCAGGTTTTGTTCACAAAAATATCTTGATCAATTTTTTTTGGCATGATGCCCATGGCATCAACCATATAGGTCTGTATCCTGTCAATGGCACCTGTATCCGGCACCAGTTTTTCAGGGGCAAAACCTATCCTGGAGCGGGCAAGTGCTGCCTGCACAAGGACCGGATCCTGTGCCAGAAAGCCGGCACCAAGGGCAGCCTGATCCAGAATGGGTTTGTTTTCAAGGTGCCGGGCAGCAGCAAAAAAAAGGCTTACCAGGGCCTTGGGAATCCGGGGATATGTTTTTAAAAAATGCCGGGTGACCACAAATCCGCAGCAGGGATGGTTTTTCCAGAGGCTGTCTGAAGTACAGACGATATCCGCCTGTCCCCGGGTCACTGCCAGGCTGCCAAAGGGTTCCGGGGCCATAAAACCGCCTGTTGCCGGATCATCTTCATCCATATCATTTTCAGCCAGAAGTATTTTTGGCATAAGATACGGGGGAACAGTTTCCAGAAAAACATCACTGCCTGGCTGGTCATGGGGGCCTAAAACCAGACCTGACGCACCCAGCAGTTTATGCAGCAGCATGGCCTGGATGGAAAACCAGGACGGAACCAAAACAGGTTTCCCGTTAAAATCTGCAAGAGAGTGAATGCCAGCTTTCCGGTTTTTGACCAGGAGACTGCCGGATCTGTGAACAAACATGAGAAACCGGATGTCCATGCCTGAGGCAAAGAGTTCCAGGGCAAGGGGTGTGGGGATAAATGCGCCCTGAATGGTCTTATTTCCCAATTTGTCACAGATCTCATCCCAGGTGTTCATGGGAACCGGGACAAGGCGCCAGGGCCGGTGGTCATCCACCCCTGGATGGTCTGCAGCAGCCATGCCCAGAACCAGGTGGTCCACAATTTTTAAATGCCCGATACATATGTCTGGAAAATGGTTCTCCATTACTGTCCCTTGTGAGGTGCCCTGGTATAGCTGTGGTATAAGCCGGTGTCGTCTGGCTGCAATGTAAGGTTTCTTCATATCACAGCCCTAATTTATTGGCAAGCGCCCTGTTTGTTTCTGAATATTTGCTATAAGCATCCCAGGTTTTCGGCCTTTTGCTGCAGCACGCTGTCCCCGGTCCCGCCCCTGGTGGTGTCATGTGCACGGCCCGAGACTTTGCGGGGGCCGCTTTGTTTCATGTGAAGGGTGATCCATCTCAGACAAGACAGAGGCATATCAGATCAGCGCATTTTACCCCTTGATATGGGGGAATAAATGATATAGAACACCATACATGGTATGTACTGGCAGCCGGAACAAAGAAAAAGGCTATGGAAAACAGTTCTGAAACATCGGTGGCCCGGGATTATTTTCTCAAACCCGGATACATTTATCTGCCGGAGAAACCCACGGTTATCTCCACCGTGCTGGGATCATCCGTGTCAGTTAGCCTGTATGACAAAAAGCGCAAAACCGGGGGTATGAACCATTTTTTGTTTCCGGTTGCCGAGAGCCGGGAAAAAAACACGGCCATATACGGCAATATCGCCGTGATCACACTGGTACGGATGATGGTTCAAAACGGTTCAGATCCCAATCATCTGGAAGCCCAGATATTCGGCGGGGCCAATAATTCAAATGTGTGCACCCATGATGTGGGAAAGCAGAATTACCATATCGCCAAAGATATTTTGCTGCATAAAAAAATCCGCATCGTATCAGAGGATGTCGGCGGAGAGCTAGGGCGAAAAATTGTGTTCAACACCCTGACTTGCGAGATCCTGACCCTGAAAGTGGAGCGGCTTCGGGAATCTGACTGGTATCCCTACCAGGGGGACAGGTAAGCCGGCACCTTACAGACGTCCTCCCTGGATGATGGCCACCAGCAGCCATATTCCCATGACGGCGGCAGCCACAAATCCTGCGATCCCGATGACAGACACCCCGAACAGCATGGGGGGCACATCAGAATTGATCACAATTGCAGATCCCAGGATCAGGGCGGCAATGATGATGGAAAAAGAGATGCGGTTACTGGTCTGGTCCTGGTGGACCATCAGCTTATCCAGTCCCTGGATGTCAATGGCGAGTTTCAGTTTTCCCTGTTTCACCAGGCGCAGAATTTCCATGGTGTCGGACGGCAGTTGCTGAAACAGCCGGAATGATTCTCTGGCAATATGCATGACATTTTCGGCAACTTTTCCCGGTGCCATCTGCCTGTATTTGGCAGCGGTCACATAGGGTACGGCATGC
This sequence comes from Desulfotignum sp., assembly GCA_011390615.1. Taxonomy (GTDB): domain Bacteria; phylum Desulfobacterota; class Desulfobacteria; order Desulfobacterales; family Desulfobacteraceae; genus Desulfotignum. The sequence goes on along the minus strand of JAABSB010000011.1, from coordinate 10,844 downwards.
CCGAGCATGTTGAAGTCAGGGTCCAGTTTTCTGGCCACATCTTCAACGGAAACAAAGGCTTTCATCATTAAGAACATGTCCGGCGGAATGCGCAGGCCGTGGGCCGCACACAGTTCCAGAAGCTGATTCACCATTTTGCTGGTTCGGATCTCCTTCAGGGACCTGGTGAGGTGAACAGAGACGAAAAGGGAGATCTCTTTTTCCAGCCGGCCCATATCCGGCTGGGTTTCATAGTCGCACAAATCACACAAAAGCCGGGCCGCAAGTTTGGCATTGTTTGTGGCTACCGCATGGATGATGTCCACGAACAGTTCCCGGGTGGTCTGGTCCAGAAAGCCTGTCATGCCGAAATCCACCGGACAGATGCGGTTGTTGTCCAGGATAAAAATATTGCCCGGGTGGGGGTCTGCATGGAAGAATCCATGCGCAAACACCTGCTTCATGATAAAATCAGCCCCCCGCCGGGTGATCCGCTTTCTGTCCAGCCCGGCCCGGTCAATGGCATCGATATCACTGGCTTTTATGCCGTCTATGAATTCCATGGTCAATACCCGTTCTGAAGATTCTGCCGGATAGACTTTGGGAATATGGATGGTTCTGTCATACAGAAACTGGGCAGCCATCCGTTCCATGTTCGCAGCTTCAATGGTGTAGTCCAGTTCCTTTTCCAGGGTTTTGGCAAACTCCTCCACAATCTTCACCGGCCGGTAAAATGCCATCTCCTGGATATTTCTTTCCATGATGCCGGCTAGATGAAGGATGATTTCCAGATCAGCTTCTATGGTCTTGCGGATGCCGGGGCGCTGAATTTTTACGGCAAGTCGTTCATCACCGGTGACAGAAGCCCTGTGCACCTGGCCGATGGAGGCGGATGCAAACGGGGTTTCATCCATGAAAAGAAAAACCTCATGAAGGGGTCTGCCGAATTCTGCGGCAATGGTTTCTTTGACCTGGTCAAATCCAAAGGCCGGGATTTCATCCTGGAGTCTGGACAGTTCGGCAATCAGGTCCATGGGCACCAGATCCGGCCTGGAAGACAGCACCTGGCCCATTTTGACGAAAGTGGGGCCAAGCTCCTCTAAAGCCATGCGGATCCGCTGATTTCTGGACAGTTTTTCCACCCGTTCATGGGGCCGGGAAAAGGGAATCAGTTTCAGGCCGGATTCAATATAGCGGTCAATGTTCATGGCATCCAGAATATTGTCAAATCCATATTTGAGGATGATGCCGATGATCTGCTGGTACCGGAGCAGGTGCCGGTACCGCTTGCCCACTGTGCCGATGTTTTTGATGCTGAGCATGTAACAGGCTTCAGGCTTTGTTTTCTATCTGCTTGACCAGGTCATCTATTCTTTTGTTCAGCGCCTGGATATCTGAACGGGTGGGCAGGTCCATTTTTTTAAGGATCTCTTCAACCGCATTTTCCATGCGCTTGTCCAGTTTGGATCGGGCATCTTCATATTTCTGCTGGCATTCTTCCAAAAACTCCCTGGCTTCTGCCTGGTTCATCTGGGTGGATTTGGCAAATTCCTCCGCCAGATCCCTGATTTCGCTTTTGGACCGCAATGCCATGCCAACACCGGTGAGCAGGCTTTTTTTCACATATTCAAACATGGAACCTCCTGGTTTTTATGAACGTGCAGCCGGATGTATACGGCTTTTATCCATTATTGTGCGGCCGGCATACAGCCATATGCCGGCCTAGGGTTTTATTTTGTGCCAAATGACACATCCTGCATATCTTCCACACAGGAATCACCTGCCATAATGGCATCCATCCTGCCGTAGGTGGCCGGTAACAGCGTGTTGATAAAAAATCTGGCGGTTGCCATCTGGCCGGCATAAAAAGCGGCATCCTTGTTTTTGGCAGCTGTCTTTGCCACAGCATCCCTGTCCAGGCTGCCGGTTTTTTTTGCCAGTCTGGGTGCGGCAATGCCGGCCCGCCACAGATGCATCCAGGCAAAGCAGACATCACCGGTCACCTCCAAAAATGGGTGGGCAAATGCATAGGCATTCAAGGCCTGGTCTGATCTGGACCGGGTGCCAATTACCTGTGCCAGCTCCTCTAAGCGGGACACGGCATGGGATACGCTGGCACACAGCTCTTCCACCCCCGAAACACCGGAAAATTCTGTTATGGTTTTTTTCATGCAGCTGATAAAATACTGGAATGCCCGGCCCTGGTTCATGGAGAGCTTTCTGCCCAGAAGGTCCATGGCCTGGATCCCGTTGGTACCTTCATAGATCATGAAAATCCGGGCATCCCGCATGAGCTGCTCCACCGGGTATTCACTGACATACCCGTATCCCCCGTAAACCTGGATCCCGTGGGAGCACACCTCCAGGGCCTTGTCTGTGATATAGCCCTTGACCACCGGGGTGAGTACCTCCACCATGGCGGCAGTATCTGCTTTCAGCGCTTTGTCATCCGTGGTGTGGACCACATCATTGCACCAGGCATAATAATACACCAGAGAGCGCATCCCTTCTGTGTAGGCTTTCATGTTGAGCAGCTGGCGTTTGACGTCCGGGTGCTGGATAATGGGAACGCTTTGGGCGCCGGCATCTTTTCCTGCTGTCAAATGACGTCCCTGGATTCTGGTCCTGGCATATTCCAGGGCATACATGTAGGAGGCGGATGCCACGGCAAATCCCTGGAGCCCCACAAATGCCCTGGCCTCGTTCATCATCTGGAACATGGCCGGCATGCCCTTGTTTTCTTCTCCCAGCAGGGTGCCGATGCACGGGCCTTTGTCCCCTAAGGACAGGGATGCGGTGGCATTGCCGTGGATACCCATTTTCTTTTCCAGACCGGTACAGACCACGTTGTTAAAATCTCCCAAAGAGCCGTCGTCATTTACCAGGAATTTGGGTACCAAAAACAGAGAAATGCCTCTGGTGCCGGGGGGAGCTCCCGGAATTCTGGCCAGTACCGGATGGATAATATTGTCACACAGGTCATGCTCGCCGGCGGAAATAAAAATTTTGGATCCGGAAAGGGTGTATGTGCCGTCTGCATTTTTCTGTGCTGTGGTGGTCAAAGCCCCCACATCAGATCCTGCTTCAGGCTCTGTGAGCAGCATGGTGCCCCCCCATTCGCCGGAAAACATTTTTTTCAGATACAGGCGTTTCTGGGTATCATCACCAAAGGCTTCCACCAGTTTGGCTGCCCCGTGGGTCATGCCGTAATACAGCATGAAAGCGGAGTTGGCGCCCACCATATATTCCAGGGCCGCACTTCCCACGGTTCTTGGCATGCCCTGGCCCCCCACGGCAGGGTCATCACACATGGCCAGCCATTCCCCTTCACATAACAGCCGCCATGCCCTTTTAAAGGATTCAGGTACCCGTACCTTGCCGTTTTCCAGGGTGCATCCCTGCTCATCCCCTTCCTTAAAGGTGGGGAGGATCTCTTTTATGGCCAGGTTTCTGGCTTCCGAGACAATCAGGTCGATGGTCTTTTTGTTGAATTCAGCAAAACTGTCATGGTCTACCTGTCCGATCTGTTCATGGAGGACAAAATCCACATCCCTGCGGTCAGCAATCACTTGTGCCATATGTTACAGCCCCTTTTATCTTGGGTTTTTATAAAAAATATCCTGGTCTGCCTGCATCTTTCATTAGGCAAAAACCAATAGGTTGTCAACGAATGATACGAAAAAAATATTGATTTATCAATTGATTCATACCATGGTATAGCAATTATCCGTTACCGGATCATCACATATATGGGATTCTGAATATTTGCTGTAATGGATTGTGTGTCACAGCACATATTCAGGGGCGGGCTTGGGACCAGGACACGCCATGGAACGATTGAAAAACTGTTGCATCAATGGCAAATATCCAGATGGGATTTTAGCTGCTGGATATTTATGGCTGGTTGTGATACAGGAGAATCATGATTATTAAATGCTGGGGTTCCAGAGGATCAATACCGGTATCAGGTCGGCAGTATGTTGTTTACGGCGGAGATACCACCTGTGTTGAGATAACCGCCGGATCCGGAGAGACAATCATCATAGATGCCGGCACCGGTATCAGGCGGCTGGGAAATGTTTTGCTGGAGCAGCAGAAAACACAGTACTACATGCTGCTCACCCATTGCCACTGGGACCACATCATGGGATTTCCCTTTTTCAAACCCCTGCTTTACACCCGCAACCGTCTGGTCATCCAGGACAGAAAATTTGCAGGATTTTCCACAAAAGATGTATTAAACCGGGTGCTGTGCCCCCCGTTTTTTCCTGTCCGCCTCAAGGACCTGAAAGCAGATATAAGTTTTGATGCAGCGTTGAACAACCATTTTAATATCGGTTCTGTGGAAATTGACGCGATTCCCACCAGCCACTCCCAGGGCAGCCTCGGGTATAAATTCACAGAAGATGGCAAAACCTTTGTCTTTCTCACCGACAATGAACTGGGGTTTGCCCATCCCCAGGGACAGGGGTTTGAGGGGTACAAACGGTTTGCCGGATATGCAGATGTCCTGTTACATGATGCGGAATATACCCAGGCGGAATACCTGCACCGCAAAGGCTGGGGCCATTCATCGGTTCCCCATGCACTGGATCTGGCTGTAGAGGCCGGGGTGGGACAGCTGGGTCTCATCCACCTGAATCAGGACCGGGGGGACCATGACATGGATGCCATTGTGCAGGACTGCAAAGATATCTTGACTGCCAAAAAAAGTAAGCTCCTTTGTTACGGTGTTTCCTGCGATTTTGAAATCACACTCTGAACAGCCGGGTTCTTTTGCAGAAAAGAACCATATCCAGAACAGATGGCGCAAAGCCATGCACGCCTTTTTCCATCCCCGGGTGATTACCATGCTGTTTTTCGGGTTTTGTGCAGGGCTGCCCATCCTGCTGATTTTTTCCTCTCTTTCTTTGTGGCTCAGGGAAGCCGGGGTTCAGCGGTCTGCAGTGACCTTTTTTTCCTGGGCAGCGCTTGGGTATTCTTTCAAGTTTGTCTGGGCCCCTTTGGTGGACCAGATGCCCATTCCCTGGCTCACCCGGAAGCTGGGCAGGCGGAGAAGCTGGATTCTGGCAGCCCAGGCCGGGATTGTGGGGGCTGTCTTGTGGATGGCATTCACAGATCCGGGAGCCGGGTACAATCCGCTGGTTTTCATGGCAATGGCAGCGGTTCTGCTGGGATTTTCATCGGCAACCCAGGATATTGCCATTGATGCCTATCGTATTGAATCTGCGCCAGTTGACCTCCAGGCCATGATGGCCTCCGCCTATATCGGCGGATACCGCATCGGCATGCTGGTGGCCGGGGCAGGTGCCCTGATCCTGGCAGAGTGGTTTGGATCGGCAAAGGGAAGTTACCGGTTTGAGGCCTGGCAGGCCACCTACTGCATCATGGCAGGTCTGATGCTGGTGGGCATAATCACAGCCCTGGTCATTGACGAGCCGGACTCGGATTATAATCCGGCAGATGCATACAGTTCAAAGGATTACCTGACAGGCCTGGCCCTTTTTTGTCTGGCATTGGCTGCATTTGTCATAACCTTTTATGTTGCCGGCCGGGTTACCCTGGATGTGAAAGCACAGCTGGGGCAGTGGCTGAACAATCCAACCATGGCAGGACTGCTGGTGGAGTGCTTCCGGCTGGGAGCAGGGCTTGGGGCGGCAGCTCTGGTGGGCAGGGGGTGTATGGCAGCCAGGCTTGTGAACCAGGAGATGGTGGTTGCAAGCTATGTGGCCCCGGTATTGGATTTTTTCAGCAGGTACAGGGTTTCAGCCGCCTGGCTGATACTGACCCTTGTGGGCCTGTACCGGATTTCCGATATTGTACTGGGGGTCATATCCAATGTGTTTTATCAGGACCTGGGGTTTTCCAAAACCCAGATCGCCAGTGTGGTGAAAACATTCGGGCTTTTCATGACCCTTGCCGGCGGATTTGCCGGCGGCATTCTCTCCATCCGCTACGGGGTGATCCGGATTCTGTTTCTGGGTGCCCTGCTGGCATCCGCCACCAACCTTTTGTTCGTGGTTTTGGCTGTTGCTGGACACAGCCTGGTTCTCTTGTATCTGGTGATCGCGGCGGATAACCTGGCTGCTGGACTTGCCTCTGCAGCCTTTGTGGCGTTTTTGTCCAGTTTGACCAGTATCCGGTTCACAGCGGTGCAGTATGCGGTGTTCAGCTCCCTGATGACCCTGGTGCCCAAAGTGTTTGGTGGGTATTCCGGCACCATTGTCGATGCTGTGGGATATCCGGCCTTTTTTTTATTGACCACCCTGATGGGGCTGCCTGTGCTGGTACTGGTATGGTATTGCAGCCGGCACCTGGATATTGCCGGATAATCCGCTTTTTTTTTTGCGGGAATAAAACAGGGAACCATGGTTTCTTAGAAAAAGAATAATGTGCTGGTATGGTTTTATTTCCTGGACCAGGAGATGTTTAAAAATGATAACCAGGTGTATATTAAATAACTGTTGACAAAAAAATGCCTTTTTTTTACTTAAAGGCGGGGGAAATTTAATGGCGTGACGTCCTTTTTCACGGGCTTTTGCCATCGTATGCCACACAGATGACAAAACATCTGAAGATCTCAGACGTTACAGCTACCGCCCCATGGGGCGATAATAACCGGTTAGGAGGTTTTGATAATGACGCAGAAGGTGACACCAAACAGCGACCCTGTGGGGTCTGTCATGGTCCTTGGTGGCGGGATTGCAGGTATGCAGTCCGCCATTGACCTGGCCAATTCAGGCTATTATGTCTATCTGGTTGAAAAATCATATGCCATCGGCGGCATGATGGCCCGGCTGGATAAGACATTTCCGACCAATGACTGTACCATGTGAGTGATCTCACCCAAACTGGTCGAGGTCGGCCGGCATCTGAACATAGAGTTGTTGACGAATACCGAACTTCTGGAATTGGATGGTGAACAGGGAAATTTCACGGCCAGAATCAAAGAAAAACCGCGATTTGTCGATATATCCAAGTGTACCTCCTGCGGGGAATGCACCAAAGTCTGTCCGGTGGATGCCCCCAGTGAGCATAATGAAGGGCTCAACCAGCGCAAAGCGATTTTCAAACAGTATGAACAGGCCATTCCCGGGGCCTATGGCATTTCCAAACGCTCTGTTGCGCCCTGCAAAGCCACCTGTCCTGCCCATGTGTCCATCCAGGGGTTTATTGCCCTGATGCAGCAGGAAAAATATGCAGAAGCGTTGAAACTGTTCAAGCAGGAGCACCCGTTTCCAGGCTCCTGCGGCCGTGTCTGTCACCATCCCTGTGAAGCGGTGTGCACCAGAGGCGACGCAGACCAGCCCCTGGCCATCCAGTATCTGCACCGGTTTCTGGCAGATCTTGATTTTGAACAGGAATCTGCCTGGGTCCCGGAAATTGCAGAAAAAAGAGAAGAAAAAGTGGCCATTATCGGATCCGGCCCGGCTGGACTTACAGCAGCCTATTACCTGGCCCAGAAGGGATATAAGGTCACGGTGTATGAAAAACTGCCGGTCAAGGGCGGCATGATGGCCGTGGGTATTCCCGAGTACCGGCTGCCCAAGGCGGAGCTGGAAAAAGAGATTGCCGTGATCGAAGCCCTGGGGGTTACGATCAAGACCGGTGTGGCGTTCGGCACAGACATCACCCTGGACAGCCTGAAAAAAGATGGGTTTGCATCGGTGTTCATGGCCACTGGCCTGCATGGATCCCGGTCTTTGGGTGTCAAAGGCGAAGACCTGAATGGGGTTCTGGCCGGCACCACATTTTTGCGGGATGCTGCCATGGGCAGGGCGGACAAACTGTCCGGCAAAACCATTGTCATCGGCGGCGGCAACGTGGCCGTGGACGTGGCACTCACCGCCCGGCGCCTGGGATCAGACGATGTCACCATGGTGTGCCTGGAAAAAAGAGAAGAGATGCCGGCCTGGGATTATGAGATCGAAGAGGCCTTGGAAGAAAAGGTCAATATCGTGAACAGCAAGGGGCCGTTGCGGTTTTACGGCAATGATGACGGAAAGGTCACTGAAGTCTCTTTTCAGGAATGTACCGCAGTGTTTGATGAAAACGGCAGGTTCAATCCCCAGTATGATGACTGCCAGCTGATCACCCATGAAGCAGATACCGTGATTGTGGCCATCGGCCAGACCGGGGAGACTGAATTTGCCAAAGACCAGGGCATTGCCCTGACCCCGCCCGGCGGGTATGAAGCAGATCCGGTAACCCTGCAGACCCCCCTTGACTGGGTGTTTGCCGGCGGGGACGCGTTTTACGGCCCCAAATCCGTGGTGGATGCGGTGGCATCGGGCAAGACTGCGGCGGAAAGTATTCATCGGTATATCAACGGTCTGGACCTGGCCGAGGGCAGAGAAAAATCCTGGGATTTTGAAAAACCGGAAATCGACAATGTGCCGCAGATCAAACGGATGGAACCGGAAAAGCTGCCGGTGAAACAAAGAGAGGGCAATTTCAAGGAAGTGACCCAGGCCCTGGCCAAAGAGCTGATTGACCGGGAAGCGGCCCGGTGCCTTTCCTGCGGCATCTGCTCCGAGTGCTACCAGTGTGTGGAGGTGTGCCTGGCAGGCGCTGTGGACCATGACCAGGTCCCGGTGATAAGGGATGTCAGCGTGGGATCTGTGATCATGACCACAGGCGCCACCACCTTTGATCCGTCCGGCATGGATGACACATATATGTATAAACGCTCCAAAAATGTCATGACATCTCTGGAGTTTGAAAGGATATTGTCTGCCGGCGGTCCCACCATGGGCCACCTGGTGCGGCCTTCTGATGAAAAAGAACCGGAGAAAATCGCCTGGCTCCAGTGTATCGGTTCCAGGGATACCAACCGGTGCGGCAACGGGTATTGCTCTTCGGTGTGCTGCATGTATGCCATCAAAGATGCCATGATCGCCAAGGAGCATTCGGAAAAAGAGCTGGATGCCGCCATCTTCAACATGGATATGCGGACATTCGGCAAAGATTATGAAAAATATTACCGCAGGGCTGCTGACCAGGAAGGGGTCAGATTTGTCAAATCCCGGATCCATTCCGTGGTGGAAGAGCCCGGCACCGATAACCTGATCCTCAATTATGTGGATGAGTCAGGCACCATGCAGCAGGAGGTGTTTGACATGGTCATTCTGTCTGTGGGGCTGACCATTCCCAAAGAGAGTGTGGACCTGGCCAACCGTATCGGGGTTGCCCTCAATCCTTATAATTTTGTGAAAACCAGTACCTTCAACCCCCTGGAGACCAGCCGGCCCGGCGTGTTTGTGTCAGGCTCCTTCCAGGGACCCAAAGATATTCCCTCGTCGGTGACCGAAGCCTCGGGAGCTGCCTGTGCTGCAGGCAGGAATCTGTCTTCTGCCCGGCACACACTGACCAAAACCGTGTCCATGCCCGCAGAGCGGGATGTGCTGGGAGAAGAACCCCGGGTGGGGGTGTTTGTGTGCAAATGCGGCATCAACATTGCCGGTGTCATTGATGTGGGAGAAGTGGAAGCCTACACCAAAACCCTGCCCAATGTGGTTTATACCGGTGAAAATCTGTTCACCTGCTCCCAGGACACCCAGGTGTCAATCAAGGAGCTCATTAACGAACACCAGCTCAACCGGGTGGTGGTGGCATCCTGTACCCCCAAAACCCATGAGGGCATTTTCATGGATACCCTGGAAGAAGCCGGCCTGAACAAATACCTGTTTGAAATGGCCAATATCAGAAACCAGGATTCCTGGATGCATTATCATGAACCGGAAAAGGCCACTGCCAAGGCCAAGGATCTTATCCGCATGGCCGTGGCAAGGGTCAGTACTTTAGGGCCTTTGCATGACAAGCGCATTACCATCATTGATAAGGCCCTGGTTCTGGGCGGGGGCATTGCCGGCATGACTGCGGCCAAAGGACTGGCTGACCAGGGGTTCCATGTGACCCTCCTGGAAAAGGAGGATGCTTTGGGCGGTCTGGGCAGACGGCTGCACCATACCATTGAAGGCGATGATGTTCAGGCCTTTGTGAAAGAACTGGTGGAATCAGTGGAAACACACGATCAGATCGAGGTGCTCAAGCAGGCCCTGGTGGTGGAGTTCGGCGGATATAAAGGCAATTTTAAAACAGAAGTTCTTGTGGGCCCTTCCATGAAACAGCGCAAGATCGACCATGGGGTCATGATTGTGGCCACAGGTGCCACGGAATACCAGCCCACGGAATACCTTTACAACGACAGTGAATCCGTGGTCACCCAGCTGGAGCTGTCCGATATGCTGGCGGAACAAAAGATGGGAAATCCGGACCGGGTCATCATGATCCAGTGCGTGGGATCCAGAAACGAGACCAACCCCAACTGTTCCCGGGTCTGCTGCCAGAACGCCGTGAAAAACGCCATTGCCATCAAGGAAACTAGTCCGGATACAGACGTGTTCATCCTGTACCGGGACATGAGAACCTATTCCATGCTGGAGGAGTTCTACACCAAGGCAAGGAACATGGGGGTGATCTTTTCCCGGTTCAGCCAGGATGACCCGCCCAGAGTGGAAAAAGACAGTGACGGCAAACTGTCCGTCACCTTCCGGGACCATGTACTGGGGCAGCACCTAGAGGCGGCAGCCGATATTGTGGTGCTTTCCGCCGGTGTCACCGCTGCCGACACCAAAGAATTGTCCACCATCATCAAGGCCCAGCGCAACCCGGAAGGGTTTTTCATGGAAGCCCATGTCAAGCTCCGGCCGGTGGACGGGGGCACCGAAGGGGTGTTCATCTGCGGCACGGCCCACGGCCCCAAATTGATCACAGAAACCGTTGCCCAGGCCATGGCAGCAGCCTCCCGGGCCACCACATACCTGTCCCAGGAATACCTGACCCTGTCTTCCGTGGTGGCTGAA
>JAABSB010000109.1 GCA_011390615.1 Desulfotignum sp. | reverse complement strand
CCATGTATGCCATTGGGCTGCCAGGGGGAACGCGGATCCGGAAACGGTCCTTTACCATCCACTCCGTACGCATAATCAACGCCGTGGTGCATAAAGGGTGCATCCACATACCACCAGCCGCCTGCATCTTTTGTCATGGCAAGCACCTGATTATTGCTGTGCAATGTTACTTCGCCGGCCTTTGGGGCCCAGACACGCATATCTACCATAAAGTTTATTTCCTTTTCATCAGCAGGCTGACAGGAAAACGGCGCAGCAGTTTTTGGAGCCTTACTGGACCGCCTTCTGCGGCATCACCTGTCAGAACGTTGTGCCATTCTCCCGAAGGCAGTTCTAAAATGGTATCATCCCAGTCATTATTCAGGCCCATTACAAGTCTGGGAGCCAGAGAGATCACAGCCTGTCCCCGAAAAAACGCCACCAGATGATCCGCTTTTCTGCCGGTTGCGTACAACGGGCAGTAATCGGCCCGGGGACCAAAAAGTTCTGGGTGGGTACGGCGCAGATGCAGTGTCTGCCGGATGACCCAGAGTTTGGGCAGGCCTTTGTCCATTCCGGCCATAATCTCTTCAGGACCAAGTTGTGGTAACTCCTGGAGCAGGCTGCGGCGCAGGGCAAAATCCACCGGCCTGCGGTTATCCGGGTCCACAAGGCTCAAATCCCACAGTTCGGTGCCCTGGTAGATATCCGGGACTCCCGGGGCTGTGAGTTTGATCAGGGTCTGGGCAAGGCTGTTGATTCTGCCGGGTTCAATAAGATCTGCGACAAAATTTTCCAGGTCTGTGCAGAATGTTTTGTCTGCCAGTACGGCTGCGATAAAATCAGCCAGACCACGCTCATACCCATTATTAGGGGCTGTCCAGGAGGTATGCACCTTGGCTTCTTTGACCGCTTTTTCCATATAGGCACAGATCCTTTCCAGATCAATGGGCCAGGCTCCGATCAGGGTCTGGTATAGCAGGTATTCAGTATTTGCGTCCGGAACTTTCCCTGTGCGAAGGCGGGCATTATTGCCGGCCCATCTGCGGACCGCACCCGCCCATTGATCCGGAATTTCGGAAAGCAGTGCCAGCCGGGCCCGGACATCCTCACTGCGCTTGGTATCATGGGTGGTGGAGGCCAGCAATCCTTGTGGATGTTCTTTTTGTGCACGGGCACAGGCCCCATGAAACTGCCGGGGATTTACAGCAAATCGGCCGGGATCTCCTCCCACCTCATTGAGGCAGATCAGGCGGTGGTAGCGATAAAAAGCGGTATCTTCCACGCCCTTGGCCATGGCCGGACCGGTCAATTGCTGGAACCGCATGGCCAGTTCTGCTTCCAGCGCCCCTTTGGTTTGCAGCAGAAGCAGGTCTTTAAGAAATAAAAACAGGTCCGGGTCAAGATCCGTTCGCACCATTGCAGCACCTTCAATGGCCGCGGTGATATGGTGTTCGTCCTCTTCAGACACACTGTTACCTGAGGCAGACACATATGACCTATACACCGGAAAATGGATGGCTGTCTGACACAGGGCGCTGCGCAGTTCCTGTCGTGAATAGTCCCTGTGACGCCGGTGCCTTTCGCATATTTCTTCAAACAGGCTGGTAAGGCGCCGGATCTCACTTGAAAAGAGGGAGGTAAGCACCAGGTGCTTGCACTCATGGACCAGTGCTTCAAACTGTTTTTGTGATCCTGTAAAATCCGCATACAGCTGTGTCAGTACATCCTCGGATGCAGGATTGATCAACAGCCCCCCTGCAAGGTTCATGAAATCATATCCTGTGGTGCCGGCAACAGGCCAGTCTGACGCAAGATTTTCTTTGGGTTCAAGAATTTTTTCCACCACGATCCAGGCATCGGGGCAGGCCTTTTGCAGCCTGTGAAAATAATGGACCGGGTCCCACAGACCGTCCGGATGGTCAATGCGCAGCCCCTGGACCCATCCCTTTTTCACCCAGGCCATGGGCAGGGCATGAACAGCCTTGAAAACTGTTTTGTCCTCAACCCTTATGCCTGCCAGGTCACTGATATCGAAAAATCTGCGGTACCCTAAGTCTGTATTGGCCATCCGCCAGAATGCAAGCCGGTAATGCTGCTGGTTGATCACTTGATCCAGGGCATCTGGATCCTGGTTGAGCTGCGCAACCTTTTCGGCAATAACAGCATCATCTGATTCTGTGGATATGCCTGCTTTAGATAAAAATGCAGCCATGCTCACCCGGGTCACAGGAAAGAGATGGTCGTGATAATGAAGGGTGAATTTTTTGTCTGCATATGACAACCAAAGCTGTCCGTCCTCAAGGATGCGGCCGTAGTGGTCGCCTAAAACCGGCAGAAGAAGCTTGCCGGGCCAGCGGTTTGCCCCGTTGTGCCAGTCCACATCAAAAAAATCGGCAAAGCGGCTGGCCGGTCCGTTCTTCAGCAGATCCCACCACCAGAGATTCTGCCGCCCGGCAACGGCCATATGGTTGGGTACCACATCAATCATGTGCCCGAGACCTTCTGCAACCAGGGTCTCACACATGCGGGCATGGGCCTGCTTCCCCCCGAGTTCTTTGTTTACCTGTGCGGGATCCACAATATCATAGCCGTGGGTGCTGCCGGCAGCTGCCTGGAGGTATGGAGAGGTATACAGATGGCTGATGCCCAGATCATACAGATAGGGCACAATATCTGCGGCCTGGTCAAAGCCGAATCCGGCATGCATCTGGACCCGGTAGGTTGCAACAGGTTCAGATTTCATGGCGCAGCACCACCAGGGAACGGGCTTCAACCATGATTGTGTCCCCTGCCTTCAATGATTTTGGTTCTTCCAGCCACCCGGTCCGGGTATCCAGTTCCTTTACCCAGTTCGCTCCGTAATCCGGGCCGGGAAGAACAGATTTAATCTTTTCATGGTCGGCATTGAAAATCAGATAAAAGTTGTCATCAATTACCGGTTCACCACGGGGATTGGGATTGGGAATGGTGGCACCATTCAAAAAAACACCCAAAGATTTTGTGACCCCCTCTCCCCAGTCCTCCTCAGCCATCTGCTCTCCCTCCATGGTGAACCACCTGATGTCGTCGACATCGCTGCCATGAATCGAGCGGCCATGAAACCAACCCCGGCGGCGGAAAACAGGGTGGTCTTTGCGATACTGAATAATTTTCCGGCAAAAATCCTGGAGTTCTTCGTCTACATTTTCCCAGTCATACCAGGAAATTTCATTATCCTGGCAGTAGGCATTGTTGTTCCCCTGCTGGGTACGCCCCAGCTCATCTCCGCCCAGAAGCATGGGCACGCCCTGGGAAAGGAGCAGGGTTGCCAGAAAATTTCGCTTTTGGCGGTGTCTCAGCCGGCGTATCTCCGGGTTGTCGGTTTCCCCCTCCTCACCGCAGTTCCAGGAACGGTTGTAATCCTCTCCATCACGGTTTTCCTCGCCATTGGCCATGTTATGCTTGTCATTGTAGGAAACCAGATCATGCAGGGTGAACCCGTCATGGGCCGTGATGAAGTTGATGCTGGCATAGGGCAGGCGGGAGGTATTTTCGTACAGATCGGAACTGCCGGTAAACCGGGCGGCAAACTCGCCCATGGTCTGGTCCTCCCCCCGCCAGAAATCCCGGACGCAGTCCCGGTATTTGCCGTTCCATTCGGTCCACACCGGTGGAAAATTACCCACCTGGTAGCCGCCCTCACCCACATCCCAGGGTTCGGCAATCAGCTTGACCTGGCTGATAACAGGATCCTGCTGGATGATATCAAAAAAGGCGGACAGCCGTTCCACATCATGCAGTTCCCTGGCCAGGGCAGATGCCAGATCAAACCGGAACCCGTCCACGTGCATTTCCAGGACCCAGTACCGCAAAGAATCCATGACAAGCTGCAGAACATGGGGATGGCGCATGTTCAGGGTGTTGCCGGTGCCGGTATAATCCATGTAGTATTGCGGATCTTCGGTAAGCCGGTAATAATAGGTGTTGTCGATTCCTTTAAAACTGAGCATGGGTCCCAGGTGATTTCCCTCTGCCGTGTGGTTGTAGACCACATCCAGAATCACTTCCAGGCCGGCCTGGTGAAGGGTTTTCACCATCTGTTTGAATTCAGCCACAACACCGCCGGGACGGTTGTCTGCCGCATATTCGTTGTGGGGGGCAAAATACCCGATGGAGTTGTACCCCCAGTAATTTTTCAGACCCTGATCCACCAGGTGTTTGTCCTGGATGAAAAAATGCACCGGCATCAGTTCAACAGCTGTGACCCCAAGGTTTTTAAGGTATTCAACAACCGCAGGATGTGCAAGTCCTGCATAGGTACCGGCCATTTCAGGGGGAACATCCGGGTGGCGGGCGGTGAACCCTTTAACATGGGTTTCATAGATCACGGTGTCATGCCAGGGAATCTGCAGGCGGCGGTCTCCGCTCCAGTCGAAATGGGGCTGGTGTACCACACACTTGGGCATGAAAGGGGCACTGTCAGTATCGCTGCGGATGCCGGGCCCCTCATCAAACGGATAGGGAAATACCGCCTCATCCCATTGTACCTGCCCGTCCATGGCTTTGGCATACGGGTCCAGCAGCAGCTTGGCTGGATTGCAGCAAAAACCCTGGGAGAGGTCCCAAGGGCCATGGATTCGAAATCCATACCGCTGACCAGGCTCCACTAAAGGCAGATACCCATGCCAGCAATACCCTGTCACCTCATTAAGGTCGATACATGTTTCATTGTCATTTTCGTCAAAGAGGCAGAGTTCTACACGCTCTGCAATCTCTGAAAACAAGGAAAAATTGGTGCCGGAACCATCAAAAACAGCACCTAAGGGATAGGGTTGTCCAGGCCATATTTTCATAACTGTCTTCCTTTGCATCGGTTTGTATCTGGTAAATGTGCCATCTGATTTACTGGGTTCCGGTTTCAGTTAGATTAAGGAGAACATGTGCCAGTGCCGGTAAGAAACATCATAAAAAGAATTATATTTTCATATTTATGCAAGATAATTATCTCGCATTTGCCCCTGTCACGTCAAGCAATCTGTGCACCGATATCCAAGTTTAGACACTGTTCATCCCCCAAGGTCTGTCCATAGCTCCGCCCCTTCGGTTACATCCGAAGTCGACTTTTAAAAAATGTCCTGGCTACCTGATCCTCAAAAAGTATCCCTTTTGCGGAACTGATCTGCAATCAGGAGAAACATGTATTTGGGTCAATGTTTTCATGCAAAAGTGTTTAAAGCGTGTGTTGCTGCAAAACCTGCTCCACCAGGCCCTTTCATAACCGGTATGCAGCCATATGCGCATTCAAATGGGTGCATACACCCATTTATTTTCAAAATGATTCCCGATATAAGGTAAATTGTCAGATAAGCTGAAACAGTAAAAAAAAGGATGAATGCATATGGATACCAGAACGCAAGCACATGACCATGATGCACTGGTTGCGGCAATGGCATCTGCTGATTTTTATCCCCACAAGCCCACCAATATTATACACAAGCAGACACATATCTCAGATGTCTTTCTTGCCGGTGATCTGGTCTATAAAGTTAAAAAGCCCGTAAATATGGGGTTTCTTGATTTCAGCACCCTGGAAAAGCGCTATAAATTCTGCTGTGAAGAGGTGCGGTTGAATCAGCGGTTAACTTCCGATATTTATCTTGGTGTTGAAACCATCACCCGGGATAACGGTGGTTTCGGTTTCAACAGATCCGGTGAGACCGTTGATTACGCCGTTAAAATGAGACGGCTGCCAGACGAAAATACCCTGAAAGCCATGCTCACAGCAAACAGAGTAAAACAAGGGTTTATTGATGCCCTGACCCGGAAACTGGCGGATTTTTATGCACATTCCGCCGCAGAACCCAGGGATATGGAACAATTTGGTTCTTTTGCAGTTATTGCCCGCAATTGCAGGGAAAATTTTGAGCAGCTGCCCGCATTTACCGGTACCGGATCCAATAAAAGCAAACTCCAGATAATAAAAAACGCTACCCGACTTTTTCTGGACCGCCATCAAGACCTGTTTGACAAAAGGATCGAAAACGGACACATATGTGATACCCACGGAGATTTGAAGGCGGAACATGTGTATGATTATCAGGGGGTACAGATACTGGACTGCATCGAATTCAACCAGCGGTTCCGTTACCAGGACACGGCGTGTGACCTGGCATTTCTGGCCATGGACATGGAGTTTCTCGGATACCGGCCCGCAGCACTCTTTCTGCTCAGTCAGTATGTGAAAACAACTGATGACCCTAATTTGATGCAGGTGATTGATTTTTACAAATGCTACAGAGCCATGGTGCAGGTAAAGGTCTATCATCTGCAGATTGACGACATGCCGGCAAAGGAAGATACCGGCAAAGCGCAGCATGCCCATAAAATGGAACGTTATCTGGATCTGGCATATCAATATGCTGTAAAAATGGCATGTCCGGTCATCTGGGTGACCTGCGGCATGATTGCAACAGGAAAAAGCACGGTGGCAAAAAAACTGGCAGAACTGTTTTCCATACCCAGTATCAGCAGTGATGAAATCCGCAAAACCCTGTTTGAGGATTTGCCTGAAAAATCAGGCGAAACAGGATTTGAAAAGGGAATGTATACACCGGAGGCCACCTCTCTTGTGTATGGCAAAATGCTGATCACGGCCCAGGCAGCGCTTGAAAAAGGCAGATCTGTTATCCTGGATGCCACCTGCCGCAAGCAAAAAGAACGGCAGGATATGCTGCAGCTGGCACGGGACACATCTGCCAACATCATTTTTGTTGAATGCCGGTGTCCGGATCATGAAATAAAGACCCGGCTCAAAAACCGGGAACATCAATCCACGGTATCTGACGCACGGCTGAAACATTTTTCAGCCATAAAAAAGAGCATGGACCCTTTTGACAACCTGTCAGCGGATGTGCACATGCCGGTCCGGACCGATCAGCCCGTGGACAGCATCATTGAGACCATTCTGACAGGCGAGCATGAACTGCTGGCAAGGCAGACAGCACATAAAACACGATGATACAAAAGGATCCCTATACATCTACTGGGCGGTATAACCCCCGTCAATTACCAGCTCGCTTCCGGTAACAAATGCGGATTCATCCGATGCAAGATAAAGCGCACCATAAGCAATATCTTCAGGCTTTCCCACATGGCCGATGGGATGCATGCTGTCCAGATTTTTTCGAAAGGCATCCACCCCTTCTTCCGAGGCTTTCCCCAGTTCTTCAACAAGGGGGGTCCAGATATAACCCGGATGAAGGGAATTCACACGAATACCTTGTTTTGCATAAATCAAGGCATCTGTCTTGCTCATTAACCGGACAGCACCTTTTGATGCATGATAGGCCGGCAGATCCGGTGCACCGACAATACCATAAATAGAAGAAAGATTGATAATACTGCCTTTTTTGTTTTTTTGCATATGGGGAATGGCATATTTGGTACACAAGAACACACCCTTGACATTCACGCGCATGAGGTTGTCCCACTCCTGGGCATCAATTTCATGGGTTGGTTTGTTGGGACCGGCAATGCCGGCGTTGTTCACCAGGATGGAAAGGCTGTCAGCAGGGGTGATAACATCTGCCACATTTTTTTCATCAGCGGTGTCCAGATGCTGATACTCTGCCTGGCCGTGGCTTTGACGGATTTCTTCAGCCAGCTGTTCTCCTTCATCATCAATAATGTCGGTGACAATCACATATGCCCCTTCCCTTGCAAAAAGCTTACAGATTTCCCGACCGATTCCCCGGGCACCGCCCGTAACCAATGCGGTTTTGCTTTTCAAGCGATCCATCATGTTTCCCTCCCTTTTTCGTCGTATACATTCTTGTTATGTGGTGTTTATAAACTGGGTTAATGAAAAACAGCCGCCACCGGCGAATCATCCGGCATCTCTTCCAAAGGCAGCGGAAATACAGCGGCACCATTTCTCAGTGCTTGGCACGCGGCCACATTGAGCAGATCCTGGTCTTCTGCCTGCTTTTCAGAATGGAATACCGGCCCGTCATTCCAGCTGAACTGCCCCCACTGGTTAACATCCTGGGCAACCATCAGGTGTTTCATCTGTCCAGTCAATGCCTGCTGGAGAATATAAGCCAGATCGTTGGCTGTTTTGCCCGACCCTTTCAGATCCTGATATGCTTTTACCGCCTGGTCCAGATCTTTGCGGGCACGGGGTGCGACAATCTCCCAGGCAGCTTTCTGCAGATCCTGTGCCGTAAGGTTTTCCGGATTTCCCGTGATCCCCGCATTTACAAGATGGGGATAGGTGTTGGCTGATCTGTACAGGGCATGGAGATAGCCAACCCCTGCCAGAACCAGTTGATCCGTGCGCGGGCCTAAAAATGTTGTCAACGCTTTGTTTATGGCTTGAAAATACCTAAGAATCCGGTCTTTATCTTCATCATCAGCTACACCCTGTCCGTGGAATATCGCAGCTTTTCTGCCCGGAGCCTGGCTGGTCTGGCTTGCTGTATGAGACTGGAGCTGTTTTTCCTGAAGATCGAACCTGAGCGCCTGGGACAAGCTGTCCGGCAGGTTTTTGGGTTTGATCTCATAACAATGCTGCATGGTGCATCGAAAGAGCCGGCATTCATTCTGACTAAGGGCAAGAATAAAAAAAGTGGTGTCATATACCACCAGGGGCAAAACCGGTTTTAAATGAAACTGCTCCGCCGCCACCACCACCTGGGGGGTGTCCATGGAAAGCCGGTAAGCACGCATGAGTTCAGGTGATATAAAAAGGGCAAACCCATCTTTCTGATACTGCCAGAATGCCGCATTGCTATTATCCAACAGCGCCATGGCAGGTCCCAGGTCAATGGTCGGAACAATGGATTTGATCGTCTCCATGGCATTCTTAAAACGGATCTCATTTTGCTGGCTTTCTTTTCCGCCCCTGTGGGTAGGTATATATATGGAGATACATGGTGTATTCTCATGTTTGAGCAAGACATCAAGTTCAGTTTCGTTGAATACATCCGCCAGATGCATGTTATTGGGTGTCATTACATGTTTCATATGTCCCTTCTCCTTATTGTCCGGTAAGCTGTCATTTTTTATTACCTTACCAGAACCTGAAAAAGGATTATATGGTGAAAAACCACCATTTTTTTCTCTGGCGGTATGCAGAAGGTATCACTTTTTACAATTGCCCCCAGTGCAAGAGACAGGGAAAAAATAGGGTATGTCAATTTGGAATATGGGGGTTTTTCTGTATTGAAAAATGAACAAAAAAAAATTTAGAATGGTTTGATCCTGCCAGTTGGGAAAAAACCGGGGTATTTTGGCAGATCCTAAAAAAAATGATCATACAGGCAGGCGGACAGGCATCAGCCGAAAGGACAAATCGCATGAATCAGACAGATTATGACATTAATAAAGCAAATTGTGATGGTATTATTTTCGACCTTGACGGGGTAATCACCCAGACCGCAAAAGTGCATGCCAGGGCATGGAAGGCCCTTTTTGACAGGTATCTTAAAGAACGGGCAGACAAAGAAAACGAAAATTTCACCCCGTTTGACATTACCAGGGATTACCGGACCTTTGTGGATGGAAAACCACGGTACGACGGGGTAAAATCTTTTCTCACCTCCCGCGGCATTGACCTGCCCTGGGGAGATCCGTCAGATGAACCGGACAAAGAAACCATATGTGGCCTTGGCAACCGAAAAAACACCATTTTCAATGAATACTTAGAAAAAAAAGGGGCACAGGTATATGAAGACACCTTGAGCCTTGTGTATGAATTAAAAAAACAGGGCTGGAAAATGGCGGTCATTTCAGCCAGTAAAAACTGTATTCCCGTGCTTTCGTCTGTTGGTATTTTAGACTGGTTTGATACGGTGGTGGACGGCATACTTTCCGAACAGCTTAAAATAAAGGGGAAACCTGAACCAGATATTTTTTTTGAAGCTGCAGGCCGTATCGGGATCACCCCGGAGCGGACCGTTGTTTTCGAGGATGCAACCGCAGGGGTAAGTGCTGCAAAAAAAGGCGGCTTTTATCAGGTGATCGGTGTGAACCGGGCAGATAATGAAGCCATTTTGAAAAAAGCCGGTGCAGATGTTGTGTTTTCCGATCTGTGTGAGATCCATATCAACGGCAGGCAGCCGGTGAGAAAAAAACAGATGACTTCCCT
>JAABSB010000108.1 GCA_011390615.1 Desulfotignum sp. | reverse complement strand
CAGGCTGTTAAAGACAGGTACCCGAAAGCAGCACAGGTCCTGGCAGACAGATACGGTATCAGACCGTTTAAACCATCCAGAAAAGATGACGTCTATTGCAGAAAAGATCGCGTGGTGCTTGTCCACGGTCTGGATGATAGCCGTTGTGGGCTTTCACTGCCCCTAAGGCAACCGGCAGCCCCAGCCCACGCCCGGTGAATTTGGTAGAATAAAAAGGCTCAAAAATTTTGTCAATATCATTTTCCGGGATACCGGCCCCGGTATCAGTCACTTCCATGCAGACATAGTCTGTTTTGCCTGGCTGAAAATCTATTGGATACCGATGGGCCGTGGCAATTTCTGTGGAACAAACCCTGCGTATACCCAGAAAAACAGAACCTGTCTGATCACCCATGGCCTCCCAGGCATTGGTGATAAGAAACTCCAGGATCTGTTGTAACTGCCGGGCATTGGCTGTGATTAAGGGTCCGGTTTCCTGCAGATCCGCTTTCAGGCTAATGTGTGAAAGCATATCCGCCCGAAGGGCTGGGAGAAATCCTTTGCATGCCCGGGACAGGTCCAGCCGCTTCCGGGGGGCATTTGTCTGTCCCAGGTAGGCCAGCATCATGCTGCCCAGTTTTGATGCCCTGAGTGCCGCTTCCATGGCATGGGTCAGACTTTCTGCAGGTTCACAATCCTCCGGCAGATCTATCAGTGCCATGTCCAGGTTTCCCATAACAACCGTGAGCAGGTTGTTGTAGTGATGGGCCACTGCCCCGGCCATTCGTCCCAGACTTTCTGCCTTTTCCAGGTGAAGGATTCTGGCCTCTGCCTGTTTTTTCTGTGTGATATCCTGGTGGGTACCGAACATCATCAGGGGAGTGCCGTCAGAAGTCCAGGTGATCACCTTGCCGCGGTCATGCACTTCCACCCAGTGGCCGTCTTTATGCCTCATCCGGCACTCACAGTCGTAATAGGGCAGTTCTCCGGCAAAGTGCTGTTTCAGCAGTTCTCCTGATTTTTTGAAATCTTCGGGATGGGCATGGGCTTCCCAGGTTTTAATGGTGGTAGGTTCCAGCTCCTCCAGGTCATATCCAATGATCTGTGCCCATTTGTCATTGAAAACGGTTTTGCCGGTTTGGACATTCCATTCCCAGGTGCCCACATTGGTGCCTTCAATAATGCCTTCCAGCCGCTTTTTTTGTTCATGCAGGTTGTTTTCCGCCTGTTTGCGGGCAATGGTTTGTCCCAGTCTCATGGCAACTGAATTGATCAATGCCCGCTCTTCTTCAAGAAAAGGCGACTCTTGGATGACAGGCATTTTTTTTACATAATAAATTTCCACACAGCCCATAATGTCATCATTTACGACGATATCGGAAGCCTGCTTCCATTCCGTCTCTGTAAAATTTTGGGTTGCATATTCCCGGGTTTTGTATTTTATCCGCCCGCATGCCTTGTCAGGATATTGCATGGCATTGGCCAGCAGGGTTATGGTGCCGCCAATGATGTCGTCCATTGAATTGGCCGGATCATTTATCAATCCTGATATGCTGAACAGACAGTGCAGTTCCTTGTTCCGCTCATTGAGCATGTGTGCATGGCTTTTCAGTTCATTTTCCGCTTTCTTGGTTTCAGTGATATCGGTGACAATGAGGCAGAACTGGTCAATATCCGGTTTCCCCGAATATGTTTCAAAAGGGATAAACCGTGCCGTAAGCCTGGCATGAAACGTGGAACTGCTGCCTTTGATGAGTCTTATTTCCATGGTTTTGTCTGCCGGATTTTTATAAAAAGCGGTGAACCGTGCCAGAAAAATGGCCTGGTCATCAGGTGCAATGAATCGGGAAAACGGCTTTCGCATCAGGTCATCCCGGTGCTTGTAAAGCATGTCCATCATGGTCTGGTTTACATCAAGAATAATACCGGATGCATCAAGGATAATATAGCCGGCAGGGGCCATATCAAAAAGCCGTGAAAACCGGGTGCGGGATTTTTCCAGTTCATCCAGCGATGTTCTTAATTCATCATTTTGTATTTCCAGTTCCACCTGAAATACCTGGATGTCATTGATCAGTTTTGTGATATCTGCCGGATCGAATTTTTTGACGTCAATTGTTTGGTCTTTGACAACCTGTTCAGCCATTTCCCGTAAACGGTCAAACCATTTTTCCTGCGTACTGTTCATCGCCCTGCATTCCCTTTGTTTTCATGGACAGGTGAAAACAGCAGTTTCCAACTGTCTGGATATCCATAAAATCATTCTGTGCCATCCAGCACCTGCCTGACCATTGCGGCCAGTTTGGATCTGATAACCGGTTTCATCAAAAATCCTTTGATGCCGATGGCAGCAGCTTTTTCTTTGTTAATTCTTTCGCTGAATCCTGTGCAGATGATGATACAAATATCAGCCCTGAGTGCAATCAGCTCTTTGGCAAGCTGCATGCCGGTTACATGGGGCATGTTCATATCTGTTATGACCAGGTCAAACCGTGTCGGATCTGTTTTGAATGCTGCCAGGGCGCTCCTGCTGCTGGTGAAACAGGTGGTATGGTATCCCAGTCGTTCCAGCATCTGTTTTTCCAGGTGAACAATGGGTTTTTCATCATCCACCAGCAGGATATGTTCCGTTCCCGTTGGCAGGGGGGGGGTTTTATGATCAGAGGCATTGTTTTGTGCTTTTTCCAGCAGCGGCAGAAAAATATGGAAAGTTGTGCCTTTTCCCATATCACTGTACACCCTGATATCTCCCCCATGGGCCTTTACAATACCGTAAACAGTGGCAAGCCCCAGCCCGGTGCCCCTTCCTTTTTCCTTTGTCGTAAAATAGGGGTCGAAAATTTTATCCATAATACCGGGAGCGATTCCGGTGCCGGTGTCAGAAACTGACAGAACAGCATACCGGCCTGATGCCAGCTGCATGGTTGGTTCTTCTTTTTGATTGAAGGCAGTTTCCTTAAGCTGTATCGAAATGCTGCCGCCGGCAGGCTCCACTGCATGAAAGGCATTGGTGATGAGATTCATGGCAATCTGGTGGATCTGGGTGGGATCTGCCATGACCGGACCGCAGTCGGTCTGGATATCCTTTGTAATTGTGATATCCGCCGGAATGGTGGCACGGCAGAGCTTTAATACCTCTTTGAGTACCTTCTGGATGTGAACCGGTATGCGCTGGTGTTCCGACTGCCGGCTGAAAGACAGGATCTGCTGCACCAGTTCTCTGCCCCTGGTGCCGGCATTGAAAATTTCCTGTGCATTGTGATATTCCGGACTGCCTGGTAAAAAATCATCCATCATCATTTCCGACAATCCGACAATGGGAAACAGAAGGTTATTGAAATCATGGGCAATACCCCCGGCAAGGGAACCGATGGATTCCATTTTCTGGGACTGGTGCAGTTTTTCTTCCATTTTGATGGTTTGGGTCAGATCTCTTTTGACTGCAACAAAGTTCATTATTTTTCCTGCAGGGTTAAACACGGGTGAGATCACCATCTCCTCGATATACAAAATCCCATTTTTCTTTTTATTGGTCATGCGGCCCTGCCAGGGTTTGCCGGAAAGAATTGTCTGCCATAACCGGTGATAAAAAGCGGTATCCTGCCTGCCGCTTTTGAGAATGCGGGGGTTTGATCCGATAACCTCTTTTTGCGTGTACCCTGTAATACGCTCAAACGCTGGATTGACATACTGGATGATCCCGTCAGGATCTGTTATCACAAAGATTTCAGCTGCCTGCTCCACAGCAGACATCAGCCGGGCTGCCTGTGCTTCTGCCTGCTTACGTCCGGTGATATCGACAAATGTGGTCAAGTGCTGATTGTTTCCCGGCTGTAAGGATATGAGGACATTTTTCGTTGTTTTGTTCTTGCAGGTGATTTCAACATCCATGGGTGGTGTGTTCAATCCGGTTTCAAAGGCCTTGCGTAAATACCGGTCCCAGACGGCGATGGTTTTTTCCCTGTAATCCTTGTCCGGATAAGCTTTGACAGCCCAGTCTTCGACAGTGGAAATATCGTTTTCCGTATACCCGAACATTTTTTTGAACTGCTGATTGAGCCGTAAAATTTTGCCCTGGCTGTCGAGTATACCAATACCAACCGGCAGGTGTTCAATTATGGTGTCTTCCTGCAGGTGAAAACCGTTTTCTTTTCCGGCCATAAGATGTTCAAGTTCCTGAACCCTTTTTTCAAGTGCCTGGTAAGTGGGTTTCCCGGCCATAAGGCTTTCCTTTATTCATCAGATAAATCAAAATCAGGATAGTGTTCTTTAGCACATTCTCGGCAGACACTGTGACTGAAGGCCGCTTCAGAATGTTCTTGAATATAGTCTTCAATCTGGCTCCAGTAGCCTTGGTCATTTCTGATTTTTTTGCAGAAACTGCATATAGGCAGCAAGCCGCGAAGAATTTTAACTTCAGTCAGCGCTTTTTTCAACGCATCATTTTTTTCCATGAGCATTAGATGTGCTTCAATCACCTCTTTGAATTGACCCAGCATCTTTTCATAACGGCTGCCAAAATCATTTTTTTTGTTGTCAATGGCACAGATGGTGCCGAACATATCACCATTTGGCCAGCAAAGCGGATATCCCAGATAGGCAACCATGCCATAGTCAATTTCCGGGGCAGTGTGCCAGACCGGGTCTTTTGGTGCGAAGGTCACCTGCAGTTTTTCGTTGTTTGCAACAACGGCTTCACAATAGTGCCTTGCCATCAACACCCTGTCGCCCGATTTATACGGATTCTGGGAGTGCCGGGCAGAACGGACAACCTCAATTTCCGGTGGATAAACCCTGGTAATGATCGCGGAAGGAACAGCCAGCACATCCGCCAGTAAATCAACAATATGCTGCCACTTTTCCATCAGATGATTCGGGATCTGTGTTTCTATGATCTTAATTTCATTCATTATTACCTCCACATATCAGACGGATTTTAATTCAATACCTCCCTGATTTTTTCGGCAAGATCTCTCATCACCACCGGTTTCATCAAAAGTCCTTTAATCCCTGAGGCAACGGCATTTTCTTTGTTGATCCTTTCGCTGAATCCCGTACAGAGTATGATGGGAAGATCCGGTCTTACGGTGATCATTTTTTTTGCCAGCTGCATGCCTGTTACATGCGGCATGTGCATGTCGGTGATGACCAGATCAAACTGATATGGTTCGGTTTTAAAGGCTGTCAGGGCATTCACACTATTGGAAAAGTCTGTGATGCGATATCCCAGTCTTTCCAGCATCTGTTTTTCCAGGTGAATGATCGGGGCCTCATCATCCACCAGCAGGATATGTTCCGTGCCGGTGGGAAGCGGTTGCTGCTGTTTTTCAGGGGCAGCATCCACCGGTTTTCCTATCACCGGCAGGTAGACATGAAAGGAACACCCATTTTCTGCCTCACTGTAAACCCTGATATCACCCCCATGGGCTTTGACAATGCCGTATACGGTTGCCAGGCCGAGGCCGGTACCCTTTCCTTTTTCCTTGGTGGTGAAATAGGGATCAAAGATCTTGTTCATGACAGCAGGGTCGATGCCGGGGCCGGTATCGGTTACCGACAGGACCGCATACCGGCCGGATGCCAGCTGAACAGCCGGGTCATCCTTGTGACGGAAATCGATCTGCCAGAGTTTTACAGTTATGGTCCCCCCGAAGGGTTCGACAGCATGAAAGGCATTGGTGATCAGGTTCATGGCGATCTGATGGATCTGGGTGGGATCTGCCATGACCGGACCGCAGTCGGTCTGGATATCCTTTGTAATTGAGATATCTGCCGGAATGGTGGCCCGGCAGAGTTTCAACACCTCTTTGAGTATTTTCTGGATATGCACCGGTATCGGCAGGTGTTCAGACTGCCGGCTGAAAGACAGGATCTGCTGGACCAGTTCTCTGCCCCTGGTGCCGGCGTGGAATATTTCCTGAATATTTTGGCGTTCCATGCTTTCCGGGGAAAAGTCATCCAGCATCATTTCCGACAGCCCCACAATGGGAAACAAAATATTGTTGAAGTCATGGGCAATGCCCCCGGCAAGGGAGCCGATGGATTCCATTTTCTGGGCCTGGTGCAGCTTTTCATCAATTTTTTTCTTTTCAGTAATATCGGTCAACTGCTCGATGATCAGTTTGATCTTTCCCTTATCATCCAGCACCGGATTGCTGGTACATAAAAAATCCCGGCCCAGCTCAGGAATGAATTTTTCAACGGTCTCCATTGTTTTGCTGCTATATGCCATGGAAGTGGCACAATAATCACAGGGGGCTGACCTGCCCAGCAATTCATAACATTTCTTTCCCTGGACCTGCTCCTCGGTCAAGCCGAGGATTTCATATCCGGCACGGTTATACTGTACCATGGTATGATCGGGAAGCTGAACCCCTATAATATCTTTGATGGAATCAAGAACCCCTTCCAGCAGTTTTTTCTGGGACTGCAAATCCATTTCCGCCTGTTTTCGTTCAGTGATGTCCCGGACCCATTCCATGAACATGTCGACCCGGCCGTCATTGTCCAGAATCGGAATCACGCGCATGTCAACCCACTTGCCATCCGGCAGTCTGATCTCTTTTTGAAAAGGCTGACAGGTCTCCAGAACAGTTTTTGCCTGACAGTCCGGGCAGATGTCGTCAAAATTCCGGTAGGTTTTGTAGCATTTGGTATGCAGCACCTGTTTTTCTTTTGGCACGGCGGCAAATCCCTGCCAGTTGCTGTATAAAATATGCATAGCGGGGTCATGAATGGAGACCATATCCGGCATCACAGCCAGCATCCTTTCATAGCGGCCCTTGTTTTCTTGAAGGGCCGTTTCCAGGGCAGCCTTTTGGGTTTGAAGGCGCAGGATCTCCTGTTTCAATTGCTGAACCGTTTTTTCCAGATCCTGGTATGAGGGTTTTTGGGACATGATCTCCTCTATGATTTAAGGGTTCACGCCAGTACGCCAAGCCATAATGACTGAGACAGATTCATCCATTGTTATTCCTTTCTGCGGGGCCTTGTGCAGGGGCTGCGCTGGGCGGCGCTGACCGGTATCGGGGCAGATAGATGTGAAAAGTGGTTCCGGTTCCAGGTTCGCTGGAAACATGGATAAATCCGTTGTTCTGCTGCACAATGCCATATACGGAGGCAAGGCCAAGACCCGTGCCTTTCCCCACATCCTTGGTGGTATAAAAGGGTTCGAACAGATTTTCCAGGGTTTTTTCGTCCATGCCGCAGCCGGTATCACTGACGGCCAGCCGGACAAAATCACCTGGTACATATGCTTTGTGGTCTTTGCAGAACGCCGGATCAAAGGTTATTTTGTCTGTTTTAATGGTCAGTGTGCCCTTGCCGCTGACAGCGTCCCGGGTATTTGTGCACAGGCTGGTCAAAATCTGGTTGATCTGGGCGGGGTCCATTTTTACAGGCCACAGGTCGTCTGCCGGCTGCCATATCATGTCGATATCTTCCCCGATGAGCCGGTCCAGCATGTTCAGAAGGCTGTCGACGGTGCGGTTCACATCAAGCACTTCCGGATGGATCATCTGTTTTCTGGCAAACGTCAGCAGCTGCCGGGTGAGGTCGGCTGAACGCGTGGCAGCGTTATGGACCTCCCTGAGACTGGCATACATCTGTCCGGATGGATCCACCTCCTCCATGGTCGCCTGGGTGTAGCCCAGAATCACGGTGAGCATGTTGTTGAAATCATGTGCCACACCCCCGGCCAGGCGGCCCACGGATTCCATTTTACGGGCCTCGGCCAGTTCCGTTTCCAGGGCCATGCGGTCACTGATATCCAGGTTGACCACAATGGCACCGTCCACCTCCCCATTGTCATCCCGCACCGGTGCGGTGTAGTTCAGGATAGTTTTGCGCCGGCCGTCAAAGGCTTCTATTTCCAGCAGCTCATCCATGATGGTGGCGCCTTCCCGGATGGTTTTTGCCAGGGCCCAGTCATCCGGATCAACCGGTGTGCGGGAGGGCAGTTCCCATGCCCTGAAAACGCCGTATTCAGAAATGGGTACCTTTGGTTCAGCGCCCCAGATTTTCACCCCCATGGGATTGCCCCGGAGCAGGGTGCCGTTTTTGTCAGCAAACCACAACCCGATGGGCAGGATATCAAAGATTTTCTGGAGCAGATTTTCCTGCTTCCGCAGTGCCTGCTCATTGTGTTTTCTTTCTGTGATATTGCGTGTGTTGAACAGGATTTCTCTGGCTGTGCCGGTGTCATCTGTGATGAAACGGCCAATGGTTTCAAACCACAGATAGCTGCCGTCAGCGCACCGATACCGGTATTCAACCTTTGGGTTGTCCTTTTCTTCTGCCAGAAATTCTTTGAACGCCAATGTGACTTCCGGCAGGTCGTCCGGATGGACCAGTTCCAATACATTTTTTCCCATCAATGCATCCAGACCATATCCCAGTATTTTATGAGACGCTCCGACAAATGTGAAATTGCCCGAAAGATCGGTAACCGCCACCAGATCGAGCATATTATCGGAAATGGTTTGCAGCAGCTGATTTTTTTTCTTTAATTTGTCTTTGATTCGGTTGATGTGGGTGATGTCGATATAGGCGATGGCCACCCCATATCCCTCCAGCGGGATTGGTGCTGCATTGACTGTTATCCAGGTGATGGGCTCTTTGTGTTTGCGGATTCCCATTTCAATATTTTCAACCAGGCGGTTTTCTTTCAGGGCCCGGGTACTGGCATATTCTCCTGCGGGCATGGGAGAGCCATCTTCCCTTACAATCTGCCATTCACGGCTGTCAATTTTTCTTTGGGTATGTTCCTGTCTGGACAATCCCAGAATTTTTTCGGCAACCGCGTTGCTCTCCACAATACTGCCTGCCTGATCAGATACCGTAATCCCAATGGGCAGCACGTCAAACAGGGTTTTGTACCTTATTTCACTGGCCTGCAGCCGGGTTTCCAGCTGCTGAACACGTTTTTCCAGCTCATTATATGAGGGCTTGTTCGACATGATGACATCCTGTATTTTGTATCCGACATCCCATGGTTGATTACTTTATAAATTTTTTTTAAAAAAAAACCATATCATCTTTGCCGGTGTATGGGAATACGAAACAGCGGTTTTACGACAGGGCCTCATGTGTCAGGAATTGACAGATTTCATCATTACCCGGTGATTTGCCCAAATATGCGACTGTCTGCGTCATATCGACATCTTTGAAATAGCACAGCTGTTCTCTGAAAAGCTTGGCGTTAAAAGCACCTTTGAAGACCTGTCCGGTCTTGTCAATCAGCTCCAGTAAAGAAATATGATATTTCAGCAGAAAATAAAGGTCCACATAATCTTTCCACTGACACCGCCTGCCCAGTGCATAAGCTTTCATGCTGCCGAGATGGATCAGATCCGGCATTTTCAATTGTGCAAATTGCCAGAAGTGATCGGCCCTGACCGGGAATGGGAAACAAAAAAAAGTGAGTTTGACTCCACTGACGATCACCGTGAGTTCATCTCCTGTGGATACCAGTGTTTGGTCAATGGTCATTCCGTGCTTCAGAATAAGGTTTGTCAGTGAACGGGTATGGATGTCGCCGGGAGATGCCAGGTCAAAATCAATGGATTTTCTGTGGCCGATCTGCAAGGCAATGGCGGTTCCGCCGCACAGATAAAAATGGTTGAATACGGGCAGCAGCTGTGATGCCAGGTGACGTTGGTCCGAGTTTAGAATATTCTCATGCATGGCGGTCAAAATAAAGACGGAAAAAATGGATGGTCTGGGGCCGGTAATTGGTGCGGGGTCCTGCTGTCTGTAGGTCAAAAATCTGTTTCACTTCCTGAATGCCCCATTCATCGATCAATGCCAGAACATCATCCCAGTTGCCCCGGCTTAGGATGCCTTCCACCACGGATTTTTTTGACAACCGTCTCCAGTCGCCTGCTCCCCACCATAAATGGGTCCGGGGGGCGATCAGGCGCTGATATTGTTTATGGGTCAAAGGCGCGTTCATCCAGTTCTCCAAGTGGAAACCCCGTCATTCATGTCGGGGAGGAAACTTGGCTTGCACCCTGAAGGGCATAAACAAAATTATACCCGTTCTGACGGGATATGATTTTGCAATACTTCCAGGATATTCCCTGGACGGTTTCCGTATTAGTTTGAATATTAAAGCTGCCGGACTTCCGGACAGCCACTCTGCCAAAA
>JAABSB010000107.1 GCA_011390615.1 Desulfotignum sp. | reverse complement strand
GCCGCACTCATGAATTTGCGGACATTTGTCAGATTTTCAATATACAATAAAATACTTTTTGCCGAAGAATCATTTCCGAGATAATCGATCATGTCGCCGAAATCGATGTCCAGCATGGACCCGATGCTCACAAAATGGCTGAATCCCATGCGCTCTTTGGCAGCCATATCAAGAATGGCGCCGCATATGGCACCGCTCTGGGAGACAAAGGCCAGGTTTCCGGCCAGGGGCATGCCCGAGGCAAACCCTGCATTGAGATTCACGCCCGGCCGGATAAGCCCCATGCAATTGGGCCCCAGGATACGAAGCCCGCCGTCATAGGCAATTTTTTGGATCTGATCTTCGATCTCACGGCCCTGGTCCCCCACTTCCCTGCCGCCTGCCGAAATAATAATCGCACAACGTACCTTTTTTTCGACACAGTCCGTCACAATATCAATGGCCGTTTGAATGGGGGTGGCAATAATGGCAAGATCCACCCCCGGCATCAGATCACGGACCGATTTTACGCAGTCATGATCCTGTACGGTTTTATGTTTGGGATTCACCGGCAGAATCTTTCCGGCAAATCCGCCGTCGATCAAATTTTTCATCAGCGCATGGCCGATGGTGCCCTTTTTCTTACTGGCCCCCACCACTGCGATGTGGCGGGGATTGAACATGCGTTTTAAATGATATTGTCCCATATTTATCCTTATTTTTTACTGCCTGACACAGGGAAGGTCTTAAACGATTTCTTCATTGATCAGAAATATTTAACAGCAAGCTTCATGCCATGACCGGCGGCTGTTTTGCAATGCCGCCGGTCATGCTGGGTTATATGCTGAATTTGTTCTTTTAAGACTCCGGATTTGCTGACTGAACATCCAGCCATCCGGATTACTTTTTGGTTGTTTTCTTGGTTCCTTCCTTTCCCCCTGTCATCGGTCCCTGACCGGGTCCTGTGCGGTTACCCTTACCCTTGCCCTTACCGTCTTTCGGTCCCTGACCTTTTGGTCCAGTTCCATCTTTATCTGGCATCTTAATCACCTCCTTTCTTATGGCGAACGATAATGAACGCCAATTTATGATACTGCATGCATACACTGTATCAATTTTTTGACTTCAACGGTTGCAATACCGGAATTAATATCAGACATGGCGTATGGAATGACCAGTTCCTTATGATGAATGATGGAACCGCAGGAATAGACAACATTGGGGACATATCCCTCCCGTTCTTTCTCATTGGGGGTCAGAAGTGGTTCATCCAGACGGGCAATGATCCGTGCCGGGTTTTCCAGATCCAACAGAATGGCACCGATGCAGTATTGGCGCATGGGCCCCACCCCGTGGGTCAGCACGATCCAGCCTTTATCAGTCTCCAGGGGTGACCCGCAATTGCCGATCTGGAAGAATTCCCAGGGCTTTTCAGGTTCCTGGATCACCCGGGATGTCTGCCAGAAATGCAGGTTGTCTGAAAACATGATATGGTTATTTTCGCCTCCCTGGCGGGAAAGCATGGCATATTGCCCCTGTATTTTCCGCGGGAAAAGGGCCATCCCCTTATTTTGAGCCGCCTTTCCGTTGAGTGTCCTGATTTTGAAATGAATGAAATTCTTGGTTTCGATCAAGTGCGGTAAGATGGTCACCCCGTTATAGGCCGTATAGGTGGCATAATATGTGATCTCCTGGTTTTCATCGAAAAATTGCACAAACCGGGCATCTTCAATCCCCCTGCTCTCATTTCTCGAAACCGGAAAGATGACCCGTTCGGAAATTCTGTGATCGGCATGAAAGTCCACCTCATAATTGGAATCCGCAAGCCAGGTCATAAAGCCGAAGGCTGTTTTCTGTTTTGCGGGGGGAAATTGCGGTTTTGCGTTGAGGATGCGGATTTGTTCGATGAGTTCCTTAAAAATGAATTCTTCGGGCAGGCGGTCGAGAATATAGGAGCTGATTTCGGTGTTGGCCTTCATTTCATCCAGTTTTCGCTGGAAAACGGATCGGTTGTAGACAGGGTCCTTTTTTAAATCAGGGGTTTCCACAAATTCACTGACCGGGTCAAAACAAAAGGTGTTGTGCCGGTTAAGGATGCCGCTTCGGAATACAATAGAGGATACATGGCCTTCACCGGTAGCCCTCAGACTCATGACAAACCGGAGGCTGCCTTTTTCAAGATGGCTCTGATCCGGATGGGGAACAATGGAAGGGTTGAAAAGCGCGGCCGACTCTATGGCATACTCTTTTGTAAAATATGCGCCGATCAGTCCTTTTTGAACTTCACTCAGTAATACGCCCTCGGGCAGGAAATCCCTTACCCGGTTCAGGTGCCGTTCAAAAATATGATGAAGGTCTTCGTGCCGGCCCGCAAAGTCATTGCGTATTTTTGCCATCAGATCTCTGGCAAAGGCATCGGGCAGATTTATGATCCGACCGATAATTCTGGATATGCGATTCGGGTCATTCGGAATATGGGGGCGTGTAATGACCCGGGATGTATCCCCGGTGATCTTGTTGGGTTTTCTTGTCACTTTCAATTGAAGCGGTTGTTTTGCCTTCATGTACGGATTTCCTTATGTAGATACAATTTTTAACTTGGGGGCATATATGACCCTTGCCGTCACATGGCCGGCCGGGGAGAAGACAGACAAAGCGATACAAGGTCTTCAATCTGTGCGGTGCCCGCACACATAACTGTATCCGCACCCCCCCAGTAAATTTTCACCGTGCCGTCTTCTTCCGGAACGGCTCCGCAGGTAAACACCACATTTGGAACGTAGCCAACCCTTTCCCAAGGGTCTTCCGGCTGAAGAATCCAGTTATCAGAAACACCGATAAGGATTGCCGGGTCATCCAGTGCATGCAGAGCAGCACCCAGCCGGTATACGGTTCCGGACATGGTTTTGAAAACCCCGTGATAGATATTCAGCCAGCCTTTTGCGGTTTTTAGGGGTGGGGCACCGGGCCCGATTTTCATTTCATCCCAGTGATAGGCCAATGGTTTCATGATCACCCGGGAATTTCCCCAGTGAATCAGATCGGGAGAATAGGAAATCCAGATGGACCAGGGGGATATTTCCGAATGGGGCCGGTCAAAACGCACATACCGGCCCTTTATTTTTTCAGGAAAGATGACCACGTTGCGCAAATCCGCCTGGGTTATCAGGGCAATGCGTTCAACCGTTTTAAAATCCAAGGTCCTGGCCAGGGCAATACAGACCCCGTGACAAGAATAGGCACTGTAGGTGAGCAAAAATTCATCTCCCACCGGATTGATCCGCAGGTCTTCTACGCCGAATGCTTCATACTCGGCAAAAATACCATCTTTAGCCGGGATTAAAAAGGGTTCGGGACTGACGGTAAATGAAAAGCCATCCTTGCTGTCCGCCCGTCCGATGATGGAGCGCCCGTTATAAAGATGGGATCTGAAGAGCATAATATATTGTCCCTGATATTTGACCACGCCGGCATTGTGAACAGTTGCGACCGGATAGGGAACATCCTCCCGGGTCAGGATGGGATTGTCTGCAAAACGCGTAATGATATCTTTTCGGGTATTCATGACAAACCCTTTCTGTGTGTTAATTTCTTCCAAAATCATCTTCCAGGCGTTCAATATCATCTTCACCAAAATAATCACCGGTCTGAACTTCCGTAAATACCAGGTTTTTTAGGCCGTCATTTTTAATCCTGTGAAGGGATTTGCGGGGGATATCCACCGATTGTCCGGCCACAAGTCTTTTTTCTGCGCCATCTAAGGTCCATATGCCCTGTCCGCTAACCACAAACCAGTGTTCATCCCTGTGCTGATGCCGCTGGAGGCTCAACCGTTTTCCAGGATAAACCACTATTTTTTTATTCTTAAAGGCATTCTCATCGGAAAGAATCTGGTAAAATCCCCAGGGCCGATGATCTTCACGCTTTGTCGTTTCAAGGATCTCTTCATAAACCTGGCTATAGTTTTCAACCATGCGATCAACGGTGAAATGATCAGAAACGGTTTTCCGGCAAAATGCCCGGTCAATGCTGCTGAGGCAGCCAACAGCAAGGACCGCCTCCTGCACGCCTGAAACCAGAAACCCGTTCCTCCTGTCCTGGATCAGTTCGGGCATGCTGCCCCGGTTGACGGCAATCACCGGGGTGCCGCAGGCCATGGATTCAATGACACTAAGGCCGAAGGGCTCGTCAAAATTGATAGGGTGCAGCAAAGCCACGGCCTTGCCCAGAACTTCATTTCTTCTTTCAGGCCCGATGCTTCCCAGATAGGTTATCCGTTTGCCATCGATAACCGGCCTGATATGTTTATTAAAATAGGCATCATCCTGGATGATGCCGGCCATGACCAGTTTTCTGCCCGAGTCCCGGGCGATCTCGACAGCCTCTTTGGCCCCCTTATCCGGGTGGAACCGGCCCAAAAACAGAAGATAATCTTCAGGATGCGGCTGAAAATCAAATTCTGTCATGTCAATGCCATGATGGATGGTCCTGATATAGTCGAGATCCGGGTCCCGGTCGGCATCGCTGATGGACACATAAAAGGTTTTTTTATTGTATTTTCTGAAAACCGGCAGAATTTCAGGCGATGAAAACCCGTGGATGGTTGTGACCACCGGGGTGTGGGTAAGTCCTGTATAGGTCAGTGGCAGATAATCAAAATGGTTGTGAATAATGTCGAATTCTTCTGCATGATCAAATAATTCGGAAATGTGAAGGCATTCAGATACCTTTGGAATGATGGTGTGATCTTCTTCATATCCTTTCGCACAAACGGCATGCAGGACGGCATGGGTCAAAGAATCCTTTGTGGCGAACAAGGTGACATCGTGGCCCAGCTTAACCAGGCCTTCCGTTAAAAGGGAGGCCACTTTTTCCCAGGGGCCGTAGTGCACCGGCGGAGTCCGCCAGGCAATGGGTGAAAGCATGGCAATACGCATCATGTTTCCTTTATGTAAAACGTTTTATATGTAAGTTTTAAGCTAACAGCTAACAGCTTTTTCTGGTGACCGGAATGGCGGTTGGTTGCATATTTCATCGGCATAGAGCTTTTGCAGGGTCAGCAAGGACAAAAGCCATGCCAGCGTAGATTCTGCGCCCTGATTCTGGTTAATGCCGTCCACCATGAGCCCGTCCCGGCAACCGCCGGTCCTGGGGTCATACAGTGGCATATTCAGATCATTGTGACCGAGAAACCAGTTAAAACTCATGACACTGTTTTCAAACCACTGCCGGTCCCGGGTGATATTATAGGCTTCCACACAGGCCTCAATCATGGCTTTGGCTTCAATGGGCTGCTGATCGAACCGGGACCTTTTCCCTAGTTTTTGATACCAGCCGTTGCTGCCGATGGGCGCAAAGTGATGATCATCCGTCTGGATGGCCAGGAGCCATTTAAGGGAGACAAGCCCAATATCCACCATATCGCTGCGCTGCATCCTGTTTCCGGAAAGGATCAGGGCCTGGGGCAGTTTGGCATTGGCATAATTTAAGGCATCTTCAGGCCAGGGCCAGTCCTTTGTCCCATGATCTTTAAACTGGACAAACAGCCGGTCCGCCAGAAGATCCCTGATCCTTCTGGCATCGCTGTCCCCGCAAAATTTGCCCAGGTAGGCATCCAGCCCGATGAGGGTGAACGCAACAGCCCGGGGGGCAAAAAAATATTCCGCAATCCCCAGCGCCCTTTTGAACAAAACAGTGCTCACGGCCAGGTGGCTGGGATTCTCCAGATATTCCACAGCCTTTCCCAGGCACCACAGCGCCCGGCCATGGGAATCTTCCGATCCGATCTCTTCCATCCACTGCCGTGAATAGTCCATAAAATTGCGAAACCGGCCGCTTTTTGCATCAAACGCGTATAAAAGAAACCCAAGATAATGACCGGCCAGAGCATCCAGCCCGAATCCGTTGGCCGGCAGGTATCTTTGTCCCATGACAGCCACCAGCAGGGCCCTTGCATTATCATCGGTGCAGTATCCATGGGCCCTGTCAGGGATGGTATGGTTGGCATGCTGAAGGATGCCGGTGTCATCGGTCAGGGCCTTGAGATGATCCAGTTTGATCTCAGGCAGATCAAAACAGGTGATGGCCTCAATGTCTTTAATATAGGAATACCTGGGCCGCGGATGGCGGATGCGGTTTTGGCGGACCTCTTTGAAAATATCCAGATACTGCTTTGATACCTCTTTCCATAAGGCTTCACGGGTAAATGTATAGGCTTTTTTGCGCATGGCATGGCGAAGGCCGTCATTGTCCAGAAGGGCATTGATCTGTTCTGTCATGGCTTTTGGATTCTTAAAGGGGACGATTTTCCCCCGGCCTTCAGCCAGCATTTCAACGGCATACCAATAAGGGGTTGAAATAATGGCCTTGCCGGTTCCCATGGCATAGGCCAGGGTCCCGGAGGTAATCTGGGCCTCTTCAGGATATGGGGAGATATAGATATCGGCAATGCCGAGGAATTCACCCAGTTCCCGCAAGGCCACAAAACTGTTTTGAAAAATGACATGCCGGTTTATACCCAGTTCATGAACCATCTGCTGGAGCATGATCCGGTAGGTTTCCCCCTGAGATTTCAAGACATGGGGATGGGTGCGGCCAAGAATGATATAGACCACATCAGGATGTTTTTTTAAGACTGCTGGAAGGGCCTGCAAAACGGTTTCAATTCCTTTGTTCGGGGACAGAAGACCAAAGGTGAGCAATACCTTTTTGCCTTCCACCGCGAATTTGTCTTTGTTAAAACTGGAATCGATAAATGGCATGTCCGGTATCCCGTGATGGATAAAGGCGATTTTCTCACGGGGGACCCTATAGATATCTTCTAAAAATTCTTTTGCCTTATGGCTCATGACCACGAGTTTGTCCGACAGAACACTTAATCTGCACATGATATCCCGGTACTCCGGGGCAGGGTCCTTTAAAACCGTATGCAGGGTCGTCACCACGGGCATGTGAAGGTCACCCAGCAGTTTGAGCAGATGGCTGCCGGCAGACCCGCCGAAAATACCGAATTCATGCTGGAGGCAGACAATATCGGCCCCGGTGAAATTTAAAAATTGGGATGCAATGCCGTAATCGGCCAGTATGTTCTGGTTGATTTCAAAGCGGACTTTTTCAGGGTAGGGATATCCTTTTAAAGTGTCATTCATTGCAACCGTCCAGCAATCGATATCCGAGGATATTGCAGACAATCCTTCCACCAGATCTCTGGTAAAGGTTGCAATGCCGCATTGCCGGGGCAGATAATTGCCGATGACGGCTATTGATTTGATATCTTCATCATGTTTGGGTTTCATTGCCATAGGCACCTCTTTGTTTTATTGGACCTGGAATTCCCCTTGGGTGTGCTTTCCGGTGCCTTGAGAAATGTCAAAGATGCCGGCCTTTAAAACTAAGGATTATCAATATATATATCGCTCGCAGATTTTCCGATAATGATAGCCATAGATGGAAAGGGTGATGGCCATGGGCACCAGTTTTGGTTTTCGGATAAGGGTCCAGATAATCAGATACCAGTAATGGAACCGCTCTTTTCCCAAAAATCCGAGCCGCAAACCTGCCCTGAAAAAGGAAAGAAACCGCTGAAAATCAATAGGAGTAACGATTTCAGGGGCTTTTAGCTCCAGCAATAAGGTCCGGATGCGACAGTAATAGTTTTTCGGTTGATAAATCTGTTTCATGATGGCCTGGTATCCGTTAAACAGATTTTCCATGCCCATCTTGGGGATGATATTGGTGGTGCCGTCCACATTGTCCCCGGTAAAGGATTGCGCCACCCGGCTTTCCTGTTGCAGCCGGTCAAACAGCCGGGTTCCCGGAATGGCCTGGAGCATGCCCACCATGGCCGTGACAATGCCGCTTTTCTGGATAAAATCGATCTGGCGCTGGAAAATGGCAGGCCCGTCATTGTCAAACCCGACAATAAACCCGCCCATGACCTGCAGCCCGGACCGTTGGATGATGCCCACACTTTCCAGAAGATCCCTGTTTTTATTCTGGATTTTATGACATTCGGCAAGGCTGATCTCATCTGGTGATTCAATGCCGATAAAAACGGAATCAAACCCGGCTTTTACCATCATGTCCAGAAGTTCGGGATCATCGGCCAGATTGATGGAGGATTCCGTAAAAAACACACAGCCTTTTTTGTCTTTGCGCCAGTCAATTAAGGCCGGGAGCAGATGTTTTTTCAAATACGCCTTGTTGCCGATAAAATTATCATCCACAAAAAAGATACTGCCGCGCCAGCCCGCAGCATAAATATGATCCAGCTCAAGGATGATCCGGTCGGCTTTTTTTAACCGGGGGATGTGACCGAACAAGGCTGTCACATTGCAAAAATCGCAGTTAAAAGGGCAGCCCCTGGAAAATTGCAGGCTCATGGACGCATACCGTTTCCTGTTTAAAAGTCCCCACAGGGGAACCGGGGTGTTATCAGGATCACAGAACCCGGAGGCGCGATATATTCTTTCAGCCTGGCCTTTGTCAAGATCCGACAAAAATTCAGGCAGGGTCAGTTCTGCTTCATCCAGCACCAGGTGGTCCACGGTTTTGAACGCTTCGGGCTCACAGGTAAAAAGCGGCCCGCCGGCCACAACCGTTACAGCCAATGCCTTGCAGCGGTCAATGATCTGCCGGGCCGATGTGCGCTGCACCGCCATGCCGCCAATGAATACCAGGTCGGCCCATGCAATATCCTTGTCCGTGAGACGTTCCACATTTGTATCGACCAGGCGTTTGTCCCAATTTTCGGGCAGCAGGGCTGCCACCGTGATCAATCCCAGCGGCGGGAAAGCGGCTTTTTTCCCGATAAAGCTTAAGGCATGGGTGAATGACCAGAAAGTTTCCGGAAATTCAGGATAAATTAACAATATCTTCATCATAGGGACCTCCTTTGCCCCTGATAGCTTCAATGGCCTCCATTCCCTGGGGATGGGACATTGTATAAATCATTATATTCAGGGGTTCCTGCAAAAGCGGTTTGATTCCCAGAAGAACCCCGAATCGGCAGGACCGGATATGGTGGTCCAGATTCTCCCGGCTTTCCCATTCCTCAAGCAGGCAGAAATGGTTTTTGTCATGGATATTGCAAAAAATATTGTAGTTCTTGCAGCCTTTTTCCTTACCCACGGGTTCGATCAGCGAAAGAAGGGTCTGCGTGACCTCAAGATGTTTATCCGCAAGTGCATTCATGGTAATTCTGACAACAATCATAACGATCACCTTTTTCATCTATGCCTGGCGGTAAAAATGATTCCGGAATTTCTATCCTGAGCTGGTTTTCCAGCCCTGATTCGGTACTTCAATGAACTCTAAACTATAAAGGTTAATAGCAGCAAGCTTCATGCCATGGCGTGAGTTAGTTTTCATAGCCTGTCCATCCACCTGATCTGCCGCATGAATCTGTCTTTACAAAAAGAAAACAAGAATGTACAAAAAGATCAGGGTGGATGGTCACATATAGCCAAAGACCATATGTGACCATTCAGGGTTTCATGATTTTAAGCTTTCGCATCCGGGCGCGCAGGGTGCTGCGGTTGAGCCCGAGAATCTGGGTCGCACTGTTTTCTCCGCTGACTTTCCAGTTTGTCTGTTCCAGAACCTGGACAATGTAGTCGTGCTCCACTTGTTCCAGTGTTTTTATCCCCACAGTTTTATGGGTATTGCTAAAACCACCTGTCAAAGGCTTGTTAAAATCATCCACCATGCGCAGTTTTGGGCCCGACGAGATGATGACGGCACGCTCCAGAATATTTTCCAGCTCCCGGACATTTCCCGGCCAGTGATAATTCAGAAGAGCGTCCATCATGAGTTTGGGAACAATGGGGGTATCTTTGCCCAGCCGTCTGGCAATTATTTTGACATAATAAGCCACCAGGAGCGGGATATCCTCTATTCGCTCCCGAAGGGGGGGCATGGTAATGGGAAAAACATTCAGCCGGTACCAGAGATCTTCCCGGAAGTTGCCTTTCTTTACTTCTTTTTCAAGATTTCTATTGGTGGCGGTAATGATCCTGGCGTCCACCTTGATGGTATGGGGACTGCCCAAGCGTTCAAATTCACCGTCCTGGATCACGCGAAGCAGTTTTGCCTGCAATTCCAGGGGCAGTTCTCCAATTTCATCCAGAAAAAGTGTGGCCCCGTTTGCAACCTCAAACCGTCCCAGCTGCCTGGCACCGGAACCAGTAAAAGCCCCTTTTTCATGACCGAACAATTCGTTTTCAATCAGGTTTGCCGGCAATGCCGCGCAGTTGATTTTTACCAGGGCCCTTTTTTTGCGCGGGCTGCTGTGATGAACGGCCCTGGCCACA
>JAABSB010000106.1 GCA_011390615.1 Desulfotignum sp. | reverse complement strand
TTTTCCTGACACCTGTATCAGGTTGGCTTCCGGTACCTGTATGCCGGCATGTTTTGCCATGCGGAAACAAAGGGCTTCCCACAGCTCAACATCCCAGTCATCGTTCGGGCTGGGGAATTTTGCAAGGAGCATATTCTGCCGGCTGTCCATCACTGTGGCCTTGGGGCGGGCCCCGCCAAGGGATGATCCCGGTTCCACCAGATCTTTGATATCTGCGCCGGTTTCTTCATCTTTGACTACTTTGTCAGAAAGGATAAGCAGCCTGCCGAGATGCACCAGAGGCGGGATGCTTGAATCAGAATAGCTGGCCAGATACGGCCCTTTTTCATTCAGGGAAAACCGCAGAGCCCCTTGCCTTGACCGGTCATCTACCATAAGCAGATAATCTGATTGTTGAAGTGTGCGTGCTTTTCGGTTTTCAACGCCGGCCTGGTGAAATTCCAGCCGCTGGATTAATTTCCGGCCCCATCTGTCAGGCGCGGAATCGCTGATGCACCCGAACAGCGCATTCTGGGTGTGATATTGTCCGCTGGTTACCAGTAATGCCGGTTCCAGGGGAAAATGGATACCAGATGACCGCCACTTTTTTGCATATTCAAATGAAGCCGTCTGCCGTCCGCGCTTTTCATGTACCCACAGGACGCCAACCGGAAAAGTCGTTCCGGACAGATCCATATGGACAAATATCCGGTTGCTCATATACCTGGTTTTCCCTTGTCTCTGGCCCGCTGCGGTATCCGTTGTTCATCCAGGATCTGGCCGGTATAGTCTTTTTCTATTGCCGCAAGGTTCATCCATTCAACCCCCAGGCCAATGGCAAAAATGGCCATTGCATAGTTGCCCATGCTGACGCCGGGATCTCCTTTCTGGATTTTGGCAAGGGTTTCTCTGGAAATACCGGCCCGTTCCGCCACAATTGTCATTTTCAACCGGCGTCTGAGCCGTGCTTTTCTTATGTCATCTCCCAGCCGTCTCAGTCCGTTGCGCACAGAGATTGACGGTCCTCTTTTTTTCTTTATGCCCATGATAGCTGTCCTGAAAAATGTTTAAGCATATTATAATGGGCATGAATATCACAACACCATACATATTGCAAGCGGTCCCCGCTATTAATTAATACACTTTTCTTCGGCCAAATCCCTTGCCCAGCACGTTGAATGTGTTTTCGGTGATGACAAAGGCATCGGAATCGATGTTGAACACGATCTCTTCGATGCGTTTGATCTGGTAGGTGTTGGCCACGGTGAGGATGACATCTTTTGCTTCTCCGGTATAGGCCCCGGTACCCTTGAGGAAAGTGGCGCCCCGCTGCAGTTTTTTCATGATCTCATCGGCAATGGCTTTGGGGTTTTTGGAAATGATGAGGATCATTTTGCGCTGGTTGAACAGGGCCATGCAGTATTCAATAGCCTGGGAGGCAATGTAGGAGGTGGCCATGGAATACAGAATGATATCGGTTTCCAGATACCCGAAGCTGCCGGCAAACAGTACGAAGTTGAACATGAAGTTGTATGTGCCGATGCGCAGGCTGAATTTCTGATTCAGCAGGATGGAGATGATGTCATTGCCGCCGCCGGATCCAAGAGAGCGGAAGATCAGGCCGGCCCCGGCCCCCACAAGGGTACCGCCGGCAAGGGCTGCCAGCCACTGATCGGTGATGTCAAACTGAAAATTCACCAGGTCGATGAACAGGGTCAGTACCCCTGCACCAAAAATGCTGTAGTATAAAAAACGCTTGCTGATGAATTTCCAGCCGATGATGAACACCGGTATATTCAGAATCAGGTACCAGATGCCCGGAGTCAGGATGTCCGAACCATAGTAGATCAGCAGGCCCAGGCCGGAAAATCCGCCGGTGATCATGCCGTGGGGAATGATGATGGACTTGATTCCCACAGCCACGATGACGCTGCCCAGGGTGATAAGAAAAAGGTTCCAGGGGATGGAATACACGATATTGTAAGGCTTCATGGGAGGGTCCTTGGGTATTTGATGGATGCAGAATTTGATAATTTACCTCAGAAAGGGGAAAAACGCAATAAATTTTTCACCAGCCATATGGCAAGGCGCCTGCAGGGCGCAGGGTAATCCCATGAAGATGCAGCGTCACCTATTTTGCCACAGCACTCCCAGGGGGCGGGGTATCAAACAGGTGAACAGGATGTGGTTTACATGCAACAGCCCTGTTGCAGGGCGGGGTTTGGACAGGAGATGGGGCAGGTTTGCGTGATTCGGCAGGGTTGCCGCCTCTTGTGGTGCCCTGTGAACGGACCGACAGATTGATACATTTCGGACCGGACACAGGGCACCACAAGAGGTTTACACTGAACAAAATCTGCCGCCAGGAGAAACAACCAGGGGCAGCCGGCATGCCCGGCATTTACTTCTGGTTGTCATCCATTTTTTTGAGTTCCCGCAGTATGCCCAGAGGGGACTGGCCGAATGCCAGGGACTGGATTTTTTTCATGCGGTCAATATCTTTTTCAAATTTCTTTTTCATACGGGATTCATAGGCCTCTGTGATGGTTTCCACCAGCTTGTCAAAACTGCAGGGTTTTTCCAGGACTTTAAATGCCCCCAGTTTGGTGCAGTCAACAGCGGTGTCTATGGTTGCATGGCCAGACAGGATGATGATTTCCAGAAAGCGGTGGCTTTTTTTCAGAATTTTCAGCAGTTCCACCCCGTCTATGCCGGGCATCTGCAGATCCACCACTGCCACATCAAACTGTGCTTTCTGGGCCACTGCAATGGCATCTTCCCCGTTTGTCACCGGGGTGATGTCAAAGAATTTGAGTTTCAGGCGTTCCGTAAGGGCGTGCAAAAATTTTTCTTCATCATCCACCATGAGCAGGTGGATTTTTTCAATGTCAGTCATGGCTGCCTCCTAAAATTACTATGGTTTTAACAATTGTCAGTAAAATCTGGTTCTGTATCCGGCCCTGGTTCACCGTTTTTTGCCTGTCAACGCAGCAGAAAGGCTGTCGTTGGCACGGCCAACGGTCAAATCAAGGCTGTTGTCTGAGATGCTGATTACGGCCCCAAGGGCATCTGCCACATCAGTTGTGTGCTGGTCCGGAAACTCTTTCAGTGCCA
Source organism: Desulfotignum sp. (assembly GCA_011390615.1). Taxonomy (GTDB): domain Bacteria; phylum Desulfobacterota; class Desulfobacteria; order Desulfobacterales; family Desulfobacteraceae; genus Desulfotignum. The sequence goes on along the minus strand of JAABSB010000106.1, from coordinate 7,449 downwards.
AAGGGCTGCCCCATGAAAACGTCAGGGAAACAGTATCCGGATCTTTTTCATGAAAAAAGATGTTCAGGGTATCTTTTGTGTCCATGGATTTGTAAACGGCACAAAGGGTGCGGTATATCAGGTTCTGGAGCAGAAAAGGGCTTGTAAGCACCGTGATGTCTGCAGCAGATGCATCTATCTGTGTTTTTTTTGTATAGCTCAAAAAACCGGTCAGTTTGACAGCCAGGGTCAGGGTGTCTGGAATGCTGGTCTCCTTGATGGGGTGATCCACGCTGTGGGCAAACTGGTTCATCTGCCGGATGGTGTCAAACCCCCTCTCTATCTCTTCGGCAATGCTGTTGCTGCAGTTTTCAAGCAAAGAGAGTTCAAATTTTTTGCCCTGTTTGGACAGCTGGGTCAGATCATTTAAAAACCCGGCAGTTTCTGAGATGATGGCAAAGATGTTTTTGAGTTCATGGGAAATGCTGGCATTCACAGATCCGAAAAACTGCAGTCCCTGTTTGTTCACAAGGTCAATGGTGTGCTGGTTCATTGTTGTCTCCCCCCGTTTTATTGTTTATCCGGATGGATGGTCTGGTGGATGGTTTCAATCAGGGTATCGATGTTCAACGGTTTGGCCAGAAAGATATCATCTGAATGGTCATGATTTCCGTTATTTTCGATTGCGCCGTGCCCGGTCACAAAAATCAGCTTGATTTTTGGATGCATCTCCAGCAGTTTTCGTTTTAATGCAAAGCCGCTGATTCCGGGCATTTTCAGGTCCAGCACAGCCAGGTCGTAAGGGGTCTGGGCGGCTTTTTCAACCGCCTCTTCCCCGGAATAGGCCACATCCGCATTCAGACCCCGGAGTGACAGTCTTTTGGCCAGCATATTAATGAATTTTTTTTCATCATCCACAAGAATAATCTTCATACCTTGTCCTCTTTTTTCATCTTGACCGGTAAAGTGACAGTAAATATGGTTCCAACACCTTCACTGCTTTCCACACGGATATTTCCCTGCAGCTTTTTGACCAGTCCGTAAGTGATGGAAAGCCCCAGGCCGGTTCCCATTTTTTCTTTTTTTGTACTGAAAAACGGTTCATGGATCCGTTTGAGGTTTTCTTCGGGAATACCGCATCCGGTGTCCTTGATCTCCATGGTGATCTGGCCGGGTGGGTGATGTGATACCGTTATATCCAGGCATCCGTTGGCCTCTATGGCCTGGAAGGCATTGTTGATCAGGTTGAGCAGGATCTGCTGGAGTTTGCCCCGGTCGGTCTCGATGGCAGGGATATCAGGTGCAATATCTGTGGTGACATGGATGCCTTTGTATTCGGTTTCCTTCTTGTGAAAACGCAATATACCGGTGATCAGTTTTTCCACATCCACATTGGATATCTGCACATCAAACTGCCGGACAAATCCCAGCAGCTGGCTGGTGATGGTGCCGCACCGGGAAACCGCCTCCAGGATGGCGTCCAGGTTTTCCATGACCTCTTCGTCATTTTGCTGTTCATCGGTAAAATGATACAGGTCCTTGAGATACCCGGCGGTTTCATTGATCAAAGCCAAGGGGTTGTTGATCTCATGGGCAATGCCGGCGGACAGCTGCCCGATGCATGCCAGCTGCTGGCTCTGTTCCATTTTCATCATGGTTTCCGCCTTGGTTTTGTCCGCCAGATACAGCTTGTTCACCATAAAGGTGGACACCAGGGTGATAATGATCATCATCACCAGACAGCTGATGCTGATGATCCAGTTGAAGGTCCTTCCCAGGTTCAGCCATGTACCCATGACAACCGATTTTTCCTTGTTCACCAGGAGAATGAACGGGGTGGTTACCGCCTCGGTGATAATGTAGGAGTATCCGGTGATAAAGGTATACTCATTTTCATTTTCAGGCAGAATTACGTTTGTCGTGGTAGAAAATTTTGGAATATCCAGCCTGGTGGGGGTGAAAATTTTTCCATAGGTGCTGGAAGGGGTCTGCAGCACGCCTGTGTCATTCATCAGAAAGATATCGGTGTGGACATTGGTTTTGTAGGAGAGCAGGGTGTCCATGAGCCGCTGGGTGTCCAGGGTCGCCCTGAGGATGAAAAGCCGTCCCAGGGCATTGATGGACCGCACCGCAATGATGATGTGGGGAACATCCCGATATCCGGTGAACACCTCGCTGATGAAGTTGTCACTTTCAATGCTTTTGGTGAACCAGGGCTGGGTCTTGTAGTTTTTGCCCTCCAGGTTGAAGGGGCCGGCATAGGCCACCTGGCTGCCGTCGGCATCGATGATGCTCAGGTCTGTGAATCCGCCGAATCCCAGCTTGAGGTTGCTCAGGATTTCCGCCAGGTGTACATTATCGATCAAAGAGTAATAGGGAAGTTCATTGACGATGAACCGCAGGGCGTTCAGCCGTTCTTCTAAGAAAAACCGCATGGACCGCTTGGCATTGGAGGTGACCCGCTCGGTCTGGAGAATCAGTTCCGAATCCACGGCCTGCTGGATCAACCGCTGGTTGATGAAGGTTGCCATCACCAGGGGGGACAGGGAGGTGACAGCCAGGATAACGATGCTGATGATCCAGATACGGCAGTAGTTGGAAAAGGTGTGAAAGGATGCCAGGTGGGCGTTGTGCCGGTGAAACAAAAATGCCAGCCACTCCTGTTTCTGCAGCATCTGCGGTGTTCGGATCATTGCATCTCCCCCCGGGCATGGGTGAGCACGGTGGTTATTTTTTCAATGCTCACGGGTTTATGGATGAATTCGGCCGCGCCCAGATCGCGGCACACCTTTTCATCCTCCCGGGTGCCGTGACCGGTGATGATGAAAACAGGGACGGACGTATCGATTTCCTTTATATGGGCCAGTACCTGTGTACCATACATATCGGGCAGTTTCAGGTCAAGCAGGATCAGGGTGGCGGCACCGGGGTTTTCCTTGACCCACTGGATACCGGACTGACCGTCATAACAGGCCTGGCAGGTGATGCCCCGGAGGGAGAGCCGCCGGGACAGCATGTCGGCAAATTTGATTTCATCGTCAATAATCAGGATATCAATATGTTTCATAAATCAATCTTTTGTGTTGACTGTTTAAAAATTTTAATTTATATCTCAATATAATTTTTTTTGTTTCATTTGTAAACATTAAAAATTTTAAAATGAAAATTTTAAACACCAAATGCGAGGACCATTTATGACATTATTTAATAAATCAAAAAAAAAAGCAGGAAAGGTGGATGATCCTGAGGCCGGCTCCCGGGACCAGACCCATGAGACGAAGCATACGGCATCTGAGGATAATGTCCGTCGAAACATCGCTGTTGCCACATATGAAAGCCTGTTTCCCGATAACATGGTCTCCTACACCCTTGAGATGGCTGAGCGGATGGGCTGCGGCATCATCGCTGTGAATTGTGCCAATCTCACCCATGATGTCACCGAATTTTTTTCAAATGCCCATGATGTGGCTTTTGATGAGTTTAAAAAAAATTCAGACCGGAATGCGGAAAATTTCCGCGCCAAAGCCGGGGAAAAGAACCTTGCATTCACCCATATGGTGCATTATTCAGATATTGATACCGCCATTGATGCTGTTATAAAGGATTACGGTAAGCCTGAATATATCATCACGGAAAATCCGGCCGGCATGGCAAAAGGGAAGGCCAAGACCAGAAACCCGCAATCAACCCGCGCCCAGGAGGATATTCACATATTGCTGGTGGATGACAATCCCAGATTTCTGAATGCGCTGGCGGAAAGAATCAGGCTCCAGGGCCATGAACCCCTCACTGCTTTAGACGGTAAAGAAGCGCTGGAAATTCTGCAGACAAAAACGGTCCATCTGGCGATTATCGACCAGCGGCTGCCGGACATGGACGGGCTTGATCTGATTGCCAGGGTAAAAGAAATTGACAACACCATTCCCAGCTCCCTGCTCACCGGTCACGGGGATGCAAAACTCAAGGAAGCAACCGAAGCACTGGAATCCGTTTATTTTGAAAAAGAGGATATGGGGAGTTTCTGGGGATTTTTCAGAAAAATTCTGAACAGCCTGGGATCCTCAGAAGAAAAAGAACCGGTAATTGCACAGACCTTTTGTGTCTATGCCATAGATTAAGGGAGAAATCATGGATACCCAGTTTATTTTCGGAATGGTATTGATTTGTGCGGTTTCCGTGCTCTGTTATTTTTTTAGGAAGAAAAAATAGCCTGACCCGGTTTTCCATCGGGAATTATCTCATAATAACCATTATGGTCTAAGAGACCAAAGCAAATGATGAAAGTATAAGCAGTCAGGTATTGACTTAACACTTAAAACTTAAAACTTTCATATAACCATTGAATGGAGAATGAATTGCATGACACCTGATATGATATTGACAATGACAGTGCTTGTTTTTGTTATCTTTTTATTTGTTTTTGAATGGGTCAGAGTAGATGTTGTGGGAATCATGATGATGGTGCTGCTTCCCCTTATCGGCCTGGTTACACCAAATGAAGCCTTTTCAGGCCTTTCCAGCAACGCGGTCTGTTCCATTATCGCTGTTATCATAATCGGCGCAGGCCTTGATAAAACCGGGGTGATGAACAATGTGGCAAAACCTATCATGGCCATGGCCGGCAAAAGTGAAAACAGGATCATTCTGTTTATTGCCGGTTCCGTGGCCCTGATTTCCAGTTTGCTGCAGAATATCGGTGCGGCCGCATTGTTTCTGCCCGTCACCCAGAGGATATCCAAACGCCTGGGAATCCCCACATCCAGAGTGCTGATGCCCATGGCGTTCTGTGCCATTATCGGTGGTACCATTACCCTGGTCGGGGCAAGTCCCACCATTTTGTTGAATGACCTGATGGTGGTCGGCGGAGAAAAACTGGCACCTTTCGGACTTTTTACCCAGACGCCCATCGGCCTGGCCCTGGTTGCATCCGCGCTCTTATATTTTGTGATTTTCGGCAAATTTGTTCTGCCTGCCCAGACGGGAAAGTTCAGTAAAGGGGCCTCTGAAATGCTGACCCGCGAATACCAGGGGGTCAACAGCATTGTGGAACTTCATGTGCCTGATACCGGTGTCACAGGAACGCTGGAGGAATTGACAGTCAGGGCGAAATTTCTGGTCACGGTTATCGGTATCAGTTCTCCTTCGGTCAAGACGGTGAATCATGTTCCCCGGAGCCACGAAACCGTTTCTGTCAACTGTGATGTTGCCGTTGCCGGAAAATGGGAAAATATTGAAAAACTGGCAGAAGAATACGGCTGGCAGATAAAAGACACCCTGGAAACTTTTGCCGACACCCTTGCCAACACAAATGCAGGGGTGGCGGAAGCGGTTGTTTCCCCCAGATCAGATTTGATCGGCAAGACGTTGAATGAGGTGAGTTTTAAAGAGCATTATCAACTCAATCCACTGGTTCTTTTTAAAGACAATAAAAAATTTTACAGCGGCCTGACCTATATTCCTCTGAGCAAGGGAGATACCCTGCTTCTGCAGGGGCCCTGGGATAAATTTCATATTCTGAACAATAAGCCGAAACCGCGGTCCCTGGTTTTTGCCTCCCCGCTTGAAGGAGAAATCCTGCGTCCCCAGAAAGCGTTATTTGCGGTTATCTGGCTTGCCATTGCCCTTTTTCAGGTGATTTTCTTTGATACGGCCCTGGCTGTGGCATTGATGTCAGGCGCCCTGGGCATGATCATCACAGGGGTTCTGACCATTGATGAGGCATATGGTGCCGTGGACTGGATGACGGTGTTTCTTCTCGGCGGGCTGATTCCGCTGGGCATTGCATTTGAAAAAAGCGGCACTGCCGCCTTTATCGCCCAGGGGGTCTTGGGTCTTGTGGGAACACCGGTTCCGATTGTTCTGCTGGCAGTGATCGGTATCATGACCACCTTTTTTACGCTGGTCATTTCCAATGTCGGTGCCACCGTGCTTCTGGTTCCCCTTTGCATGAACATGGCCATGATGGCCGGTGCGGACCCGAGAATGGCGGCCCTGGTTGTCGGCCTTTCCGCATCCAACAGCTTTATTCTGCCCACACACCAGGTGAACGCCCTGGTGATGCGGCCCGGCGGCTACCGAACCGTGGACTATGCAAAGGCGGGCATTGTTATGACATTTATTTTTCTCACTGTGGAATTGTTGATGATTTATCTGTTCTATGGCGTATAATATCAAATTTTTCATTTTGATGTATATATTGGATACAGATGACAGACAATAAAAAACATATTCTGCTGGTGGATGATGAAGAACGGCTGCTCAACTCCATGGCCCAGCGCATCTCACTGCTGGGCTTTGTACCCATCAAGGCATCCTCGGGCATCAAAGCCCTGGAGATTGCGAAAAAGACCCGCATCGACCTGGCCATAGTGGATTTGAAAATGCCGGATATGGACGGTCTGGTGACCATCACCAAGCTCAAGGAGATGGTCCCGGACATGAAAACTGTTCTGCTCACCGGTTACGGCAGTGAAAAAGCCAGACAGGCCACCGAGGCCCTGGGGGCCATGTATTTTGAAAAAGATGCCATGGCCGGCCTGTGGGATGTGATAAAAAAATCCGGCAAAGACGGCAATGTATTTGTAATCAATCCGCCGTCTTTTGGCAACACTGCCGGGGTGCACAATGAACCTGTGGACCGGGGCAGTGATCTGCCCAGGATCATTGGTGAGAGCCCTGCAATGCAGCGGCTGCGCAAAAACATCCGCCGGTTTTCCGAACTGGACTGTCCCATTGTTATCTGCGGAGAAACCGGTACCGGCAAGGAACTGGCTGCCAGGACCATCCACAAAATGGGGTATCGCAAAAACCAGCGGTTTCTGGCCTTTGACTGCGGGTGTTTCAGCAGTGATTTCTGTTTTAAGGAGCTGGTGGCATCCTTCAGTCCCCAGCCGGAACAGTACACGGAAAAAGGCATGGTATTCAGCGGCACCATCCTGCTGGATCACATGGAAAACATGCCCCTTGCCACCCAGCAGGAGATGCTGCAGATACTGGACCGCAAACCGGCCGGCAGCAAAACAGATGCAGGATCTGACGCAATGGATGTCCGGTTTATCGTGTCCACCCAGCAGGATCTTGAAAAAAAGGTCTCCCACGGCCGGTTCAGCAGGGATCTGTACCAGAAGATCCGGTCCATTGAACTGGAAATGCCGGCGTTGCGGGACAGAAAAGAAGATATCCCCATATTGTGCCGTTATTTTCTGGACCAGTTCAACCAGGCGTTTCAAAAACAGATTACGTCCATTTCCGATGCAGTGTATTGTGTTTTTGAGGATTACCCGTTCCCCGGAAATATCAGGGAATTGCGGCACATCATTGAAAGCGCCGTGATTCTGGCAGACGGCAGTGTACTGGAAAAAGAACACCTTCCCCGGCGCCTTATCCAGGCCCCGGAAAAAAGTGCCGGCCAGGGCCAGGCATCCCTGACACCTGCTAAAGACAGCACAGACACCCCCTTTCTCTCCCTTA
>JAABSB010000105.1 GCA_011390615.1 Desulfotignum sp. | reverse complement strand
GGGAAACCCCCAACCCAAGTGCCCCCTCTTCAGTTTCTTGTTTTTTTTAGCAGGGACTGAGGAGTAAGGCACTAAAAGCTTTCAACCTTTGTTGTGCCCGTCAGGGCATGGGTGTTATTCAAAATCATCCAGGTCAAGTTTATCCAGATCAGACAAATCCAGATCTTTAAGCAGATCTTCCTCCTGTGGTATGATATCATCATTTATGATTTCAGGATCGTTTTTTGCCAAAGATGACCGGGAGTCGGGTTCGGCTTCCTTTGGAAAAAAATGGTCGATACCGGCCAGGATGCCCAGATAAATCAGAAAGCCCAGTCCTGCGGCGTTCAACAGCAGAATCAGAATGCCCAAAAGGTTTTTGAATATCATATGCCATCTTTTTGTTATTTGTTTGACGACTTCAACATTTGTGTTATATATAACCTTTGAAAATTTGACACAAGGATTTTTACTTATGAGCTGGCTTGGAAAAATGATCGGCGGCACCATTGGATTTGCTTTGGGCGGGCCCATTGGTGCTGTGGCAGGTGCAGCATTCGGCCATGCCTTTGTGGATAAAAAAGAGGATGCCTATCTTGCCTCCATTCCCGGAAGAACCGGGTCACTGTCTTCCAATGAAGAAGCCCAGCTGGTTTTTTTTACTGCGGCATTTTCCATGCTGGCAAAGCTGTGCAAGGCAGACGGCCAGGTAAGCGAAAAGGAGATCCAGGTGGTGGACGCATTCATGAAACAGGATCTCCAGCTGGATGCCACAGGACAGGGAACCGCCAAAAACATATTCAGGCAGGCAGTCCAGTCCAATGAAAGCTTTGATGCCTTTGCCCTGCAGTTTTATTCCGTGTTTAGGTCCCAGCCCAATATTATTGCCCTGATGATGGATGTTTTGTTCCGGGTGGCAGCGGCGGACGGCAGGCTGGCAGATGCAGAGGAAGCAACCCTGCTTTCTGCGGCCCGGATTTTCCATGTTTCTGACACGGATTTCGACCGCCTGAAATCAAAATATATCCGGCAGTCCAATAAATATTATGCGATTCTCAAGTGTGATGAAACCGCATCCAATGAAGAGATCAAAAAGAAATACCGCTCCCTGGCCACGGAATACCACCCGGACAAGATTGAGGCCAAAGGCCTGCCTGAAGAATTTGTTAAATTTGCCAATGACAAATTCAGGGAAATTCAGGAAGCCTATGACCATGTCAGAAAAGAACGCGGCTTTTAAAACAGCCCTTTTTCCCTGGCAATGCGCATGTATGTATCCACCAGTGTCCGGGGCGGTTCCCACCGTTCCATCTCTTTTTTGTCGGTGAGAGAGATGGCATCATATTCGCAGGCTGTCACGCACAGACCGCATCCGATGCATCTTTTTTCATTGACAACGGCAATCATGCCGGTGTCATCCATGGCAACGGCATCCATGGGGCAGATCTGTTCACAGGCCTGACACCCGGTGCAGCTGTTATCATCCACACACGCCTGAAAGTTGGAATTGACCAGTCTGGCCGGTGCAGCAGATTTTTTGATATTGCTTAAAATCTGGCAGCAACAGTCGCAGCACAGGCAGATATTGACAGGCTTTACCGTGTTGGAGGGCTGGGGAACCAGACCCTGTTCCACCCCTTTGTGGATGATATCCAGGGCCTCATCCTGGGTGATGGTCCGGCCGATACCCCTGCTTTCGTAAATGTATGCCCCGCCCCCGAACACCAGACAGGCCTCTTCCATTTTGCCGCATCCCTTGCCCACCATCTCATGTTCCCTTCGGCAGATGCAGGGTGCCACCAGAATTTTGGACTGCTGCCTGACCAGATTTTCCAGGCGTTCATGGTCCATGATGTGCAGCTGCGTGTTGATGGATTTTTCCACCGGCACCACCCGGAGCTGTTTGGTTTTATTTTTATTCTGTGATTTTATGAGATAGGGGACATATTCGTTGAAATCTGCAATCAGCTGCCTGGTCAACCGGTTTACCTGGTATTCCCAGATGCCCACCACAAACTGCAGCAGCATGAAAGTGTCTGCGTTGTTTTTTTGGATATGAAGAATCAGTCCTTTTTCACCCATTTTTTTGAGAACCGGCAAAATTTCCTGTTTTGGCTTTTTCGCCTTTTTAGCAATGGTGTCTGCCGGTTCCGGCATCATGACCAGGCACAGGGCCAGTTCCGCCTCCAGGGGGGTGAACAGCTGTTTGAGAATGCGCAGTTCAACACCGGATTCTGTGGGAGGAAATCCCCCCGGGGTGTTGTCCAGGTGAACAGCCAGGTTCTTGTATACATCTGCCATGAAAAATCTCCATATTTGTTGTTGGCTTGCATTTTTTGAACTCAGGGTAAATTATGCCGCCCGTCAGGGCAAAACAGCCTGTAGTTTTCCATAAATATGCAGGTTACTATCACATTGTTCACATACAAGATCAACTATTTTTCCCTTGATGGTATCGTTTTTTTCCAAAAACACATTCAGGTAGTTGGTTGTCACTGCGGTGAGATGCCCTGTGTGCGTATCTGGTTTGTGCTGCACCACACCTTCCAGGATTTTTCCCAGATTGGCTGCAATAAATGCGGCCCGTTTCTGTCGGCCCAGTTCCCGGAGTCTGCGGCAGCGTTCTTTGGTGACAACATCATCCACCTTCGGGGTAAAATAAAAGGCAGGGGTGCCCTGTCTGGGAGAAAAGGGAAACACATGAAGATAAGAAACCGGCAGCTGTTTAATCAGGTTATATGTGTTTTCAAACTGCTGGTCGGTTTCTGTGGGAAACCCTGCCAGGATATCCACGCCGATGCCGGCAGACGGCAGTTTTTCATGGATGCCCAGGATGGTCTCTGTGAAAAATCCTGCTGTATAGGGCCGTTTCATTTTTTTCAATATGGTGTCATCCCCTGATTGCAGCGGGATATGAAAATGATCGCAAAGAATGCCGGAGGGTGCTGCCAGATCCAGGAGCCGGTCATCAATTTCATTGGGTTCAATGGAGGAAAGCCGGATCCGGTGTACCGGTTTTTTTTCCTGGATGGTTTCCACCAGCCGAACCAGACTGGACCGGGGTCTCAGGTCACGGCCGTACAGACCTGCATGGATCCCTGTGAGGATCACTTCGTTGAACCCTTTTTGTCCGAGTGCTTCCAGGTGCTGTAAAACCCTGTGTTCGGGCATGCTTACAGAAGAGCCTCTGGCATAGGGCACAATGCAGTAAGTACAGAATGCATTGCAGCCATCCTGGATTTTCAGGTAGGCCCTTGTCATGCCGCCGTGAACCGGCCTGTCAAATGACTGGAACCGGTTGTCAAGGGTGTGATCCGGGGGTTTGAATGCCAGGGGCACGGTCTTTGGGCCGGCAAAAACGTGATCGGCAATACGGGTCTTGTCCTGATGGCAGACCACCTGCAGGGAATCCACAGTTTTGGGGATACGTTCCGGTTCTGTCTGGGCATGGCAGCCGGTCACAATGATTTTGGCACCCGGGTTGTCTCTGGCAAGTTTCCGGACAGCCTGGCGGGACTGCATCCCGGCCCTGGCTGTGACCGCACAGGTGTTGATGATGCATACATCGCAGTGTTCCCCCTTTTTGGCCCGGACCATGCCTTTGTCTTCAAGACTTGCGGCAACACCGTCTGATTCATACTGGTTGACCTTGCATCCAAGGGTTTTGATATAAAATGTTTTCATTGAATGATCCCGGACCCGGATACCTTTTTACTCTTATAGAATACCGCTGCCTGGCCCGGGGTGACAGCATGCTGGGGGTGGTTGAATATAACCCTGCCGGCAGATCCATTGCGATAAAGCCTTGAGTCAGCTTCTTTGTGGTGGTACCGGATTTTGGTTTTCAGGTTCTGGGTATCGTCAGTGTCCGGATCATTCCACATGATGCTGTCCACTGCCATCTGATACTGTGCCAGATCCTTTTTGAAACACACATGCAGGGTGTTTGTCAAAGGATCGATTTTTCTCACATAATAGGGTTCAGATGCCGGACAGTTGATGCCCCGGCGCTGGCCTATGGTAAATCTGAAAACCCCGTCATGGGTTCCCACATGCCTGCCTGCCATGTCCATGACAGGCCCTTTTCGGAGAGCCATGCCTGTTTTGTCAGTGATGAATTCACAGATACCGGTGTCGTGGATAAAGCAGATGTCCTGGCTTTCCTTTGCACGCAAGGGAACAAGGTTATATCGGGCAGCCAGATCTTTGACCTGTTCCTTGGTAAAATCCGCCAGGGGACACAATATCTGAGAAAGCTGGCTGCTGGAAAGCCTGGCCAGAAAATAGGACTGGTCTTTGGCTGTATCCGTCCCTTTTTCAAGCCAGGCATGTGATGTATCCAGGTGCGGCCGTGTCAGGGTATTAACAATGGCGGCATAATGGCCGGTTGCCAGATAATCCGCCCCCAGCTTTTTTGCCTGTTCAAGCAGGATGCCGAATTTGATTTTCTGGTTGCACACCATGCAGGGGTTGGGTGTCTGGCCTTGTGTATAGGTGGATACAAAATATTGCACCACCTTTTGTTCAAAGGCTTCCGACAGATCCAGGCAGACAATATCCATTTTCAGCTGCTCTTTGATATATGCCATGTTCCCCGGCTGTTTTTCATACCCAGTGATAAAATGCAGGCCAAATACATGGGGGTATTTTTCTTTCAACAAAAAACCGGAGACCAGAGAATCCACGCCTCCGCTCAGGGCAACGGCTATGACCGGTTTATGCATCAGATCATGGTTTCCATTGCCCTGGAAAACAGTCCCATGGCCCGGGTAGGGCAGGTGAGGATGCACAGTTCACACACAGAACATTTTTCTTTGTCAAACATAACCCGCATTTCAGGCCGCTGGATAAAAAGGGCCTGGGTGGGGCAGACGGCAGTACAGGCCCCGCAATGGGTACATATCTCTTCATCCTTGAAGATCTGGTGTTCCGGTGAGGATACCTGCACCCCCTGTTTTTTGAGAAAAGAAATCCCTTTATTGAATCCAGCCCGTGAAGCAGCGGAGATTTCCATCACCATAACCCCTTCTTTTCGGTTGGAAATTTTTGCACTCAAGATATTGAACAGCAGGTCGAATTTTTTGACCAGCTGGCAGACCAGTGCTTTTTGAGCCACTTCCGGCGGGAAATTCAAAATAACGATTTTTGCATACAAAGCAGTGCCCCCGTAAACGTATAATCTGTAAATTGTTTTTGACAACCTGGTATGGTGGCGTATTATAATGAATACGTACAAAAAAGGCAATACACCCGGCCTGAGATCCTTGCAGGCTCTGACAGTCCTGATGCAGGACCCGGCAGAGGGCTTGTACAGCACCGGACGCCGTATATTGATGCGATTGTCCTGGCCCTTTTCTGCCGGGCGATATTTTTGTAAAGGCCAGTTGTATGAACCCGTTTGCATTTAAGCTGTCCGGCTATACCCTGAAATACCTTTCCGGTTTTTCCCGGGCACGGATACAGATCCAGGGCAAAGAAAATATTCCGGAAGGCTCTATAGTTTTCTGTGCCAACCATTTCACACGCATTGAAACCGTGTTTCTTCCCCACCATATCCATACCATCACAGGAAAACAGGTCTGGTCCCTGGCAGCCCAGGAGTTATTCCAGGTACCGGTGCTGGAAGGGCTGCTCAGAAGGCTGGGAGCGGTATCAACAGATGCACCGGACAGGGATGACCTGCTGCTCAAAACCCTTTTGTCTGGAGAGGCCCACTGGATCATCTTTCCTGAAGGTATGATGGTGAAAAACAAAAAACTGATCAGAAACGGGCAGTTTGTTTTGACCGATGATGCAGGAAATCTGCGGCCCCATACCGGGGCTGCGGTGGTGGCCCTGCGGTGTGCTTTTTTCCGGGAACGGCTGCGCCGTCTGAAAGCATCGGGTGCAAAAGAGTTTGACCGGCTGGCCCAAGAACTGAATATTGTGGACATGGATGCTGTGCTGGGACAGTCGACCCATATAGTACCGGTAAATATCACCTATTATCCGGCAAACCCCCGGGAAAATATCCTGGGTGCCATTGCAAAACTGCTGATGAAAGAACCATCCAAACGGGTACTGGATGAACTCATGACAGAAGGTGCCATGCTGTTCACCGGGGTTGATATCACCATCCGGTTCGGCACATCAATTGCCATGGAACCCTACCTTGCAGATTACTACCTGGAAAGCATGCTTACGGTAAAACGGCGGGTGCGGCCTTTTGAGGACCTTGACTCCAGGCAGATTTCACGGCAGATAGCCATAACAGTGATGGAACGGTACATGGCCCAGGTGTATGGACTCACCACCCTGAACCATGACCATGTCATGGCATGCATTCTCAAGCACTATCCCTATAAAAAGGATGGTATTGACCGGTATGAATTTGCCTGCAAGGTGTATTATGCCATCACCTGTCTGGTTTTAAACAGGATCTGTTATGTGACAGACGGTTTTTTGCACAACCAGGTACACCTTCTGGTGGACGACCGGTTCAAACGGATATCGAATTTTCTGGATCTTGCCCAGAAAACCGGTGTGATCCGCATGGAAGGGGACCGGTTTTTCAAGGATCATACGCGGTTTTACAAAATATCAGCATTCCATGCCATCCGTATGGAAAATCCCATCCTGGTAATGGCCAATGAAGTGGAACCGGTGACAGAAGCGGAAACATGCCTGAAAAAAATTGCCCAGAAATCTTTTCCCCAGATACGGCAGCTGGTGAAAACCCGCATTATTGAAAAAATGCATATGGATTTTACAGCTGATTACGCTGCCCATTACATTGCAGGTGAGTCCAAGAAAAAGAGGGTCGGCAGGCCGTTTTTTTTAAACCAGGCTGATAAAAAATCCGGAATCCTGCTGATTCACGGATACATGGCTGCACCTGAAGAGATGAAATCATTTGCCAGATACCTGTATGCACAGGGTTTTACAGTGCATGTGCCCCGGCTTGCAGGCCATGGAACAGCGCCTGAAGATCTTGCGGGCTCGGGCTATGACCGGTGGATGGAATCGGTGGAAGAAGCCTGGGTGGGACTGCGCCATTCCTGTGGAAAAATGGCCATCGGCGGCTTTTCCACAGGCGCTGGCCTGGCCCTTGAACTGGCCACCCGGGTCCAGGATTTTGCAGCCATTTTTGCGGTGGCCCCTCCCATACGTCTTCATGATATGGGGTCATATTTTGTGCCGGCCATTGATACCTGGAACACCATGATCAAACGGATAAACCTTAAGGGAATGACCAAGGAGTTCATTGACAACCACCCGGAAAATCCCCATATCAATTACCTGCGCAATCCCATCTCCGGGATACACCAGCTGGAAAAACTCATGGTTCAGCTGGAGCCCAAATTAAAAACCATTGAAAAACCGGTTCTGGTGGTCCAGTCCAGAAAGGACCCGGTGGTCAATCCCAGGGGAACACAAAAATTGTTTACCCGGCTGGGATCACCGACCAAAGAATATTATCTTTTTGATTATGAACGCCATGGCATTCTGACAGGAAAGGGGGTGGAGCGGGTATATCAGGCCATTGTAAATTTTCTGCTGCAGTGGCTGTAAGCCGGAAGCCATAAAAAAGGCCCTGACAGGCAGCGGCTGTCAGGGCCTTTTACAGATTTCAAAAAGAACCAATCTATATGTTTTCTTCCACCAGCATCATGGTGGCGGGTTCCAGAAGAAATTTCAA
The DNA here is from genome assembly GCA_011390615.1 of Desulfotignum sp. Taxonomy (GTDB): domain Bacteria; phylum Desulfobacterota; class Desulfobacteria; order Desulfobacterales; family Desulfobacteraceae; genus Desulfotignum. The sequence continues at coordinate 2,949 of JAABSB010000105.1, read as the reverse complement.
GTTGGTGTTGTTGCCGTCCTTGAGAACAATGGCCTGGATTTTGTTGTTTTCCGGCTGTAAAAAAACCGCTTTGTCAAAGAGTTCCTGTCGGGTTTCCAGCTGCACCGGAAAGCCGTCCCTTCCCAGGGCTTCATCCCGATGGCTTCGCATGGCAAACCAGATGGAAATGGCAAACTCCTGGTTCAAAGCTTTTAACTCCTCCAGGACTTCTGTGACATCTTCATCAAAATTAAGCCCGTCAATGATCATGATGGCGGGCATGGGCAGCTGGGCTTTTTTAAAGCTTTTCAGGTAATCTTTGATTTTTGTGGTGTCAAAACTGGCTTCATTGTAACTGATACCCACTTTGTTCAGGTTGATATCCTCCCAGAGGCGGAGCGCCTTTTGCGGATCCACATACCCGATACTGTCCACCAGATTGGTATACCCCTCATTGTACCGCAAATTGATTTTTCCCATGGAATCTTCCAGGCTCACATGCACAATTTTTTCATCACGCAGCAGCTGGGTTAAGGCTATCTGAACCAAAAATCTGGTTTTTCCCACACCTGCCCTGGAAAGCACCGCACCAAAATTGCTGCTGCTGATATTGTCAATGCCGATGATTTTTTCAATCGGGCTCCTGAGATTGAGATCTTTTTTTAGCATATTCCCTCTCTTTATATTGCGATCTTAGGCTTTTTTTTCTTCTTGTTTTTGTCTGATAATATCTTCGGCAATTGACTGGGGAACCTGTTTATAGGAAGAAAATTCCATGGTAAACTGGGCCTTTCCCTGGGTGGCAGACCGCAGAATGGTGGAAAAACCGAACATTTCCGACAAGGGCACCTGGCTTTCAATCACAGACATAACCCCTTCCTCCTGGGACCCCTGGATGATTCCCCGCCGCTGATTGATCAGTCCCATGCACGACCCCTGGAATTCATTGGGGGTTTCAATCACCACTTTCATGATGGGTTCTTTGATGACCGGTCTGGCTTTGCCGTAGGCTTCTAAAAAGGCGCCCCTGGCAGCGGCCTGGAATGCCATTTCCGAGGAATCCACTGCATGGTATGCCCCGTCTTCAATGGTCACACGGATGCCTGTGACCGGGAATTCCAGTTTGGGGCCTTTGGCCATACAGGACTGAAATCCTTTTTCACAGGCTGGAATATACTGGGTGGGTATCCGGCCGCCGGTGATTTTGTTTACAAACTCAAATTCCTCTTCACATGGTTCCACAAACCCGGCCACCCGGCCGAACTGGCCTGCACCACCGGTCTGTTTTTTATGGGTGTAATTGAACAATGCCTTCTGTGTAATGGTTTCCCTGTAGGCGACCCTGGGCTGTCCCGTGGTGACTTCCGCCTGGTATTCGCGCTTCATTCTTTCCACATAGACCTCCAGGTGCAGCTCACCCATGCCCTGGATGATGGTATCACCTGTTTCATGGTCCACATAGGTTTTAAATGTGGGGTCTTCTTTGGTAAACCGGTTGAGTGCCTTGGACATGTTTATCTGGGCCTTGTTGTCCTTGGGCACAATGGAAAGGGAGATCACCGGCTCCATGACATGCATGGCCAGCATGGAATAATTGATCTTGGGAGAGACAAAGGTGTCGCCGGAAGCACAGTCAATGCCGAACATGGCGCCAATATGCCCTGCCGGAATTTCTTCCACATCCTCCATCTGGGAGGCATGCATCCGGATGAGCCGGCCGGCCTTGACTTTTTTCCCGTCCCGTGAGTTGATCAGGGTATCGCCTTTGGCAATACATCCCTGGTACACCCGGAGATAGGTGAGCTGGCCGTACTGCCCGTCCTCCAGCTTAAAAGCCAGGGCCACCGTGGGCTTGTCAAAACTGCTTTCCAGCACCACGCACTCTTCGTTGTTGTCCAGATCAATGGCTTCGTTATTGATGTCCAAAGGAGAGGGAAGATAATCAATAACCGCATCCAGCAGGGGCTGGACAGCCTTGTTTTTATAGGCAGACCCCAAAAAAACCGGGGTGATGTGGCGGGCAAGGACACCGGTTCTGACCGCTTTTTTAATCATATCATCACTGATGTCTGATTCTTCCAGGATGGCATCGGTCAGTTCTTCTGAAAAAAGTGAGGCAGCATCGATCATTTCTTCTCTGGCTTCCTGTGCCTGGTCACGCATGTTCTCAGGAATATCTTTAACAGCCACGCGTTCGCCATGATCGCCCTCAAAGTAATAGGCTTTCATGGCCACCAGGTCGATCACCCCTTCATGCTTGTCTTCAAGGCCTATGGGCAGCTGCATCAGAACAGAATTATGCCCCAGTTTATCCTTGAGCTGCCGGGCCACCTTGGCCGGGTTGGCACCGGACCGGTCACATTTGTTGACAAATGCGATGCAGGGGACCTCATACCGTTTCATCTGCTGATCCACGGTAATGGACTGGGACTGGACCCCTGAAACCGAGCAGAGAATCAGTACCACACCGTCCAGCACCCGCAGGGACCGTTCCACCTCCACGGTAAAATCCACATGACCGGGGGTGTCGATGATGTTGATATTGTGTTTTTTCCATTCACAGTAAGTGGCAGCCGAGGCAATGGTGATGCCCCGCTCTCTTTCAAGGTCCATGGAATCCATGACAGCGCCGGTACCGTCTTTTCCCCTGACCTCGTTGATTTTGTGAATCCTGTCCGTGTAAAACAAAACCCTTTCTGTAAGCGTGGTTTTGCCGGAATCAATATGGGCACTGATGCCGATATTTCTTACCCGCTTTAAATCTCTGATCATGTTACATCATCCTTATGAATAAAATTTGCCTTTGGAACAATACAATAAAACGCAATTATTGCCAAAGGTATTGCCATATGCTATTATTTTTGCGATTTTATTAAAATGGATCTCAGGCTGCATCCAGCGTATGTATGAAAGTCAGATTCTATACCCCATTTGCTTAGTTTTGTCAATGGTTTATTTACTGGATAGATG
>JAABSB010000104.1 GCA_011390615.1 Desulfotignum sp. | reverse complement strand
ATGGAAATACACGCCACGGCAACTGCCGTACGGATGGTTTCAGGTTTTTCCCCCACATCCACCATGCGCACACGGCCCTGGCTGTCCAGGTGGGTAAATTCAGTCATCATTATTTTTCCTTATCTGCTTCAAGTGCCCACCAGGCATGGGTGTTATTGAAAAAACTGGGTTTTACTGGTTACCTGTGATTTTATCTGGTTCAGGGTGTCGGTGAGGGTCTGGATGACATTTTCCCGGATATCTCCGGCCACCACCAGAAACATCACATCGTCTCCCACGGTCAGTTTGGTGTTTTCCCTGATATGCACCTGGATATCCAGGATGCCCGGCCGGGATCTTTCTTTGTGTAAAATTTCTTTCAGTTTCCCGTGGTCCACCGCAACCTCAAGCCCTGTGACAGGCCGGCCGTCCCGGGATGTTGCCCGGACAATACCGTTATGGGCCAGGATCATGCCTGCCCGGGAAAAATCGGGATGGTCTTTGATTTTACGAATCATCTGTTCCATGGTCACTGCATCGGAATGTACGCTTTTTTCTTTCATTGGTGTTTTCCTGTTTGTTTTTCTGCTGCCAGTTGTTTTGCTTTTTCAAGGTCTTCCGGGGTATTCACATTGAATGTAAACCCCATATCAGGGTCCAGTTTTTTCAATACAGATACCGGTACTTCCTTGACATGTTTTTTCTTGTAAAATCCTTTGATCATATATATTTTTTTTTCCAGGTTGGATTCAATCAAGGGAATACAGGCCCTGGAATACACCGCGGACAAAGGCTCCAGCCCCTCTTCCGTCCGGGGAACAACCACATGGTCACCGGGCGCAGTTTTTTTTACCAGGTGCCGGATCACCGCCTCACTGGCAAAGGGAATATCACAGGCTGTCACATATGCATAGGGAAATGAGGCGTAAAACAACCCGGCATGCAGTCCTGCCAGCACACATCGGGCCGGAATGATGTCTGTGACCACCAGCATATCAGGTGCCAGAAATTCCTCGGGCTCATTAACCACAAGGATATTTTCTTTGAACACCCGGGAAAAAAGGGTGCAGAGCTTTTCCAGCATGGTGGTATCTCCGATTCTGTGAAAGGTTTTTTTCTTTCCGGGCAGCCGGCTGTTTTTCCCGCCGGCCAGAATCACCCCTGTACAATCCAGTTGCATTCCATCTGTCCTTGGCAAAGATCCATGATAGTGGCCTGATTATAGCCGACTTCACCTGAAAATCAAGGTGCTGCCCTCCGATTTTCGTTTTTGGATTTTTGTACTTGCGACCCGTGTGGAGCGGTCACACCGCTACCCTCAGGGGGCGGGGGGTATCAAGCAACTGAACAGAATCTGGTTACATGCGGTTTTTCCATGAACTCGGGATCGGGGTCTTGCTCACAGGGAAAAAAGGTGGTACATGGTTTATATGGCATAACCCTTCGCAAATGAAAGGCATTGAATGAAACAGACCAGACCCATTCTCAATGACCAGGATTTCAAACGCATCATTTCCAGAATCGCCCATGAAATCACAGAAGTCCACAGGGGTGCTAAGGACCTGGCCCTGGTGGGCATCCAGACCCGGGGGGATTTTCTGGCCAAAAGACTGGCAGACCAGATCCGGCGCATTGAGGGTGTCACCCTGCCTGTGGGCAGCATGGACATCAACATGTACAGAGATGACTGGACAAAAATCAGCCACCAGCCCATTGTCAGGCCTTCTGATATTCCTTTCAGCGTGGATGACAAAATAATCATACTGGTGGATGATGTGCTGTACACGGGCAGAACCATCCGGGCCGCCATGGAAGCCCTCATGGATTTTGGCAGACCCGCCCGCATCGAACTGGCCATTCTGGTGGACAGAGGACACAGGGAGCTGCCCATCCAGGCGGATTACAGGGGGATTTTTGTGGACACGGAACACCAGGACACCATCCATGTCCATGTATCTGAACATGACAACCAGGATCTGGTATTCAAGGAAATCAACAAATGAGCACCATTGAACATAAAAAAGCAGGCATAAAAGAGATCTGCATTGCCGTGCTTTCCGTGTCCACCACCCGGAAGCTGTCAGATGACAAAAGCGGGGCCTGGATTAAAAAACAGGCAAAAAAAGAGGGGCATGAGGTGGTGATCCACCAGACCGTTACCGATGATACCGGTGCCATTCAGGAGCTGTTGACCCATGTCATCGAAAAGATCTCCCCGCATGCAGTTATCATGACCGGCGGTACCGGCATCAGCCCCAAAGATGTGACCATCGAAGCGGTACAGCCGTTTTTTGAAAAACACCTCACCGCATTCGGCCCTCTGTTTGCCCAGCTGTCTTTTGAGGAAATCGATTCTGCAGCCATCATGTCCCGGTCCACGGCCGGCATCATAAAAAATACGGTGGTGTTCTGCATCCCCGGCAGCATAAAGGCCTGCAAACTTGCCTGCAACGCCTTGATCTTCCCTGAACTCGGACACATTCTCAAACACATAAAGGAATAAAAAATGACGGAACTTGGCCAATTTATTGCAGACTGGAAGGACAACGACACCCGTATCAAACAAGCTTTTGAGGAATTGCTGGCCCATGTGAAAGCCCTTGAAAAGACTGAACTTACATTTGTGGCCAGACCCAATGTGAGCTATTCTGTGCGGCCCCGCCACCAGGACCAGAAAAGCCGGTCTCTGTTTGCCATGGTGGACATCATTGATGACAACCCGGAAGAAAGATGGCTGTCCATCTGTTTTTACGGCGACATGATAACAGACCCGGAAGAGACTGGTGACCTCATCCCGGGAGGCCTGCTGGGAGAAGACGGATACTGCTTTGATCTGGATGCATATGATAACCAGGAGATTGCATACCTGAAGCAGCGCCTGACCCAGGCCCATGGCAATGCACCGGAATAATTCAGTTTCCCGGTCCACACCCTTGGCGCACAGCAAAGAATAGTCACACGGAAAACCGGATATTTAAAATATCCCCGTCCGTGACAATATAGTCCTTGCCTTCCACATAAAATCTGCCACTTTTTTTCAGGGCTGCTTCCGATCCCAGTGCCATGAGATCTTCATAGGAAAACACCTCTGCCCGGATAAATCCCCTTTCCAGATCTGAATGGATCACCCCGGCGGCTTTAGGTGCAGTACTGCCCTGGCGTACCAGCCACTGCCGGACCTCGTCTTTTCCAACAGTGAAAAAGGAGATCAGGTTCAAGGACTGCAGGCACAGGCGGGTGAGCTTCTCAAGTGCGGTTTCTGCAATGCCCAGATCCTCCAGAAACTCCTGTTTTTCCTCTTTTGTATCAAGCAGGGCAATCTCGGCCTCCACCTTGGCTGACACCATCATGGATGCAATGGCCTGGCGGTCACAACTGTCTTCAAATCCGGCCAGCATATCCCGGCTGCCCAGATCCTCCTCCCCCACATTCACGGCGATCACCATTTTTTTTTTGGTGATGAACGGATAGCTGCGGATCATTTTTTCTTCATCCACGGTCAGGGCCATCAGCCGCAGAGGGGTTTCCTGCTCCAGATGGTCTTTGATTCTGACCATGAGTTCCAGCTCTTTTTGCCGGGTCTCATCCTTTATCTTCTTCACTTCTTCTTCCAGGCGCTGGATCCGTTTTTCCGCAAAAATCTGGTCATGCATGAGCAGTTCCGCATTCACCGCTTCAAAGTCTCGGAATGCATTTACCGAACCTGAAACATGGTAAATGGCATCATCTTCAAAGGCCCGGATCACATGGCAGATGGCATCCATGTCTGCGATGTCCTTGAAAATATCTCCTTTGGATATGGTCTCAGCCTCAAGTTTGGGCAGCAGTACCAGATCTAGGCGCGCCTGCACCTGCTTTTTGGGTGCATACATCTCCACCAAGGCATTGAACCGGGAATCCAGAATATCAGCAGCCCCGGGGACTGGTTTAATGGCCTTTGACGGATCAGTGATCTCATTTCCCGTTAAAATCTGAAACAGGGTTTTCTTGCCTGCCTGGGGCAGGCCGATGATGCCGACCTTCATGTGTTTATGTCTGTCCTTAATTTTGTGTTAAACATCCTGTCTTTCCAAGCGGTTTGCATAAAAAACCGCTTTTTCAAGGCAGCTTTATTCGGCGCTTTTCAGGATCTTTGTGCTGCCGAAAAAGCACTGCCACATGGCCGACCATGCCTGCCGGACATGCACGGGTCTTGCGGACAATATCATCTAAAAGACTGGTTTTGGTTTCTTTGTCCTTGTGATCCACAAATTTAATTTTAATCAGTTCAGCCGCATCCAGTGCTGTTTCAATTTCTTCCAGCAGCGCCGAAGTCACCCCTTTTTGGCCCACCAGGGCTCCGGGGTTCAAATGGTGGGCAAGCCCCCGCAGGTATTTGCGCTGGGCACCGGTTAATTGCATCACGTGTTTTTCCTTACATCATAAATTTTTAAAAGGATAACTATAACACAGGTAAGGCCCCATGAACAGATCAAGATAAAAACCATAATTGACAAACAGGCAAATTCACTTACATTTAGTCCAGTTTCACGGTATCAGTGTTTTACATAATTTTGCATGGGATTTAATTATGATACCCCTGGAATACAAAACAGCCTTTTGTGTAAACATGTGTTTGAGAAAACTTTTTTTCAAGGAGAAAATATTATGTCACAGGTCACCATAACCGTAAACAATATGAGCTGCAGCCATTGCTCAGGCATGGTAAAAAAGGCACTGGATGAGATCGCCGGCATTTCTGATGTTGTTGTGGACCTTTCCGGGAAGAAAGCTTCTTTTTCTGTTGCCGAAGACAGCCTGGTGGATCAGGCAGTTGCGGCAGTCACACAGGCTGGCTACCCGGCTTCCAGGTAAGCTGCTGCCCGAAAATTATGGACAAAATCACAACAGTCCTGACAGATCAAAGCTGTCTGAACTGTTAATGGTCAAAATAAATCGCCTTAACAGATCTTTGTTGAAGCAGTGGGACATGCCCTGGTCCCGCAGGCGCATCCTGGCTTCCACCCTTTTTTGTGCCTCTTCTTCCAGCATTTCTTTTTCCCGGAGCCGTCTGAGTTTTGCCTCATAATCATCCCGGACAATGGCTGTCACCGGCACCCGTTTATTTTCCCTGGCCTCTGTTTCAAATTTCTGCAGTTTTTCGAGATACGGATTGTCTCCTGCCATGATCTTGAGGGCCTCAAACGGACTTTTGGCTGGTTTGTACGGCCGTCTGGACGTAAGGGCGTCAAACACATCAATAATATGACAGACCTTGGCAAGCACGGGAATCTGATCCCCGCCCAGTTCCCTGGGATAGCCGCTGCCGTCTTCGTTTTCATGGTGATACAGAATCATCTGCATGAAGGATCTGGGCAACTTCGTTTCAAACAGCAGGCTGGTGGAATATGCTGTATGGGACTGTATGATGACATATTCCAGGTTATTGAGTTTCCCCGGCTTGTTGATGACATTTTTTGGGATTTTTACCTTGCCGATATCGTGCAGGAATCCAGCCACTGCCGCCTGGATCATAAACTCTTTTACCGCTGATCTTGTGGAGATGGAAAAAAGGTCCTGGTTGAAATTGATAAATATGGCCATCAGCCACCCCACCTTGATGGAGTGGGTGTGGGTTTCATAATCATGGCCCACCAGTTCGGCAATGCCCCCTAAAGACGCAATGCTGGAAATATAATCGATAGCACGGGCAATAAGGTGCTGGATGTTTTCCACCATATTATGGCATGCCTGATGAGAGGAAAAATTACTCTGAAAGGCTTCCTGTACCACCTCCGTGGACAATCCTATCAGGGTATCTGTTTTTTTCTTAACGTCAATTTCATCATGTTTTAATATGAATTCCAGATTGTTCCTGACATATTCGGTGTATTTTGTACGCTGCTTCTTATGAATATAAACAATATCCCAGGCACGCAGCAGATCCAGCAGCCGCTGCCTTGGAATAGAAGAGGAATCTTTTAACAGACAGCGGAACCGGTATTTTCCATCTGTGCTGGTGTCATTTCGCTCAAAAAGGGCGAAATCAGCCAGAGAATCCGGATTTATGGACAACGGATCAATGGGCACAAATGAACTGCCATCATCAAAATATTCCCCAGCTGTATCCATATCTTTACCCCTTATTAAAGATATCCAAATAACCAATTTGCCATTTGCCCAATTATGACAATGGCCGTATATAACAGTATATTTGTATCAGGAACCTTGATCGGTGTAAAGACCTGGCATGCGATCAGCTGGATGCGATCAACCGCACAGGTGATCTGGCCATACATCTGCTGTGTGCAATCATTTCATCGGCAAATGAACAGAGAGATCAACCGTACATGCCCTCGATGACATCTGCAAATCTTTCATGGACAATCTTGCGCTTGATTTTCATGGTGGGGGTAACCTCTCCGTCTTCTTCGTAGAGGCGTTTGGGAAGAATGGTGAATTTGCGGATATTTTCCACCCTGGCAAGGGTCTGGTTCACGGCCGCCACCTCTTTGTCGATAAGAGTTATCACTTCCGGGCTTCCGGTCAGATCCCTGTAAGTGGAAAATTGAATTTTGTGGTCCTGGGCATACTTGATCACATTGTCTTCATCGATCATGATCAGGCAGGTCAAAAACTTCCTGCGGTCTCCTATAACCACGGCATCATTGATGTAAACACTGGCCTTAAGCTTGTTTTCAATGTACTGGGGGGTGATGTTCTTGCCCCCGGCCGTAACAATGATATCTTTTTTGCGGTCCGTGATTTTCAAAAACCCGTCTGCGTCCATTTCTCCCACATCACCGGTGAGCAGCCACCCCCCTTTTATGGTTTGGGCTGTGGCATCTTCTCCCTTGTAATACCCTTTGAACACCCCTGGGGATCTTACCAAAATTTCCCCATCTTCAGCGATTCTAATATCCGTATCCGGCAGGGCCTGGCCCACTGTACCAAACTTGACCCGGCCCTCCGGGGACAGGGTAGTGACCCCGGTGCCTTCTGTCTGGCCATACCCTTCAATCAGGTTCATGCCGATGGACTGAAAAAACCGCAGCACCTCCTGGGAAATAGGGGCAGCCCCGGAATAGGCCATCCGTATCCGCTCAAATCCCAGCCTTTCTCTGAGTTTTCTGAACACCGCAAAGTCAGCCAGATAAAAAAGAGATTGCAGATACAGCGGCACCGGTAAAAAGTGCATGATCTTATCCGCCCGGCGTTCCCCGATTTTCAGGGCTGCCCTGAAAACGGTTCGCTTGATCCAGTCCGCATCTGCCATTTTGATCATGACATTGGAATAATATTTTTCCCATATCCTGGGCACGGCATACCCCACAGTGGGGGACACCTCCATCATGTTCTGCATTACCGTGTCCGGCTTTTCCACAAAATTAACGGTGTAGGCATACCGGATATGGATAAATACCGTAAACAGCCGCTCAAAAATATGGCACAAAGGCAGAAACGACAATACCTGATCGGTATCATACACCTGGTTGGTGACGGCCACGGCATCCGCCATCCAGGTGACATTGCCGTGGGACAGCATGGCCCCTTTTGGCGGCCCTGTTGTGCCTGAGGTATAGATGATAACGGCTGTGTCCTCTCTGGTCACCTGTTCACCCCGGTCGGAAAACAGGCCGGGATTCTGTTGAAGCTTCTGTGCCCCTTTTTCCAGAAAATCTTCAAAAGTGGTGACCATGGGATCGGAAAACCTTGTCAGGCCTCTGGTATCCCAGACAATGACCTGCTTGAGCAAAGGCGTCTGATCCCTGAAATGCAGCCACTTGTCCAGTTGTTCCTCATTTTCCACAAACAAAAATTTTGCGTCACTGTGGGACACCACATATGCCACCTGCTGCCAGGCATTGGTGGCATAAATGCCCACAGATACCCCCCCCACACACTGTATGCCCAGATCCGCGACCACCCATTCCACTGCATTGTCACCGATGATGCATGCGGCATCGCCCTTTTCAAATCCCATGGCCACCAGGGCACATCCGATTTTCTGGACCTGGTGGTAAAACCGGCCAAAAGAGATATCGTGCCACAGCCCCAGTTTCTTGGTACGCAGGGCCACTTTTTCATGGTTTTTCTCCACTGTCCGGGAAAATACCCCGGGGACGGTATCAAGATTTTCTTGGTTCATCGCCATGCCTTTTTGCGCTTCCACCGCTGAAACCCTTTGGCAGATGTTTCTGATTTAATACCCAGGTAAAACTCCTGGACATCCTTGTCGTTCAAAAGATCTTCAGACCGGCCCTTCATGACAAACCGCCCGTTTTCCAAAATCAGACCCGTACGGGAAATGGACAGGGCCATGCGGGCGTTCTGCTCCACCAGCAGAATGGTGGTGCCCTTCTGGTTGATCTGCCGGATAATGGAAAAAATTTCTTTGACCAGAATGGGAGACAGCCCTAAGGAGGGTTCGTCCAGAATCAGGAGCCGGGGTCTGAGCATCAGTGCCCGGCCGATGGCCAGCATCTGCTGTTCGCCGCCGGACAGTGTTCCGGCCCATTGGCGGGTCCGATCAGCCAGTACCGGAAAATAGGCATATACCTGTTCCATATCCCTGCGGATGCCGGACCGGTCAGTGCAGGTATATGCCCCCATTGTCAAATGTTCCTCAACCGTGAGCTCCTCAAAAATTTCCCGTCCCTCTGGCACATAGGCGATACCCTGGCGCACAATCCTGTCCGTGTCCCATCCCTGGATGGGGATACCGTCATATTCAATGACACCCTTGTCCGGCTGGTCCTCGATCAGGCCCATGATGGTTTTGAGAACTGTGGATTTGCCGGCGCCGTTGTTGCCTAAAATGGCGGTGATGCTGCCCTCCTCCACGGAAAAAGAGGCCCCACGGATGGCATAGACCAGCCCGTAATAGGTCTCGATATTCTTAACCGACAGCAGATGGGCCATCCTGTTCCTCCTCTCCGATGTAGGCTTTTCGCACCTCTTTGTTCTGCTGCACCACTTCGGGTGTGCCCAGGGTGACAGGCTGACCGAAATTGATGGCCAGCACCCGGTCGGAAATATCCATAACCAGCTTCATGTCATGCTCGATGAGCAGAATGGTGATACCCAGATCATCCTGGATATCCTTGATCCAGAAAATCATGTCCTGCTTTTCCTCCTGGTTCATGCCGGCACAGGGTTCGTCCAAAAGCAGCAGCCGGGGTTCCAGGGCCAGTGCCCGGGCCAGCTCGATGAGCTTCTGGGTGCCGTAGGGCAATGCTCCCACGGGAAAATCCCGAACATTCTGCAGTTCCAGCAGGTCAATGATCCGCTCCACCTGTTCTCTGTGCCGAATCTCCTCTCTGGCGGCAAAAGACCGGCGGCCCCACATGAACATGCCCCTGAACAAACCGGTGCCCATGTGGAGATGCCGTCCCAGCATGATATTTTCCATGGTATTCATATGGGAAAACAGTTCGATATTCTGGAAGGTCCTGGCGATCCCCAGCCGGGCGATGACATGGGGCTTTTTTTTTTCTATGGCAATGCCCTCAAACCGGATGGATCCGGTATCGGGCCGGTAAAGGCCTGATATGCAGTTGAACAGGGTGGTTTTTCCGGCCCCATTGGGACCGATCACAGAAAAGATCTCCCCTTTTTCCATGGAAAAACTGATGTCCTGCAGGGCCTTGATGCCGCCAAAGGAGATGAACAGCTTGGAGATGGCCAAAAATTCTGATTTCATAGGGGTGTCGGCTCCAGCGTCAGAATACGGTCCCTGCCGGCAGATACCGGCAGGGACCGGTAAGAACTATTCCAGGGTTATCCAGTCGGTGAGCTTTTTGGCCTTGCCGTCAGCCAGGCACTGCACCAGAAAGGTCTGGCGGGTGCCCTGGCGGCTGTACATGTCTTCGGGATCAAAGGGCTTGAAATTGACTTCCGGCCCGATACCTTTGAATCCGGTGATTTTTTCCATCTCAGCGACAAATCTTTCCCGGGTCAGGTCAGGCCCCGCATTTTTCAACGCCTCAACCATGGGTTCGATAAAAATAATACCGGCCGCATAAAACATGCCCCAGCGCTCCTCTTTGGCGGCGAACTGCTCGAACACCTCTTTTTTGTACTGCTGCATTTTGGGGTGGTCCGAATCAGGCAGCTCCCCGAAGGTGGCACAGATCACCCCTTCCCACAGGCCCTTGGAAATATGGGTCATGAGGGGGAAATCCGAACAGGTGCTGGTACTCATGAACTGGGGAGCGAAATTCATGGCCTTGGCCGTACCCACAATGCGCACCGCATGGCTCACCGTGGTCCACAGCAGTACCATATCGGCATCTGATTTTCGCAACTGCATCACATGGGGCTTCACATCCGAGTCGGTCTGTTCCACCGGCACCTGTGCCACCACCTCCATGCCATGGCGGGCCAATTCTTCGATGGCTCCCCGCAGACCGTTTTTTCCGTATTCATCATTCAGATAAGCCACAGCCACCTTTTTTTTACCCATCTCCTCCACAGCATACCGCACCAGGGCCCGGGCTTCGTTGTAATACAGCGGATACACACCAAACAGGTATTTTTCAGGCGGAGACACCCAGTGCAGGGACCCGGCTGCCGGCCCCACCCAGGGAATTTTTCTTTCCATGAGATAGTCCTTGACCGCCAGGCCCGGGGAGGTACCCACACCGGAAGCCCAGGCAAATATTCCCGTGCCCTCCTGGAGATCCTTGACCCCGGCCAGGGTTTTGGCGGGGTTGTACCCGTCATCAAACATATGGTACACGATTTTGCGGCCATGGATCCCGCCGGTTTCATTA
>JAABSB010000103.1 GCA_011390615.1 Desulfotignum sp. | reverse complement strand
GGAAATCCCCAGATCTTTTGCCAGGCTTTTTTCATTGTAGACCACATCTGTGGTAAGTTCATTGGTAAGAATGGAACGGCGCAATACCTTGAGGGCGGTTTTTGCCAGTGGCTCAGATTTCCTGATTTTGGTCAACCCCATGCACATATGCTCCAGAAAATGTTCAAAATTTAATGATATGTGTAATTGCGTATTGTGTATGTGATATATTACATAAAACATGATGTCAATATCTAAAATTACATTTTTTCGTGTGGTGTGTGCAGCCCCCTGTGTCAGAAAAGTTGTCGTATGCGCTAAAAACCATTATTTTAGCGGTAAAATTGAATCAGCTGTTCAAGAGATTTTTTGTCACCATTGGTGATGTAAAAAAATACCTGATATCATCAAAAAGCTGGTATTGTCCTTTCAGAACTTAAATGATCTTGTGAAGTACGATCATCCTGTAAGGTTTTTTGCACTTCCCTGGCCTGTATTCGAATTCAGCGACATGTTCACATTCTGTTATAAAATTTTTAGATACCAATGCCATCCAAAAGCTGGTAATGTCGAAAGACACTGGAATACCTGGCAACGGATCGGCACTGCTTGGAGAAAACAGTTCAGGTTCGAAAAAAAATACACCACAGCTTTGGGGGGCGTATAATCATATGTCATATTCACCGAAATTAAGTTCCGGATTTACGTTTGCAAAAAACAGAAGCGCTTTTATCTCCCCGCAGTCGGGAATGTGTTCCTTTTGCACACAAGATTGCAATGGTACGTGCGAGGTGGCACAGGCAGCCGTACTGGGGGCTCAAACAGTTTACCCGACCACGACAGGGAACAATCAGATTGCATCGGAAAAAGATTATCCCATTGATTTTTCCCATTTCAATATCAACGGCCGTGTGTTAGGCGCACAGGGAGTTTCCGAGACCTGTGAGGAAGCCACGATTTTCAATGTCGACCTGGAACAGACCTATGGCTTTTTCAACAAGGTCAAGATGACCATGCCCGTGATCCTGCCGGCGCTGATCAAGCTTAACTGGGAAGACTATTTTGCCGGAGCGGCAATGGCCGGTGTGACCTGTGTGATCGGGGAACATGCCAGAAACAATGAACCGGATTTGAAGATTGAACAGGGACAGGTGACCGATTTTCCGCTGCTGGAAAAAACCCTGGACTGCTTTGGTAAATATGACAGAGGGTATGGGCAGATTGTGCTGCAATGCAATGTGGATGATGATCTGATGGGTGTGCCGAAAATTGCCATTAAAAAATACGGGACCAAAGCCATTGAGATCAAGTTCGGGCAGGGGGCAAAAGGAACCCAGCCGGCCATACGGGTAAAGAACCTTGAAACCGCACTTGTCAAACAGCAGCAGGGGAACCTGTTGCATCCGGATCCCAGTGATCCTCTGGTTCAAAAAGCCTATGAAGACGGGGTCTGTCCCAATTTCTACACCTATGGCAGACTGCCTTTGTGGACACAGACATCCCTGATGGAGCACATTGCCATGTTACGGGACATGGGCGCTGAAAATATCTATTTTAAGATGGCAGGATATGACAGGGCCGATATCGAACAGGTGATCCGGATCGCGTGTGAAGCCAAAGTGGACATGATCACGTTTGACGGTGCAGGAGGGGGTTCTGGTTACAGCCCTTCAAAAATGATGAACGAATGGTCATTGCCCACCATCTGCCTTGAGGATGCCGTGGTCCGTATTTGTAAAAAACTGCATGGTGAAGGATGCCGCCTGCCGGCAATGGTGATGACCGGCGGATTTGCCAGTGAGGACCAGGTGTTCAAAGGTCTTGCTTACGGGGAGGGCCATATTCTGGGGATCGGGTTGTGCCGGGCCTCCATGGCCGCTGCCATGACCGGAAAAACCATTGGTGAACAGATTAAAAACGGCCATGTGCCGGAACGATTCACACCCTATGGGTCAACCATTGAAGAGATCTTCTGCGATCTTCCTGATCTGCGCGCCATATACGGTACACAGGCGAATACATTTTCCACGGGGGCCATCGGGGTTTTTTCCTATCTCAACAAGATCGCATTCGGATTACAGCATTTTGCCGCCTTGAACCGGAAATTCAACGTCACCCTTTTAGACAAAAGTGACATTATCCCGCTTACATCAGAAGCAAGGGCGCTGATGGGAAACAAGTGGTTTTATCCGGTGAAGCCAAAACAGTGCGTTGGCTGACAACGGGCTTATTTGATCACTGAGGTCCGGAAAGCAATTGGTCTGATTTTTGAAGATTGGAGGAAAATTTCATAATTCAAGAGGACGTGTTCTAATCAGAATTTTATTCTGAATTATTTTTTTCGTCTTCAAAAGGGTCGCTGTTGTCTGCTGTTGCCGTCCCCCGGATTTGATCTTTTCCTTCTTTAAAAACTCGCTGCAGGCAATGTAATGCGCTTTAAACCCGCGGCCGCCGCTTTCCCATAATCAAAAATACGACAAAAAGGATTAAAAATAATACAAATAAAATTTGTGCAATGCCGGCCGCAGCGCCTGCGATGCCGGTAAAGCCCAAAAGAGCTGCGATAATTGCAATCACAAAAAAAGTTAGTGCCCATCCAAGCATATCAGTTTCCTTTCCTTATAATGATTATTTTTACATATTAAAAAAAAATTAAATTGCGCTATTGCATCTTTTCTCCGGCTTCTTCGAGTTTTTCACCGGTTTTTTCCGTTAATTCTTCAGCCTTCTCACCAATCTGCTCAGCGGCTTCATCTATTTTTTCGCCTGTCCTTTCTGCAGGCCCTTCCTTTTCACAGCCTATAGTGCCGATTCCTAAAAAAGCCAGAAAACTTATCAAAACGATAAATTTTTTAAGTGCGGCCATAACTGAGTCTCCTTTTATCCGGTTATAATGTCTGTCATAAAATTACTCTCCTGAGGGCAACCATATTTATTAACCAATTTCAGTATAATACACTGGATACCAGCTTATCCATAAGGGAAACAATGTATATTCAAAAACTATTCCCTGTAGATGGGGCAGACTTTCATACCAATGCTATCTTGGATAAAGTGTGGCACCGGCTGCAAAGAGAACGATATATACAAAAAAGCGGAAATGCCTTTCCGTCAGTCTTTTGTGGAGCATCTCTCCTGCGATCAGACCGGCCGCGACACCCGGAAGAAGGATCAGGGTCAGCCAGGCTGTCTCCCTTGTCCACTGACCGTTAAGAATGAAAAAAAGGGTCATGAGGACACTCAGAATGCTCCACAATGCTGTGAGAACGGCCCGAAAACCAGTCTTGTCCAGCGGCAGACGGCTTGCCGCATAAACCACCAGGGGACCGCCGGAGGCATACATGCCGTGAATCACCCCGGCAAGGATAAAGAAAAGTTTCTGCACAATTGGGTGCACCGTTTTTTGAGAAGATGTGAAAAGAGACACCACTTCCCTTGCGGAAATCACCATCACGAAAATCCCCAGGATCTTTTTCAGTGCCGGTCCGGCCAGTATGTCGAACAAAAGAAGACCGGCGGCCAATCCTGCTGCCATGAACGGGATGATCCGGAGCCAAAGAATTCTTTGCCGGACATGTCCTGCGTACCGGGCTGTGAGATACCCGTTCAGCAGCAGGTCCAAAAATACCAGCGCAGGGATCAGCACAGGAAGGGGGAAGAAATGGGCGCCCAGGGTAACGGCGATCACGGTGCTGCCGAAACCGGATATGCTCTGTGCCGTATATGAAAAAAAGACAATGCCGGCCATTAAAAGTGCGTCTGAAAACACGAAATCCATTTTTTACAGGTTATGCCATAATTTTCTGTTCAAGAGGAGCACCAGGGCTGCAAAGA
Source organism: Desulfotignum sp. (assembly GCA_011390615.1). GTDB lineage: Bacteria > Desulfobacterota > Desulfobacteria > Desulfobacterales > Desulfobacteraceae > Desulfotignum. The sequence continues at coordinate 7,140 of JAABSB010000103.1, read as the reverse complement.
GGATGCCGGCAAACACAAGGGAAGTGATAAAGGTGCTCCATCCCCACCAGAAAGGTGCATTCAGCAGGGCTGTCAGTCCCCCCACCACGGGAACGGCAAAAATATTCATGAACCCCAGTTCCCTGGCAACCGGGGTCTTGAACTCCGGGTCCACAATGCGGAGCAGCATCAGCCCGCAGGCCACCGTGCCCGTTACCACGCCGTAGATGGCCACAGCCCGCTCCAGGGAATACTCTGACAGCTGTCTGCCCAGCATCCACACCAGCAGCGTGGTCATAACACCGCCTGCCAGCGCGATCGCAAAAAGCGGGGCCAGATATTTCTGGAGCACGAGCAGTTCAATGCCGCAGCCGGTGGCGACAATGAGATAGTCCACTGAAAAACCGGTGATCCTTCGCTGCAAGGGCGGATTCATCAACCGGGAAAAAGGGGTCCGGGCGGCCAGGCTGCGGAGGATAACGGCAAACACCAGCCCGAACAAAAAGAAAAACCCCCACAGCATACCGGCGACGTCCGGGGAGATGATGCGGGTGGTGAAAACAAGGAAGAGATAGGTGATCAGATAGACCACCCCCACCTGGGAAAACTGGAATGCCAGACTGTCCAGGTTTGCACTGTGGGTGGTCAGTCCGCCCGCCGAAGGCGGGGTCTGGTTTTTGGGCAGAATTCCCCGTGAAAAAAATTCCGGCAGTTTTTCCCGGGCACAGGCTTTCTTTTTCAGGCCGCGGTTGGCCATGGGCACCCCCACAAAAAAGGAGAAAAAATAGCCCAGCGTGGCAAAGGTGAGCCCGATGGTGGCGGCATCTGCAAAACCGGCTGTCTCCCATACCCTGCCGAAAGACAGGGCCTGACCCGGGCCCTCGTTAAAGCCTAAGGGCAGGAGAAATCCAAAAGTTTCAAACAGGGGTTGTCCGCCGGCGGCAAAGAGAACGACGATGAGCGTGCCGATAACAGCCTGCATGGGGAAGGTCGCCCCCTGGACCAGGGCCATCCAGGCCGACCCCTTAATCAGGGTCTTGCCTGTTTTCTTGCTTCCGGTATCCGGATCAGGCGGGGTCAGGCCCACGGATATAAAGGAGATGTTGAAGAAATGATAGGCAAACGCCTTCACCATTTCCGTATCCATGGGGAAAAAACCGGTGTTGATCACACCAAGCCCGACAAGGCCGCCGATCAGGCTTGCCGGGAAAAGAAATTTCTGGAAAAAGGGGATGAAGGCGCGCAGCAAAAGCCCGAAAAGGAGCATCAGCGAGAGAAACCCGAAAATCAGCAGCGGTTCAAAGGGAAACGGAGGGGCCATGTTTCATTTCTCCTTGCGGTTGGTTTATCAGTTTTCCGGATGAAAGAACGCGTTGGTCACTTGCAGCAGAACCTTTTCCCGCCACAAGGGAGGCAGGGCATCAAGCATCTCATTGACCTGTGCCATCCTTTCCGGCATAAGCCCGCCCTTTATGCCGGCCAGTGCAAACAGGGATGCCGGGTCGTCAAGGATCGCCTCCCCCTGTTTTTCCATGATCTGCTTGACATGGGGCAGCAGCTCTCCGGAGGGCAGTTTTTTTGCATCAGCCACACCCTGCTTCAGGTCCGCGGCAAACCGGTCTGTATGGACCGCGTTGGAAAGGGTGACAGTCAGATGGATATTGGCCGGCACACCGTCAAATGAAAGAGAGGGCTGGATATACCACCCTTTGAGATTCATTTCATCGATGATATGAAAAACATTGACGCTGTCGGAGCCGAAGGAAAGCAGGGTCATGTCCGGTTCGGCCAGAAGATACAATTCGGGTATCGATGCAATTGCCTTTTTTATCGCTTCCACTGCAAAAAGCTGTTTTTCTGCGAATGCAAGGTACTGCCTGTCCCCCACATAGTTGAAAACCGCCCAGGCCGCTGCAAGGGGTCCCCCACTCTTGGTGCTCTGGACCGTGGGATTGACCATGGTGTAGCCGAGCCACCGGGTGAAGGCAAACATCTGGCAGGCCCGCAGCTCTGGATTGCGGTACAGGATCATGGAAGCGCCTTTGGGGGCATAGGCATACTTGTGAAGATCAACCGATATGGAGGACACCCCTTCCAGGGAGAAGTCAAACCCAGGGACATCCCGGCCCAGTCTTTTGAAATAGGGGAGCAGAAATCCGCCCATGCAGGCGTCCGTGTGGAACCAGATGCCATGTTTTTCTGCAATCAGGGCAAGCGCGGCAATGGGATCAATCACGCCCTGGGTATAAGAGGGTGCGGATCCTGCCATAAAAATTGTGTTTTCAGTGATGTGTGCTGCCATGCGGTCAGGATCGGCCTTAAAGGTTTTGGTGTCCACGGAAACGGTCACAGCTTTGATACCGAAATAGTGGGCTGCTTTATGAAACGCTGCATGTGCCGTAGTGGGAACCACCATTTCAGGTGCCGTGATATCGGGACGTTTTTTCCGAAAGTAATCCCGGGCCGCTTTCACCGCCAGCAGGATACTCTCCGTGCCCCCGCTGGTGAAGTTACCCACCACCTGTTGGCCGCCCTGCAGGTGTTTTCTCATCATTGAAACCAGATCGTTTTCAATCTGCAGCAAACTTGGATAAACGGTAAAATCCAGGGCATTTTCACTTAGAAACTGGTTGTAGACCTCCTTGGCAAAGGACAGGATCTCTTTGCCCGGATCAAAAATATAGCCGAACGCCCTGCCCGACTGCCAGTCCATATCATTTTTTTTGTACCGGCCGAGCACTTCAAAAATCTCTTCGCGTGCACGCCCTGTTTCAGATATTTTCATTGCAGCTCCTCTGGATATATTGGTTTTAGGACATAATTATATGTTTTGTCAGTTCAAAATCATCCGGAGAGTCTGCCCTTCGGGGACCTGTTCACAAGGTAAATCCCGGTGCAGACAAGGGCCAGGCCGAACCAGACCATCATGCCTACCGGTTCAGATAAAATCACCGCACCGAAAATGACACCGAACAGCGGCGCAAGAAAGGTGAATGTGGTCAGCCCGCTTACCGCAAAATTGTGGATCATCCAGAACCAGAGGGTGTAGCTGAAAAATGCCACCACCACGATCTGATAGGCCATTGCCCACAACACACCGCCAGACAGGACAAGGGTATAATCATGTTCAAACAGGAGTGATCCCGCCAGCAGAACCGGCATGGCAAATATCAGTTGTGAAAACAAGGTCTGGTAATGATTGATGGTCACCGTCTGGCTGATGCGTTTGATATACAGGGTTGTCGCTGCCCAGAAAACAGCTGCGGCCAGCCCCATTACGTCGCCGATCCAGTTGTTTTCCGGCAGCATGGGCGACTGGATCCTGAACACAATCCACAAACCAACAAAAGCCAGAATCAGTCCTGCGGCTTTCCCGGGGCGCAGCCGGTCCTGATCCAGGATAAAATGCGCACCCAGGGCCACCCAAAAGGGATGGGAATACAAAAAAATGGTGGCCCTGGAAGCGGTAGTAAATGAAACGCTCCAATATAAAAACAAAAAATCAAGCCCGAACAACAGACCGATCATCACCCCATGTCGTCTGGCGCCTTTGGGAAACACAACGCCCTGTCCTTTGAATTTTGCCCAGAGCAGCACCAGAAAGCCAGCGGCCACAGAACGGATCGTTGCCGCAAGCAGCGGAGGTATTCCCTGGTTGCTGAATTTGATGCTGACCGCATTGCCGCCCCAGATGGCACATACCAGCAGAAGCAGCAGGCCGGCAGTCAAAGATATTTTTCCGTTATTCAATCGATTCTGCACACCCATAACATGTCACCTCCAAGACTATGCAGGAATAAAACAAAAAAACCGGATCTGTCAAACAAAATTCAACTGTCCCGCCTGCCAGGACGAGCGATCTAAACGGTCAGTCTCTTATAAAGGAATATGTCACACCCATATGCTGCAATGCATATGCCCTAAGGGGCATCCCCGGAGGGAAAGACCCGGGACGACCCGTGGCTTTTATTGTCAACAGGACCGGACCGTGCTATTAATTGAAAATAGAAAATATCAGACAAGCCATGCTTTCAGTGATCAAAGACACCTTTGGAACGGGATGGATGATATATGGATAACCAGAAACTGCATATTGAAACACCGCTCATCGCGTCATTGCCCCTTTCCCGCCTGGCAGGGGGCCGGGTATGGCTCAAAATGGAATCGATACAGCCATCCGGCTCGTTCAAACTGCGCGGCATCGGGAATGCCTGCATGACCCATGCTGCGGCAGGCGCCAGACAATTTCTGAGCTCATCAGGGGGAAATGCAGGGATCGCAGTAGCGTACGCCGGGCGCAAACTGGGCATTCCCGTCACAGTGGTTGTGCCGGAGACAACGCCTTCCCGGTCCATCGAACTCATTACCCAGGAATCCGCCCGCATTGTGGTTGCGGGGGCATCATGGCAGGAAGCACATGCCCATGCTGTCCAGATCTTGGCACCGGGATGGGTGTATATTCATCCGTTCGATGATCCATTGCTGTGGGCAGGGCATGCCGGCATGATTGACGAAACAGTGCGGCAGGGTGTAACGCCGGATGCAGTGGTTTTGTCTGTGGGCGGGGGTGGTCTTCTGTGCGGGGTAATTGAAGGGCTGGTCAGAAACGGCCTTTCCGCCATACCGGTCATTGCAGTGGAAACAAAAGGTGCAGCATCCCTTGCCGCATCGATCCGGGAGAACAAACATACAGCTGTTGATGAGATTACCAGCATTGCCACGTCACTGGGGGCAAAAAAAGTTGCGAAACAGGCCTTTGCCCATGCCTTGAAATACAACGTTCACAGCCATCTGGTAAGTGATAGACAGGCTCTGGATGCATGCCGCAGCTTTGCCCTGGATCACAGGGTTCTTGTCGAACCTGCCTGCGGTGCCGCTCTTGCGGCTGTTTATGAACCCTTAGAAATTCTGAATGCCGCCCGCAATATTCTGGTTGTGGTCTGCGGGGGAGCCGGGGTAACCATGCAGCAAATTTTGAAGGGGCCCAATCTTTCATGATCCCTGCCCGATCCCTGCATATCACGCCAACTCCAAACTTTTTTAGGTTGACAAAACTTAAAGCCGCACAATACTTATTTATACGACAAAACCTGATAACAAACCCTGTGTAAAGTTTATGACAGCTTGTCGACGGAACTATTAAAGCAGGCAAGAAAAATGTTCTTGTGAAAGGGGTTTCAATGGAAAATGTACCTGAAATATTTCAATATGCGCGATTGCCCTCCTGGAACCAGACCAATGCCAATACCACAGGGCGAAAAATACGCAGAAGACCTCTCAACAGGCGGGCGGGCGGTAAATATTATGCACTGACCAGGCTGGCCAATGATACGCACCAGACCCTCAAAGACAAAAATTCTCCTTTAAGGCTTTGCGTGTATGGCAGTGAAAATGACATATACCTGGATGTCATTACCATGGGCAAAAACAAGAAGATAAACAAAATTTTTACCCGCCCCATAACCAATGGGAGTTTGAATGGGCTGGTAAAAAATATTCACAACCAGATGGGGCTTATAATTGATTACAGTGCATAGATGGAGATTGACAATCCACCGGGCCTTTTACCCCGCCAATATTTCCAGCTATGATTTTCACCCGGAACTGCCGGGTCAGGATAACCTCCGGCACACTCTGTTACCGGATGCCGATGCAGTTTGAGTTTTACGGACCTGTCTTTGGGCATGGTCGCCTCCCTTGGTTTTCACATTGCATTTTGGCCTGTCCTTTAATATAACAAAACAAATCCCATGGAATATCAAAAAGGAAAAAACATGTCAGATCAAACTTTTGCGGAAAAACATATAAACCCCGTCCAAAAAGGACCGGCACTGCTTGACAGAGAAACCATCACATCAATCACCTACCAGACCGCTGACATCCTGGCTGATATTGGCGTGGCATTTGAAACTGACAGCGCCCGGAACCTGTTTAAGGAACACGGGGCAACCATCCATGGAAAACAGGTTAAGATTCCGGGTTCACTTCTGGAACAGGCCCTGAAAAACCTGCCAAAACCCACCGGGACTTTGGCAGAAAAAAAAAGAGTGGCTGCATCTTCCCCATTCGGCAATGCCCCCATGATACAAGATGATCATACCGGGCAGTTCAAGCGCGGCACCATTGCAGATGCCATTAAAATGTATCAGCTTGCGGAAACATCTGATCTGTATGAATCCACCAATCCCGGTGTTGCTGATCCGGAAGGAAACGACAGTGAGGACCCGTTTCTGGGCCAGATCGCCATGATGCTCAAATATTCAGACCGGCGGCCGGCCATCGGGCTGCGGGCCACCCGGTCCAACACCCGGCACGGCGATATCCGCTTCAGCGCAAAAAAAGCCATCCACCTGATCAAAGAGATCAGGGAAGCTGACACCGTGCCGGTGATGGCACAGGGCATCTGTCCCATGGCACCCCTGTCCTATGACGAAGAATGCCTGATGAACCTGGAGGTACTGGTGGAAGAAGCACAGGACATAACCATCTCTTCTTGTACCCTTACTTTCATGACCGGACCGGAAAGCCTGCTGGGCACTGTCATTCATGACATGGCCATCTCCCTTGCCGGCATCGTTTATGTGCAGCTTCTCAAACCGGGAACCAATGTGAGTCTCAGCTGCTTTTCCACCATGACAGATCTGAAAACCATGCAGCCGTCTTACGGCAGCCCGGAATATCTTTATGCCCAGATCATGTTTTACGAGATGTGCCGGCACTTAAAGATAAACTGTACCCTTTGCGGATGCTTTTCAGACAGCCGAAAAAATGATTACCAGAGCGGCTTTGAATCCTGCATGACCGCGCTGGCCCCTTTTTCTCTGACCGATGTCAATGAAGTGTTCTGCTCTCCCGGGCTTATGGCATCTTTTGCAGGGGGAGGATTTACAAAAATGATCCTGGATGAGGAGATGCTGATCCACTGCAACCGGCTCTTACAGGGGCTTGATCTTTCCATGGACCCGCAACTCAAGGACAAACTCAGACAATCCCTTGACACCGGCAGTTTTCTGTCCATAGGATCGGCTGCTCTCTACAGAAAAGAGCAGCGCGTTACCCGCATATTTGATAAAACCGGGATACAGACAGGCCCGTCCGCATCACAAAAAGGCCGTGTGGCAGACAACGTATCCAGGGAAATTGAAAAGCGATGTGCGGCCT
>JAABSB010000102.1 GCA_011390615.1 Desulfotignum sp. | reverse complement strand
TGGACGGCATTGTCAAAGACCAGACCGGGCAGGGCCTGATATCACCCTCCACACCGGTATTCGGCCGGGCAGTACACACCCATGTGGCCGGCACCCATGCTGATGGCCAGTTCGGCACTGCAGCTGCACCGGATTTTTACCTAAACCTTTTGTGCGGCAGGCAGATGGTGCAAAAATATCTGGATCTGCATAACATTGCCTGCAACACCGCCCGACTGGATGAGATAACCTATGCCATAAAAAATGCAAGCATTCAGAAAAGCCGGCGCCTGAAAAAAACGGAAATACAGGATATTGCGGCATCCCTGGTCTGACTTTTTGTTAAAACCCACAAAGTGCACGAAGCAAGGGTATCTTGGATAGCCTTACATTGATTTGATTTTTATAAAAAACCACGAAGGTCACGAAGAAAGGACGTCTTCGTGTTCTTCGTGACCTTCGTGGTAAAACAATTTGACAGCCCTGAGGTTTTAAAATAGATGGATTGACGGTTAGAATGAATTCACCGTGGGGAACCTGAAAAAAAAATTGCAAAAATAAGGCATATCTGATTTAATAAAGGTTTAGCTGATTTTTTTAAACCAACAAAGGAAAAACCGTGGGCTTGGATTTTACAGGCATTGTGGTGGTGGCGGGCAATTACGGGAGCGGAAAAACCGAAACCGCCATCAATCTTGCTGTTGCCTGCCGCAGAACCGGCATGGCCGTGAATATTGCAGATCTGGACCTGGTCAATCCCTATTTCAGGACAAGGGAGGCCAGAATCCCACTGGAAGCGATGGGCATACAGGTGATCCTGCCGGACAGACAATATATGTTTGCCGACCTGCCCATTTTAGCCCCGGCTGTGGCTGATATTATCCGGCAGCCTTCTGATCTGACCATTCTGGATGCCGGCGGAGATGATGTGGGGGTTACCGTGCTGGGGGCGCTGGCATCTGTTTTACAGAACAGACCGGTACGCATGCTCCAGGTGATCAATGCATTCAGACCCTTTACAGGGGATGTGGCAGGGTGCATCAAAATAAAGCAGGAGATCGAAACCTCTGCAAAACTGAATGTCACAGGGCTTGTGTCCAATGCCAATCTCATGGACGAGACCTCTGCCCGCCATATCCATCAGGGATATGATCTGGTTAAAAGTGTGGCTGACCATGCACAGGTCCCCTTGGAATTTATAACCGCTTCCCCAGGGATACTCACGGAAAGTGATCTGGCACATTTTTCCTGTCCGGTGCTGCCCATTGACAGAAAACTGCTGTTTCCCTGGAAACGCGCCTGAAACATGACCCAACCGACACACAATAACAACACCAAGACAGACACATATAAGGAGTATTTCACATGGCATTTCAACACATAATTGACGAGGAACGCTGCAAAGGCTGCGGTCTGTGTGTCAATTTCTGCCCCAAAAACGTTCTGGAAATTACTGACAAGGTGAATGCCAAAGGGCATTTTCCTGCCTATCAGGCCAGGCCTGAAGACTGCATCCACTGCACCATATGCTGTATCATGTGTCCGGATGTGGCCATTAACATTGTCGAAACCCAGACTGCCTGAGAAAAAAGGTAAAAAAATTAACTTCTGACCCCAAGGAAAAAAATAATGGCAAAGGTATTAATGAAGGGAAACGAGGCCATCGGTGAGGCTGCCATCCGGGCAGGCTGTAAAAATTATTTTGCATATCCCATCACCCCCCAGTCGGAGGTGGCGGAATACCTGGTGAAACGGCTGCCCGAAGAAGGCGGGGTGTTTCTCCAGGGTGAAAGTGAGGTGGCGGTGGGGTATATGATTTTCGGCGCAGCCGGTGCAGGGGAACGGGTCATGACCACCTCCTCTTCTCCGGGCATCAGCCTGATGAGCGAAGCCATCTCTTATATTGCAGCTGCCCAGTGTCCTGCGGTGTTTGTCAATATTGTCAGGGGCGGCCCGGGATTGGGCGGCATCCTGCCCTCCCAGGGGGATTATTTCCAGGCCACCAAGGGCGGGGGCCACGGAGATTACCACCTGCTGGTAATGGCACCGGACGGGGTGCAGGAGGCTGTTGAAATGACCATGCAGGCCTTTACCCTGGCGGAAAAATACAGGGGCCCTGTCATGATTATGGGAGACGGGCTCATCGGCCAGATGATGGAGCCGGTGGAGTTTCCCGATGATCTGAAAACCGAACCCACAAACAAGGATGACTGGGCCACCAGCGGCATGGATTTCCGCAAAAGCAAAAAACGCAACCTGGTGAAATCTTTGTTTCTGGATCCCACGGCCCTCAACGATAACAACCTGGCCCTCAAGGCCAAGTACGAACAGATGAAAAAAGAGGAGGTGCAATTCGAGCTGTACAACGGGGATACAGACTATCAGATATTGATCACCTCCTACGGCACTATGAGCCGGGTGTGCAGAACCGCCATCGATATGCTCAAGGAAGAGGGCATTGAAGTTGCCATGCTGCGGCCCAAAACCCTGTTCCCGTTTCCGGAAAAAGCCGTATTTGAAGCTGCATGCAAAGACAGCTGCAAAGCGGTCATCAGCATTGAGATGAGCATGGGCCAGATGGTGGAAGATGTGGAGCGCTGCGTCAAAGGCCGGAGGCCCGTGGAATTTTACGGGGAGTGCGGCGGGGATATACCCTCACCGGAAAAAATTATCGACATTATCAAAGGACTGTTATAGGAGCACACCATGGGAAAGACTTTTACCACGCCAAAGGCGCTCAGCAAAACCCACACCCACTACTGCCCCGGATGCACCCACGGCATTGTCCACCGCCTGGTGGCTGAAGCCATTGATGACTTAGGGATACAGGGGAAAACCGTGGGTATCGCCCCTGTGGGGTGCGCCGTGCTGGCATACAACTATTTTGACTGTGATTTTCAGGAAGCAGCCCATGGCCGGGCACCGGCCATGGCCACCGGCATCAAGCGGGTCCGGCCGGATTTAATGGTATTCACCTACCAGGGGGACGGGGATCTGGCCTCCATCGGCATGGGAGAAATCATCCATGCTGCCAACCGGGGAGAAAAATTCACCACTATCTTTATCAACAATGCCATCTACGGCATGACCGGCGGCCAGATGGCCCCCACCACCATGGGCGGACAGCGTGCCACCACCGCACCTGCGGGACGGGATACCGCTGCCACAGGCATGCCCCTGCGCATGGCAAACCTGCTGGCCGAACTGGTGACCCCGGGGTATATCACCCGGCAGGCCGTGCTCAAACCCCAGCAGGTGAACAAGGCAAAAAAAGCCATAAAACAGGCATTTCAATACCAAATGGAAGGCAAGTGCTTCAGTTTTGTGGAAGTGGTTTCCACCTGCCCCACCAACTGGGGCATGACACCGCTGGATGCCCTGAAATGGGCCGAAGACACCCTGCTGCCCTATTATGAACTGGGTGACTATAAAGTGCCTGAATAGATTGATTATACATATTATTGGAGAGACCAATGCAGACAGAAATAAAATTTGCAGGATTCGGCGGCCAGGGGATTCTGCTCAGTGCAAAGCTTTTGGCCTATGCAGCGATGAAACAGGGATCATTTGTGGCCTGGATACCCTCTTACGGCCCGGAGATGCGCGGGGGAACCGCCTATTGCACCGTGGTGATCAGCGACAGGCTCATCGGATCGCCTATCATAAAAAACCCCACCCATCTTGTGGCCATGAACCTGCCGTCCCTGGAAAAATTTGAAAATGACGTCAAACCGGGTGGTATCATTTTCATCAACTCCTCTTTGATTCCCGTGACAAGCAAACGCACCGATGTCACCCAGCTGGTGGTGCCGGTGAATGATATCGCCATCAAGGCCGGTTCTGTCCGGGCTGCCAACATAGTGGCCTTAAGCGCGTTTGCCGCCAAAAGCGAACTGGTGGACCTGGATTTGCTCAAAGCATGTGTCAAAGAGGAATTTGCCGCCAAGGCAAAAATCATTCCCTTGAACATGGATGCATTTGACCGGGGGGTGGAAATTGCCCGGGCCGATCAGGCGCAGACAGCGTAAAGGATTTTACCAGCTGCGGTTTGCACGTCAAATTTGGAAATTATAAAGGGGGCATCACCATGATCAGAATTGAAATTTCGTTGTTTCTTAAAAATGTGCCTGGTGAGCTGGCAAAACTCACCGACCTTTTTGGACAGGCCAATATCAATATTGATGCCATCACCATCCAGGATGCGTCAGCATATGTCCAGAACCTGTTTGAAGCCAGGGGCAAATCCCTCAAGCGGCTGGCCTCTTCCGCCAGTTACAGCTCCATGCGCAGGGATTCTGCTGAATTTGCCCTGGTCCGCCTGCTGACAGACAACCCGGATGCGTCAGTGGCCCTGTTACGGGAAAATGATTTTTTGTTTGACACAAAAGAGGTGGTGGCGGTGGACATCACAAACAAACCCGGGGAATTTGCCAAAATCACCAAAAAATTCGGTGAAGAACAGATCAACATCAATTATGTTTATGGATCTGTGTCCGATGCCGACGGCAAGTGCCTGTTTGTGTTCTGCCCTGAGGATGTGGCCTTTGCCGAATCAATTTTCAAGGACGGCATCTACTAAAGCTTGCGCTTGTCCCTGAGGATATTGTTGGATATCACGATGCGCTGTATCTCGGATGTCCCCTCATAGATGGTGAACACCCGGGCATCCCGGTACAGTCGCTCCACCACATAATCTTTGGTAAACCCGTATCCGCCGTGCATCTGGATGGCCCGGGCCGTAATTTCGTTGACCATTTCAGAAGCAAACAGTTTGGCCATGGAGGCTTCTCTGGTATAAGGTTCTTTTCTGTCCTTCATGGAGGCGGCGGAAAACACAAGCTGCCTTGCGGCCTCAATCTGGGTGGCCATGTCAGCGATCTGAAAACGGATGGCCTGGTGCTTGGTGATGGGCACCCCGAACTGCCGTCTTTTTGCGGCATATTTCACTGCCGCGTCAAAGGCGGCCTGTGCCACCCCCAAAGACTGGGCAGCAATGCCGATGCGGCCGCTGTCCAGGCCGGACATGGCGATTTTGAAGCCGTCTCCTTCCTTTCCCAGCATCTGGGATGCCGGCACCCGGCAGTCCTCAAAAATCAGGTCTGTGGTGTCCGAGGCCCGCAATCCCATCTTGTCTTCTTCATGGCCCACGATCAACCCTTTGGTGCCCTTGGGCACTATAAAGCAGGAAATGCCCTTGTGGCCGGCATCAGGATCGGTTTTGGCGGTCACCAGTACCAGTTTGGCATGTTTGCCCGAGGTGATGAACCGCTTGGTGCCGTTGATAATAAAATGGTCCTTGTCCTTAACAGCGGTGGCAGCCTGAGAAACCGGATCTGATCCGGCATCCGGCTCGGTCAGGCCGAAGGCCCCGATGATTTCCCCTGATGCCAGGGGTGTTAAAAACTGCTGTTTCTGGTCTTTGGTGCCGAAGTTATACAGGCTTTCACACACAATGGAGTTCTGTACAGACATGACAACGGAGGTGGAGGCACAGGAATAGGCAATTTCCGACAGGGCCAGGACATAGGACACCGTATCTGCGGATTCTCCGCCGTATTCTTCAGGAATCATCATGCCCATGAGGCCCAGTTCGCCCATCTGCCGGAAATTGTCTGCCGGAAACTCCTTTGTCTGGTCCCGTTCCGCTGCCTTTGCAGCCACCACTTTTCTGGAAAACTCCCGGACCATGTTCTGGATCATTTTCTGTTCATCTGTCAGTTTGAATAGCATCGCCGGATACCTCCATATTTAGGGAACATACACAACCACAATCAACACGGCATCGGTATCTGCCGGATTGCGCAGGTCGTGCCTAACCCCTGAATTAAAATGAAGGGAATCCCCGGCATCCAGGACATTCAAATGATCCCCCACCTGGACTTCCACTTTTCCTTCCAGCACGTGGACAAATTCCTCTCCCTCGTGCTGAAACCCCACCCCCTCATGACGGGTACCGGCTTCCACCACAATGCGGAAAGCCTTTAAATGTTTGTTTTCCGCACCCGGTGTCAGGGGGGTGTAGGCATATTTGTCGGTTCTTTTGGTGTATGCATCAGAGCGTTTTTCCCGGGCCTCTTCCGTATCCTTGAGCAGAAAATCGGAATCCAGCTGCAGGACCCTGGACATCTGAAGCAGGGTTCCCACAGAAGGGCGTTTTTTTCCACTTTCTATCTGTTTGATGACATCCTTGGACAACCCGGTCTCATTGGCCATGGTATCCAGGGTAACTTTTCTGTCCAGCCTGGCCCGTTTGATCCGTTTTCCAATAGGGGTGGTTTCTTTTTTCCTGGCCATTGCATCTCCAATCATCTGACGGTCATTGTCATATTATTCTCTGCATACCCGGCACCGGGACATACCGGCATTAATCAACCTTTTCAATCCAGTTTTCCGTATCTTCTGCTTTGCCGTACTGGATGGATGTCAGGGCATCATAAAATTTCATGGCGGTTTTCCCGGGTGTACCGTCACCGATGTGGATCTTTTTTTCTCCATAGCAGATTTCACCCACAGGGGATATCACGGCGGCTGTGCCCGATCCGAACACTTCAATGAGGGTGCCTTTTGCATGGGCATCGAACACCTCATCTATGCTGATTTTACGTTCCGACACCTGCATGCCCCATTTTTTTGCCAGGTCAATGACGGAAAACCGGGTGATGCCGGGCAGGATGCTGCCGGTGAGATTGGGGGTCACCAGTTCATCGCCCAGAAGAAAAAAGATGTTCATGGCCCCCACCTCTTCAATGTATTTGCGCTCCAGGGCATCCAGCCAGAGCACCTGGGCATATCCTTGTTTTTTTGCGATCTCACCGGCATTGAGGCTGGCTGCATAATTGCCTGCGGTCTTGAATTCCCCCACTCCGCCGGGAACGGCCCTGACATGGTCTCTGGACACCCAGATTTTCACCGGTGCCAGACCCCCGGCATAATAGGCCCCCACCGAGGACAGAATAATGAAAAACTTGAAGGTAAAAGAGGATCTCACCCCCAGAAAAGGATCTGTGGCAATAATAAACGGCCGGATATACAGCGAGGTTCCAAGTGTTTCGGGTATCCAGTCTTTTTCCAGTTTCAGCAGCTGTTTCAGGGCATCCATGACAAAGTCCACATCAATTTCCGGGATGCACAATCCCCTGGCAGACTGGTTCAGCCGGGCAAAATTGTCCCGGGGCCGGAACAGCTGAATTTTTTTGTCCGGTGTCTTGTAGGCCTTGAGGCCCTCAAAAATGGCCTGGCCATAATGGTACACCATGGCAGCCGGTGACAGGGCAAAGTCTGCAAACGGTTCAATGCGCGGATCATGCCACCCTTTTTCAACTGCATATTCCATCACAAACATATGGTCGGTGAATACCGTACCAAAACCGAGTTCTTCATCCTTTGGCCGGGTACCGGGCGTATCCACCCGGGTTACTGCAATTTTCATCCTGTCCTCCTGACGTGCAGAAAAGAGTATATCTTCTGCATGGTAAAAATAATTATAAGACTTTTCGTATAAGAGCGTTTCACAGATACTTTGTCAAGCACATTTTATCCAAAATCCCGTGCAACTGCATTGTAACATGCCAACTGCCGGGCAGGTATCCGGCCGGTTTCAGGCAGTCCTTCTCAGCCCCATGCGGGTGACAGCAGAAATTTTGACTGGCCAATGGCGCAGTTCCGTATTATGATGGCTGCATGACAAATACATATCCCCTTTTTGGGGCTGACAGATGCATCTGCTGTAAAAAGCGGTGCTATCAGGGAGAAAATCATGGCTGAAAAAAAAATTACACAGGTATGTACCTGCGAGAACTGCGGCAATGAAGCGGAAATGATCGTCACCTGCCAGTGGGTTGAAGAAGAGGCGGCACAGGAAAAAAGCAAGGCCGGCAGCAAACCCCGGAAAATCAAAGGCACCGGCACCTGCACCAATTGCGGCAATGAGGCGGAAACCTGGGTGGACCTGTAATTCACCTGTACACAACCAAAGGACATTGTGATGGATGACCGCGGGATACTGGAAGGCAAGCGCATCCTGGTGGTGGATGATGAACCCGATATCCTGGAAACCCTGGAAGAACTGCTTTCCATGTGCCAGGTGCATACGGCCGGCTCTTTTGCAACCGCTGTGGAAATGTTGAAAACCAATACCTATGATGCCGCCATTTTTGACATCATGGGGGTGCAGGGGTATCAGCTGCTGGAAATCACCCGGCGGCTGAACATACCCACCCTTATGCTCACGGCCCATGCCCTGACACCGGAAAATCTCAAGACTGCCATTGAAAAAGGGGCGGACGCATATGTCCCCAAAGAAAAGCTGGTGGATATCACCCTGTTTGCCGCTGATGTTCTCACCGCAAGGCAGCAGGGACGTCAGGCCAATGCCGGCTGGTTTTCCTTTGTAAGACCGGTGTTTGACAAATTATTCGGCCCTGGCTGGCGAAAACCTGACCAGGATTTCTGGGACACCTTTGACAAGAAAACATAGGGGGGTCAGAAGTTAACTTCTGACCCCTACAGCAGGGGAATGACCACCTTGAACTCAGCCCCCTGCCCGGAATCTGAATAAAGCACCAGTTCACCGCCCATGTCCCTGAGCAGCACCATGACGCCGGCCAGTCCCAGGCCATGGCTCTGGATGGCATCTTCAATGGAACCGCCGGTTGTAAAATAGGTTTCAAATATCCGCTGCTGGTCTGATCTGGGTATGCCCCGGCCGTCATCTTTCACCCACAAGGTAAGCCGACTTTCTTGAATCAGGCCCCTGATATCAACCCTGGCGACCCGGTGTTTGAATGCGTTTGTAACAAGATTTCTCAAAATCTGACGTACCTTGGCCGCATCCAGGCACACACTGGCTTCCCAGGTCTGCCGCGTAAAATTCAGACTGACCCCGGCATTTTCAATGGCCTCCTGGAGCTGCACATATGTCTGGGCCCTTCTGACATCATCTGCCACGCCCGGATCTGCCAGATCAAACACCTCCACCAATACCCCCACAACCAGAGATGCCACGGTGAACTGCGAACAGATATGCACCCCTTCCCTGGAGCGTCCCAGTTCCAGGACATCGTTCACCAGACGCTGGGTGGCAAGGGTGTTGCGCACAATGCGTTTGAGCACCTTGATCTGTTTTTCCGTCAAAGGGCCATAGGTATCCTGGCGGTCCAGCAGGGATCTTGCCCCGGCATTGATCACAGATATGGGCACCTTTAAATCATGGATGAGAATCTCAGTCTTGATATTGGTGTCAGGCATCTCGTTGGTCACCTTTTAAAATCCTTGCAATTTGATTCAATGATTTTATATAGTGGCAATATCACACCACCAGATGTTATACGGGGATACGGGAATCTTGTAAAGCCTTTTGGAGTTTTTATGCGCAACCAGACCAATGACACGGCTGCCCTGGAAAAAAAAATCACGGCCCTGGAAGAGGAAAACCAGCTGCTCAAAAGCATCATTCACAAAGCCCCCATCCCCATATTTGTCCTGGACAGCACCCACAAAATCAGCCATTTCAACCAGGCTTTGGAAGAGTTGAGCGGGTTGCAGGCACAGGAAATGATCGGCACCGACCGCCAGTGGAAGGCCTTTTATGCCAGAAAGCGGCCGGTCATGGCAGATCTGATCATCGACAATGCACCGAATGAGCAGATCGTTGCCCTTTACGGCCCCAAATACAAAAAAGCGTTGTCCGACAAAAAACTTTTTGCTGCCACGGATTTTTTTTCAGACCTGCCCCCTGCCGGCAAATGGCTGTTCTTCACTGCAGCCGCCATCTTTGACAGCAGAGGAAACATTGCAGGGGCCGTGGAAACCCTGCAGGATGTCACTGCTGAAAAAACGAAAGAGCAGGAAGTGTTTGAGCTTTACCAGACCTACCAGAAGGTGCTGGAGTTTATTCCCTATCCCATTATCCTGTATGATGAAAAAGGGCGGGTATCCTATGTGAATCCCTCTTTTACAACGGTGTTCGGATGGGGCCTGGATGAACTCAAAGGCGACATTCTGCCCTTTGTACCGGAAACCCTCAAAGATGAAACCAACCAGATACTGGACCGGTTCAAAGAAAATCAACACCTCACCCGGTATGAGACCCAGCGGCTCACAAAAGACGGCCGGCACCGGGATGTGATCATCTGGGCCGCATCCCATACCTGGTACAAAGACAGGCCCGGGGAACATTTTGTCATTCTCCGGGACATCACCGAAGAAAAGCGGCTGGCAGCCAACAACCGCACCATCATGCGCATCAGTGCGGCCCTGCCCCAATACCCGGACCTGGAGGATCTCATGGATTATATCACCCGGGAGATCAAGGGCCTTTTGAATACCGAAGGGGCTGTGGTGCTGCTGTATGATGAGATAAAAAACGACCTGTTCTTTTTAGGGGCCTCCTATGATGACTCAGACACGGAACAGCGGGCCAGAAAAATCCGGTTTGCCTTGGATGAAGTACTTGCAGGAAAGGTATTGAAAACCGGCCGGCCGGCTGTCAACAACCAGGCTGCCACCTCCTTTGAATCCTATCCGGAAAGAGACCGGAAACTGGGCTATGAAACTAAAAGCATTCTGTGCGTACCCATCAGAAGCGACTCCCGCATTACCGGCATCCTGTGCGCCATTAACAAAAAACAGAACCCGTTTGACGACAATGATATGGAATTGATGACCATGATTGCCGGTACCGTGGGCATATCCATTGAAAATGCCCGGTTTTCAGAAGCCCTGAAAGAGGCCTACCGGGATGTGGCCTCCATGAACCGGGCCAAGGACAAGGCCATCAACCATCTGTCCCATGAACTCAAAACCCCGGTGGCAGTGCTCACCGGATCATTGCAGATCCTGGAGAAAAAACTGGCGGACCTGCCCCAGGTGAAGACCGCCTCCACCCTGAACCGGATCCAGCGGAACCTGAACCGCATTGTGCAGATCCAGGAAGAAACCGCTGATATAATGAACAAAAAGGTCTATGCAGCCAGGGATCTTATGCTGGTGATGCTCCAGACCTGCAGGGATGAACTGGAAACCCTGATCCAGCAGCACCTGGATGAAGAAGACCCCA
>JAABSB010000101.1 GCA_011390615.1 Desulfotignum sp. | reverse complement strand
CACGGCGGGTGACGGTTCAACCCTGGCATCGGTTGAACTCTCCCCTCGGGATTGTTGCACAGCGGCTGTATGCCCAGACCCGTTTCGTCCACACCCCTGAAGGTTGTCTGCAACCCGGGCTTCAAGAGGGCGGGACTGAGGAAGCATCCCGCCGTTGGTCTTTAGCTCTCTATGCAACTTTTAATGTTCTCCTTTTTTTTGTCTTTGCCATTAAACTTTGAACATTTCCCTGGTCAACCATGGAGCCCTTACAAGCTCCGGCCTTCAGGCCGGGGTAGTTGACTAGACCACCCTAAAAATCTGGTTTGACACCGGCATTGCCTCAAATCCCGGAAAGAAGGCTTGACGTTGCCGCTATCTTTACACAGTTCCATATCCAAGTGCAAGACATTTGGAATTACGGGTAAATCCATGGGGCCTTCTTGGTGATAGATAGGCTGCCAATTGTCTAAAGATCTGGACAGCCCCCGGGGGCGCGTTTGTCTGGGGCTTGATAAAATACGCTGTTGATATTATGTATGTAAACTGGAAAAACCGTGTATGAAAAAAAGACAACATTTAAACGTATGGCGGTACCATGTATAACAAACCCGATGCCCGGATGATCGATACCGTATTTCCCGGTCTGTCCCCTTCTTTGAAAACCCTTTTGATGACACGGCTGGACCGGTTTTATGACCACCTTAAAGCAACCGGGCAGGGGCTGGATGCCGGCGGTGTGGACCCGGCGGACCTGATTCGGGTATTTCTGTACAGCGACTTTGTGGCGGACTGCCTGGCAAGGGATCCGGGTATATTCCATGACCTGTCAGCTACAAAGGATCTGGCCGCCGTCAGAAAGCCGGAATGGTATCCGGAGCGGGCCGTACAGATCACTGCAGAAACCGATGCAGACCAGGCACAAAAACTGTTGATGGATTTCAAGCGCAGGGAGATTATCCGCATCGCCTGGCGGGATTTGACCGGCAAGGCGGATCTGTCCGAAATCTTGTCAGATCTGTCACACCTGGCCATGGCCTGCCTCACCCGGGCCCTTGATCTCCTTTATGAAAAACTGTGTGCCACCCACGGTACCCCCATGGACAAGCATGGCCATGCCCAGCATATGGTTGTTCTGGGCATGGGAAAACTGGGGGCCGGGGAGCTGAATTTTTCTTCGGACATAGATTTGGTTTTTGTGTATCCCAAGGAAGGAGACACCTGGCTGGATGGCCGGATCAAAACCTCGAACCTGGATTTTTTCACCCGTCTGTGCAAGCAGTTTCTGTCCTTTTTTTCCGGTTCCGGCGGCAGCCATTTTTACCGGGTGGATACCCGGTTGCGGCCCTTTGGGGATAGCGGCCCACTGGTCATGAGCACAGATGCGTTTGAGGAATATTACCAGGCCCAGGGAAGGGAATGGGAACGGTATGCCATGATCAAGGCTGCCCCTGTGGCAGGAGATCTGGCCGCCGGCCGTCTGCTGCTCCATAATCTCAACGGGTTCATCTTTCGTCGGTATTTTGATTACGGATCATTTGATTCGTTCCGGGACATGAAGCAGCGCATTACCCTGCAGGTGAAAAACGCCCGGTTGAAAAACAATATCAAGCTGGGGGCCGGCGGAATCCGTGAGATCGAGTTTTTCGGCCAGCTGTTCCAGCTCATCCGGGGTGGGGTGGAACCTTCTCTCCAGACTCCGGGGATTTTGCAGGTCCTGGACCAGCTGGTGATCCACGATTGTATCGATACCGCCACCCGGGATGATCTTAGAGATGCGTATATATTTTTGCGTACCGTGGAAAACCGGCTCCAGGAATACCAGGATCTCCAGACCCATGATATTCCGGAGCATCCGGATCATCAGCAGATTCTGGCCCTTTCCATGGGATTTGACGCTTTCGGCCTTTTCAAAGAAGGACTGGACCGGGTTCTCGCCACTGTCCATGGCCATTTTTCCCAGCTGCTGGTCACGGAGACAGATGACCGCAAAGATACGGCTGCCAGAGAACTTAAAGAGATGTGGATGAACATCAACGATCCCCAGTTTTCTCCGGAAGCCATCGAAGTGGCTGGATATGCAGATTCCGGCCGGGTGCTGTCAATACTCCGTTCCCTGGCTGGACACCCGAATACCCAGCGCCTCACCCCGGCCGGCAGGAAAAAACTGGCCAGGCTGGTGCCGGTGCTGCTGAAAAAAGTGGGTCAGGCCAAAGACAGCGAAGCGGTGCTGGTGCGGCTGGTGGATCTGATCATTACTATCGAGCGCCGGACCACCTATCTGTCTCTGCTTATTGAAAATACCCAGGCCCTGGATACCCTGGTCACCCTGGCTGCAAAAAGCACATGGATCATCTCCTTTCTTTCCAGCCATCCTGTGCTGCTGGATGAACTGCTGCATCCGGCCTCCCTGTATGCGCCGCCAAAAAAAGGGGCATTGGAAAGGGAGATGGCCGCCCGGATGGCCAAGATAGATCCCCATGACCTGGAGTATCTTCTGGAGGAGTTGAATATTTTCCGTCAGGTCAATACCCTGCGGGTGGCTGCAGCGGATGTGAGCGGGGATTATCCCCTGATGAAGGTCAGTGACCATCTCACCTATATCGCGGAAACTGTCCTTGCCCAGGTGCTCGGCATATCCTGGCATATTGTTACCACCAAATACGGATGCCCGCCGGATCTGTCAGGAGATGGGATCGATCATTGCGGATTTGCCATCGTGGCTTACGGTAAGGTCGGAGGGCTGGAAATGGGGTACAAGTCCGACCTGGATCTGGTGTTTCTTTATCAGGGGGCGCCGGGGGATACGGTGGGCGGAGAACGGTCCATTGAAACGGTACGGTTCTATGCCAATGTGGCCCAGCGCATCATACATGCCCTGACCATGCATACCCCGGCCGGCACCCTCTACGGGGCGGACATGCGGCTGCGGCCGGGCGGGGATGCGGGCATGATCGTTTCTCACATCGCGGCATTTGAAGAGTATCTGGAAAATCAGGCCTGGACCTGGGAACACCAGGCCCTGATCCGGGCCCGGCCCATTACCGGTGACAAATCGCTGCGCAACCGGTTCAGTGTCATCCGGCAGAAAATCCTGTGTACCCCCCGGCCGGAAGATGAATTGAAACAGGCGGTTAGAGAGATGCGCGAACGCATGCGCACCCAGCGTCTGAAACCGGAACCCGGGATGTTTGACCTTAAACAGGGTTTCGGCGGCATTGTGGACATCGAGTTTTTGGTGCAGTATTTGATACTCAGGCATGGGGCCCGGTTCCCGGATGTCACGGTGTGGACCGACAATGTCCGGCTTTTGGAAGGGCTTAGCTGTGAAGGCCTGATTTCCGGGGAGGAAAGCGGTATCCTGCAGAAAGCCTATATCAGCCTGCGCCAGAAGGTCCACCGCCTGACCCTGCAGGAGAAGAAACCGCAGGTGCCGGCTGACCGGTTCAAGGAAATGACCGAGGCGGTCAAAGCGATTTATGACCGGCGCCTGGTGGATGGGAATAACGACTGACCGATGTCTAATCTTTGCCTGGAATCTACAATTTTTCGGTATTGCGGCTGCAGGTTTCGTGTTTCATGAACCGCACCAGCACGTCTCCGGCTTCGACCGCATCCCCGGCCGCCACCAGTACCTCAGCGATCATACCGTCCAAGGGGGATGCCACATTACTTTCCATTTTCATGGACTCCAGGGTGACCAGATTCTGTCCCCGGGTGACGCAGTCCCCTTTCTTCACCGGCACATCCACCACCAGTCCGGGCATGGGGCACGGTAGTTCATTGGATGGCGGGACGTCTATTCCAGCAGGCATGTGCGGGATCAATTTCCATTCTTCGGGACGGTAGACCTCGAACAGCCGGGTGAGGCCGCAAAAGGCGATCCAGAAAAAAGAGCGGTCGTAGCGGAGGCGGAACCGGTGATAGCGCCCATCGATTTTCAGCTTGAGGCGGCGGCGGTAAAATTCGAAGTCAGGGGATTCCACCTCCATAGGGTCCTGATTGACACAGATAATCCACTGCTTTCCATCCGGCCTTTTTTCCATTTGTATCTCATACACCTCTGTTTCAGATCTGACAACATAGTGATGGGCGCTGGTGGTGCCTTTTCCTCCACCGATGCGGGTTACCATGGATTTGACCGATTCCCGGACCAGGATGTTGCGGACGTGATATACCAGGGCA
Organism: Desulfotignum sp.; assembly: GCA_011390615.1. GTDB lineage: Bacteria > Desulfobacterota > Desulfobacteria > Desulfobacterales > Desulfobacteraceae > Desulfotignum. Next base: position 6,959 of record JAABSB010000101.1, on the reverse strand, counting down.
GCCGTGAGGGCCGACAGCTTCAGGTGTCGTTCATCCGGAGGAGACAGGGGAAGATGGCCGGCAAAATGGCGGTCGATAAACCCGGTGTCCAGGTGGCCTGCTGCAAATGCCGGCTGGCACAGCACACTGTTTGCAAAATCAATGTTGGTCACCACCCCTTCAATGTGATATCCGTTGAGGGCCTCGATCAGACTGGTACGGGCATCTTCCCTGTCTGTGCCGTGACAGATGACTTTGGCCAGCATGGAGTCATAGTGGACCCCGATCTTGCTGCCTGTGTTCACACCGCTGTCCACCCGCACGTCATCGCCACGGGGTTCGGCATACCGGGTGATCATGCCCGTGGCCGGGGTAAAACCCCTGGCAGGATCTTCGGCGCAGATGCGGGCTTCCATGGCCCAGCCGGTGAAGCGCACGCCGGCCTGATCAAAGGGCAGATGCTCCCCGGCGGCGATGCGCAGCTGCAGCGCCACCAGGTCCAGTCCGGTGACCAGTTCCGTGACCGGATGCTCCACCTGCAGCCGGGTGTTCATTTCCAGAAAATAATATGCGCCTGCGGGATCCAGCACAAATTCCACCGTACCGGCATTGGTATACCCTGCCTGACGGGCCAGATCGCAGGCTGCTTTTCCCATGTGCTGCCGCAGTTCAGGGTCCACACCAGAAGAAGGTGATTCCTCGATGATTTTCTGGTAGCGCCGCTGGATAGAACATTCCCGTTCCCCAAGGAAAACCGTATTTCCGAACCCATCCGCCAGTATCTGGATTTCCACATGCCGGGGCTGCACGATATACCTTTCCATGAAAATCCGGCTGTCCCCGAATGCCTTGCGGGTTTCCTGGCGGCTGGCGGAAAGCGCATCCGCCATCTGGTCCGGGCCTTCCACGATGCGCATCCCCTTGCCCCCGCCGCCCGCCGCCGGCTTGAGCAGCACCGGATACCCGATGTCCCGGGCCATGGATAACGCTTCATCCAAATCTTTGAGGTCCTGGGTGTGACCGGGGATCACAGGGACCCCGGCCTTGACCGCCAGTGCCTTGGAGGCAATCTTGTCCCCCATCAGGGCGATGGCCTGAGACGGAGGGCCGATAAACTTCAGGCCTGCTGCATGGACCGATTCGGCAAAACGGGCACTTTCAGACAGGAACCCGTAACCGGGGTGAACGGCCTGGCAGTCTGCCGACAGCGCTGCAGATAAGATTTTATCTGCATTCAGATAAGAATCTGTGGCCGGGGCTTCGCCGATATACACGGCATCATCCGCCATCTGACGGTGCAGGCTGCGGCGGTCAGCATCGGAATAGACCGCAGTGGTTTTGATTCCCATATGCCGGCAGGTGCGGATGATGCGCACGGCAATTTCACCGCGGTTGGCGATCAGAATTTTATCAAACATGGCATATACCTCACAAGGGGATGTTTCCGTGTTTTCGTTCAGGTCCTTTGGCTGTTTTGCCCTCGAGCACCTGAAGGGTTCGTATCAGGCGGTGGCGCGTATCTCTGGGAAAAATCACATCATCGATATACCCCCGTTGGGCTGCCAGAAAAGGGTTGGCAAAGGTGCGCCTGTATTGATCCATTTTTTCATGGAGCATTGCTTGCGGGTCGGCCGATCCTTGAATCTCTTTGCGGTGGATCACCTCCACCGCTCCCTTGGGACCCATCACCGCAATCTCGGCCGTGGGCCAGGCATAGTTCACATCGCAGTGGATGTGTTTGGAATTCATCACCAGGTAGGCACCGCCATACGCCTTGCGGATAATGACGGAGATGCGTGGTACCGTGGCTTCAGTAAAGGCATAGAGCAATTTGGCCCCGTGGCGGATGATGCCCCCGTGTTCCTGGTCCGGTCCGGGCATGAAGCCAGGAACATCCACCAGGGCGATCAAAGGGATGTTGAACGCATCGCAGAAACGCACGAACCGACCCGCTTTGAACGATGCTTCAGTATCCAGTACACCGGCCAGCACAGCCGGCTGATTGGCCACAAGGCCCACGGTCTGGCCCCCCATGCGGCCGAACCCGCAGATGATATTCCGGGCAAAGTCCGGGTGGACCTCCATGAACTCAGCTCCGTCCAGGATGCTGTGGATCAGCACATTCATGTCGTAGGCCTGGCTGGGATCCTCCGGAATCAGATAATCCAGGGCCGGGTCGATGCGGTCGGCAGGATCACGCAGGTCCAGGATGGGGGCCGCCTGGCGGTTGTTGGAGGGCAGGTAGCTGATCAGCCGGCGAATCTCCCGCAGGCACAGGATATCGTTGGGGGCAGTAAAGTGGGCCACACCGCTTTTTTGGGCATGGACCCCGGCCCCCCCCAGTGCTTCAGAGGTGATCTCCTGATGGGTAACGGTTTTCACCACGTTGGGTCCAGTGACAAACATGTAGGAAGATGCCTGCACCATGAACACAAAATCGGTGATGGACGGGCTGTAAACCGCCCCGCCGGCACACGGTCCCATGATGCAGGATATCTGGGGCACCACGCCGCTGGCCCGAACATTGCGGTGAAAAATTTCGCCGTAGGCGGCCAGGGCATCCACCCCTTCCTGAATGCGGGCCCCGCCGGAATCGTTGAGCCCGATGATGGGCGCGCCTACCTTCACGGCCATATCCATGACCTTGCAGATTTTCTGGGAATGGGCCTCACCCAGGGAGCCGCCGATCACGGTGAAATCCTGGCTGAACACAAACACCTCCCGGCCGTCAATGTTCCCGTGTCCTGTGATCACCCCGTCGCCCAGGTAGCGGCGGTCATCTCCCAGAGAGCTGCCGCGGCCTGTCTTGAGCACATCGAACTCCTCAAAACTTCCTTCATCCAGAAGCAGGTCGATCCGCTCCCGGGCTGTCAGTTTGCCTGCACTGTGCTGCCGGCTGATTTTGTCGGGACCGCCTGCGGCCGTGGATTCGGCCCGCAGCCGCTCCAGGGTCTGGATCGTCCGGTTGTATTGTTCCATGATTTCACCTGTTGTATCGTTTGTTGGAAATCCGGGTACCATCCCCGGATATCGGGAATAGGATCACCCATCCCTGGCTGATCCGTATACCTGCACAGTCCCGGTACCTGTCATCTCAAACACAAATGGCGTGGATTGTCAATGGGTATGTGGCGCAGCCGGCACCATTTGAATTTTGGCAGCGGTCATTGCAGGTGAACAATGGCCATGTCCGGCCGGATAGACTGGATATATTCGGCCGCCAGCCGCCGGTGGCAGAATTCGGGTGCATGTTCGCTGCATAACAGGCAGTCTTTGTCCTTGATCCGGGGAACTTCGGTTTTATTCATATCTCTTTGCTTTAAAAGTGCCTGGTATGTTTTCTCATATGTGGAAAAGTCGGTCTTCTTTTTTTTGTACAGATCCAGAAGTGCCTGGTCCGGGGCCCATTGGGGCAGGTGAATATAATCGATACCGCAGATCTTTTCCAGAAAATATGCCAGATCGTTTTTTTTGGCGAATCCGGCCAGCTGGGAAGCATTGTTCAGTCTGACATCCACCAGCCTCCGGACCCCCGCGGTTTGTAACAGGGTGAAGAACTGCCGGGCGGGTTTTTTTGTACATCCAATGGTAAACAGGGTATCCATGTCTGACATTCCTTTTATTCTGAATCAATTGAAACAGCGGGGCGGTAGGCGATTTTTTCCCCCTGGGCTTCATAGGCCTGCGCGATGAGTTCATCCGGGCCTGCAAACAGGTCCAGCTCAGGGTTTTTTAACAGCTTCATCAGCCGTTTTTCGGCAGCTTCATTGGTTTCCAGGCTTCCGTCTTCCAGGATATGAAGAATCTGAAGATCATTGTCTTTCAGGTGGCGGCATACCAGGATCATTCGGTGACAGGAAACCGGATCTTTTTCCGAACACATCAAAGCAATGGTATGGCCGGTCATGCCTTTTTTCAATCGGCTGATGCCCTGGGCAAACTGATCGGTTTCTGCGATCAGGTTGTATTCAGCCTTTCCATTGATATAACATGCCGGATCATCGATCCTGGGGCCCAGGCAGTCTCCCAGATATACATAGGCTATCTTGCAGGCCTTCAGCGCTTTTTGCAGGGTTTCCCGGTTGAACTGGGGATTGAATCGGCTGTAGGGGCTGGACCTGACATCCCCCACAGCAGTGATGGCATGCAGGTGCAAAAGGCGGAGAAATTCTTCCGTGGTGTGGGTGGAGTGGCCGATGGTATAAATTGTTTTCATTTCATAAGTCCTGCAACCAGCTTATAGCAAAATTTTTTATTCTGACGGACCGTCGATCTCATTCACATACAAGTAATAGATCCGCAACATATGAAGGGCCTCATAGGGTATTTCCCGGTCCATCGCCTCGAACACAGGTTTCAGCAGCTGATATCCATACGTGTCAAAGGCCTGGAGCGCTTTTTCCCGGACATCGGGCGACAGGGTGCATTCATCGATTACGTGTCCGGATGCAATCGGGTTTCCTTCCTGAAAATACCGGAAAAGATGGCTGATGATGGTAGTGATTTTGACATGGAACTGGTTGGCGATATCAGTGACAGACATGCCCTGATGGTAGAGCCTGCCTACCTGAAAATGGCGGTTCTCTTTTGTAGAAACGGTTGCCGGGGCCAGGGGCTTTTTCCTTTGGGGTACATCAGAGATGCCATTGGCGGTGCAGAATTCCCGGATGAGCGCCATGAATGCCGGGCCGTATTTTTCCAGCTTGGTCTGACCCACGCCGAAGGTGTTCAGAAAATCCTCCTCTGTTCCTGGAAAATAGGTGGCCATCTCCACCAGGGCTTTGTCGGGAAACACGGCATAGGGGGGCACACCGGCTTCATCCGCCAGCTCTTTTCGTTTTTGGCGCAGCTTATCGAACAGGTCCGGATGATGGGCTGTTGATTGGGCAGATTCGGCATCGGTCGCTTCCGCCACAGACTGGGAAAGTCTGTGAAGGGGATCCTGCCATCCCGACACTTTTGTTTCTCCTTTCAAAACCCCCCAGGCCTCCGGCGTGAGGGTCAGTCCGCCGTAGTTGTCCTCCCGCCGGACAAACCCCTTGCTCTGGAACTGCCGGGAAAGGTAGAACCACTGCTTTTTTGACAGGTCTTTTCCAATGCCGTATGTGGACAGGAGGTGGTGTCTGAACTGGAAGATTTTTTTGGTTTCCGCGCCCCGGAGCACATCGATGATATGGCCGGCCCCGAACCGCTCGCCGGTGCGTTTCACACAGGACAGAAATTTCTGGGCAGCAATGGAAATATCCTGGACCTGCTCCTGCGGCGCCAGGCAGTTGTCGCACATGCCGCAGTCATCCCGGGCCGCAGTTTCCCCGAAATAGGCCAGCAGCCTTTTTTTGCGGCAGTCTTCGGCCTCGGCAAACCGCACCATGTCCTCCAGATGAAACCAGGCGGCCCGGTTTCGCTGTTCATCCTGGCTGGTGACAAGGGATTTCAACCGGGGGATGTCGGCATGGGAGAACAGGAGCAGGCATTCGGCATCCAGGCCGTCCCGTCCGGCCCGGCCGATCTCCTGGTAATAGTTTTCAACGCTTTTGGGCAAGTCATAATGCAGCACAAACCGGACATTGGGTTTGTCAATGCCCATGCCAAAGGCGATGGTGGCCACAACGATACGGACATCATCTTTGATGAATTCAGTCTGGAAGCGGTTGCGTGCCGTATCATCCAGACCGGCATGATAGGGCCGCACGGAAAATCCCCGGGCTGCCAGCTGATTCGACAGGTTCTCCACTTGTTTTCTGGACAAACAGTAGATGATGCCGGAGTCATCTTTATGGGATGCAAGAAAATCCAGAGTCTGCTGCAAGGGGTTGTCCTTGAATATCACCCGGATCACCAGGTTTTTCCGGTCAAAGCTGCCGATGAACAGCCTGAATCCATTATCCTGTGAAAATCCCAGACTGGTCTGGATATCTTTTTGTACCGCCGGCGTGGCCGTGGCGGTGAAGGCGGTGCAGACCGCTTTGGGAAACTGCAGCCGAATCTGTGCCAGCTGCCGGTATTCCGGCCTGAAATCATGACCCCAGGCGGAAATGCAATGGGCCTCGTCAATGGCCAGGCAGTCCACGGTCACAGCGTGGAGCATCTCCAGTATCTGGGGGCGGACCAGGGATTCCGGGGCGATATACAGCAGTCTGACCCGGCCTTGCTGAATCAGAGACACATGATACCGGTACTGTTCCACTGGCAGGCTTGAGTTGAGGCATACCGCAGAAATGCCCATCTCTCCCAGCTGGTCCACCTGGTCCTTCATCAAAGAGATCAAGGGAGACACCACAATGGTGAGCCCGTCAAACACCAGGGCCGGCAGCTGAAAGCACAGCGATTTACCGCCCCCGGTGGGAAGCACCACCAGGACGTCCTTTTTTTCCAGGATATGGTCAATGATCTCTTTTTGCAGGGGCCGAAAATCATCATATCCGAATATGCTTTTCAATATTTCCATGATATCACCTTTGTGTTTGTTTACCATGGGAATCTGAAATGTCAACACCCGGATGCCTGGTGTCAGGAGATGAGAAACAGGCTCAACCCCGGCCAGTAGGTGATGATGAGCACCGCCAGCAGCAGCACCAGCATGAACGGGATAGTGGCCCGGTAGATATCCATGATGGGCTTGTTGAACCGGTACCCGGCGATGAACAGGTTCATTCCCACCGGCGGGGTGAAATACCCGATCTGCATGTTGGCTAAAAAGATAATGCCCAGGTGGACCGGGTGAATACCGTAATCCATGGCCACCGGCAGCATCAGCGGCACCATGATGACAATGGCGGAAAAAATGTCCAGCATGGTGCCCAGCATCAGCAGAAACAGGTTCAGCAGGATCAGAAACACCCATTTGCTGGCAATGAACTGCTGGCACAGGGCAAACAGTTTCATGGGGATCTGGGCGTCAATGAGAAAGTTGGTAAATGCCAGAGATACCCCCAGAATCAAAAGAATCCCCCCCACCATAACCATGGATTCCCTGATAA
>JAABSB010000100.1 GCA_011390615.1 Desulfotignum sp. | reverse complement strand
CCACCAGGACAGTATAGATACACAGGGATGAGCCGTATCTGTTCTTTAAATCCTGGGCCTGTTCGCGCACATTTGTCATATCCTTGCCATCGCTGATGACGACCACGGCATTATAAATGCCGGCCAGTCCGTCCAGATCTGCTTGTGCGGCATCCAGAGCGGTGCCCAGAGGGCTGGTGCCGCCGGGCTTGACTATGTTCTCCAGACCGTCAGCAATGCCTTTTGTGGTATAGGTTTCCATGCCGAATAACAATTCGGTTTTGTTTTTGGAAACAGACGGATGGTGGCCAAAAGATCTGAGGCCTGCTGTCTGGCCCAGCTCGGGCAGGGTCATGTTCAGGCGCTGGGCAATGGTCTTGGCAGTGGTGAATTTGGCGTTTCCATTGTAGTCATGCCGCATGGAGCTGGATGCATCCAGGATCACGACAAAATTGTCCACCTTTGATTCAAACTGGTTGGCATCAAAGTGCAGGGCGGTGAATGACGGCAGTTCAGCTGGTTCCTTTGTTGCACAGCCGAACAAAAAAACAAAGGCAAGAACAGCCAGAAGACTTTGGATTACAATTTTTTTGCGCATTTTTTTCTCCTTTCAAAAGATTGGACATTTGGATCATCATGGTGATGTACTATGAAAACTTCAATTTGAGAACCTGCTCACCATTTTGTGTATTTGCAGATAATCATATAGCAGAATTTGAGTGAAATCAACTCCAAATTGCAAAATTTAGGAAAAGAAAACTACTTTTGCATCTGATAAAAAAAGTAAAAAAACTCAGGCTGGTCTCCAACAATAACTTGCAATTTGGGGCCAACAATACTATGTACAGTGCCTGGTACACTTCATGAAACATCTGGCGCAGTATACATAAACCAGTGATATGGTCCGGCAGACGTTCATATACGCAAAACAAAGGAAAGAAAAAATGGAAATTTACCAGGCAATTACCCTGGGCATTATTCAGGGGTTGACGGAATTTCTGCCGGTGAGCAGTTCCGGTCACCTGGTTTTGGGGCAGCTTTTTTTTGAAATTACGGAACCGGTTCTGGCTTTTGATATCAGCGTTCACATGGGAACCCTGGGTGCTGTGCTTGTGGTATATCGGAGAGATATTATGGCCATGGTCACAGCCTTGTCTGCCTGGGCCGACAGAATCATCCGGAAAAAACCCGCTCCTGCCGTGCCGGATAACAACCTGAAACTGGCAGTATTTATACTGGCCGGATCTGTTCCCACAGCCATAATGGGCATGTTTTTAAAAAAATTTGAACATTTCATGTTCACTTCCAGTCTGCTGGTGGGAGCAATGATGCTGGTGACCGGAACCATTCTGTGGATATCCCGCAAATTTTATCAAACCAGCAAAACCGGCACAGATCTTGATTTGAAACGGTCTGTTATTATCGGGGCAAGCCAGGGACTCGCTGTGATTCCGGGCATTTCCAGGTCCGGTACCACCATTGCCTGCGGCATGTTCTGCGGGCTTGACCGCCATACAGCTGCCAGGTTTTCATTTCTGCTTTCCATCCCCGCCATTCTCGGTGCCCAGCTGATCAGTATGATGGGCTATGCAGAAAAGGGTACAGGCATTGACGCAGCCATGATTTATGGTACACTGGTGGCGTTTGTCACCGGCCTGGCTGCTTTGCAAATTTTGATACGGATGGTGCATGCGGGAAAGTTTCACCTGTTTGCCCCTTACTGCTGGCTGGTGGGTACCCTGGTTGTGCTGTCAACCATATACTGAAATTTGTAAGGAGGACATATGCATACGGGAATTTTCAGAGAATATGATATCCGGGGGGTGGCAGGTGTTGATATCCTGGATGGGGATGTAAAAAATATCGGAAAAGCCTTTGGCACCATGCTGCATCAGCAGAACAAACACAGGGTGTCCGTGGGCCGGGACTGCCGCCTTACCTCGGACAGGTATGCAGATCTGTTTATCCAGGGCATTTTGTCAACCGGCTGTGATGTGGTGGACATAGGCCTTTGCCCCACACCGGTGCTGTATTTTTCCATTCACCATCTGGATCTTGAGGGTGGCGCCATGGTCACGGCAAGCCATAATCCGCCTGAATACAATGGATTCAAGCTCATGAGCAGCCATGATTCCATCCACAGCGACGGACTGCAGGAGATCCGCAAAATTATTGAAACCAGGGCCTTTGTAACCGGATCCGGAAACCGTACCCAAAAGGATGTGCTCACCCCCTATAAAAAATATATTCTGGAAAATATCACCATTTCCGATACCATCCGTATCGGCATTGATGCCGGAAACGGTACCGGTGGTATAACTGCTTTGCCGGTGCTCAAGGAGCTGGGATGTGAGGTTCACGATATTTTCTGTGATCCGGACGGCAGGTTTCCCAACCATGAGGCAGACCCCACCCAGAAAAAGAACCTGGGGGATCTGATTTCTCTGGTGAAAGAGAAAAAACTGGATCTGGGTGTGGGATATGACGGGGACGGGGACCGCATCGGCGTGGTGGATGCAAAGGGCAATGTGATATACGGGGACCAGCTCATGGTGATCTATGCCAGAGAAATCCTTTCACGCAAGCCCGGTGCCACATTTATTTCCGAGGTCAAGTGCTCCATGGTCATGTATGATGATATCCGAAAGAACGGTGGAAAAGCCGTCATGTGGCGTACCGGCCATTCTCTGATCAAAAAAAAGATGAAAGAGGAAAATGCCGAACTGGCAGGGGAAATGAGTGGGCACATGTTTTTCAAGGACCGGTATTTTGGATTTGACGATGCCCTGTATGCCACCTGCCGCCTTTTGGAGATCCTTGCTGCTACAGGTAAAGGCGTGGATGAACTGATCCAGGACCTGCCAAAAACATTTACCACCCCTGAAATCAGAAAAGAGTGCCCGGATGAGATCAAATTTGATGTGGTAAAAAAGATTGTAGACCATTACAAGGCCAGACAAAAGGTCATAGATATCGACGGCATGCGGGCCGTATATCCGGACGGCTGGGGCCTTGTCCGGGCTTCCAACACCCAGCCCGCCCTGGTGCTGCGGTTTGAAGCCCTTACAGCAGCGAGGCTGGAAGAGATTCAGCAGGATATCGAAAAAACGCTGGACCAGATTATTGCACAGACAAAACAAGAATAACATACATGCTATTATCACCACAGCAGCAAAAGGCTGTTGACCATACCGGCTCTCCCGCACTGGTTGTGGCAGGGGCCGGTTCCGGCAAGACACGCACTTTGACAGCCAGGTTTTCCCATCTGATAAACCAGGGGCATGACCCCAGGCGGATACTGGCCATCACCTTTACCAACAAGGCAGCAGACGAGATGAAGTCCCGCCTCATGCAGATGACCGGACTGTCCCTTGGCCATTTTCAGTGGGTGAGAACCTTTCATTCCGCCTGTCTGATGATGCTCAAGCGCCATTGCCAGCGTCTGGGTTTTGTTCCGCCGGTACAGGTGCTTTCAGTATACCAGCAGGACAAGCTGGTCAAAGAACTGTGTGTGAAAAATAATATTGAAAAAAAATATGCCAACAGGATTCTGTCGCTGGTATCCCGGGCCAAAAATTCAGGCGATCCCCAAAAATATTTTGATGTAAAACCCATCATTTTCAACGTCAGGATCAGTGACATTTTTCAGCAGTATGAAGACCGTCTCAAGGAGATGAATTGTGTGGATTTTGACAATATTCTCCTCAAGACCCGGGACCTTCTGCGACTTCAAAAAGATATCAGAGAGGACTACCAGACATGGTTTTCCCATATTCTGGTGGATGAATACCAGGACACCAACAATCTCCAGGAGGATCTCACAGGCCTGCTGCTGGGACCCCACAGGAACCTGTTCTGTGTCGGGGATGACTGGCAGGCGGTATATGGATTCCGGGGCAGCAATATTGATCATTTTTTGGGGTTTTCCCAAAAATACAGGGATGCAAAAATCTTCCGGCTGGAGGAAAATTTCAGGTCTGCCGATGAAATCGTCCAGGCAGCCAATGACATGATTGACTACAACCCGGACAAGATGGACAAGCACTGCTTTTCCCTTAAAAAAGGCGGAGTGGTGGAGATATATGATTTTTTGTCCGACAGCCATGAGGCGGAATGGGTGGCAAAGCGGATAAAGGCGATGCACCGAAAGGGCCAGGGTATTGCCTATGATAAAATGGCAGTGGTTTACAGAACCAAGTTCTGTTCTCTGCCGTTTGAAAAAATATTCAGGGCGCTTCGGGTTCCCTACCGGCTCATGGGGGCCCAGGGATTTTTTGAACGTATGGAAATTTTGGATATCAACTCCTACCTGAGCGCTTCTTTCTTTCCCAATGACGACCTGTCATTCGAGCGGGTTGTCAACACCCCCAAGCGGGGAATAGGACCTGCCATGATCAAAAAAATGGCAGCCATGCGGGCAGACGGCACCAGCCTGCAGGATGCGGCCAGGATCATGGTAAAAGAACGGGTGCTGACCCAGAAGATCCATGATAATATTTCCCAGGTGCTTGATATCCTGGACACCATCCGGGATATGGCCCCGGCAATGGCCATGGAAGAGGTTATTGCACGCACCGGTTATTATGATTATCTGGAAAAAAAGACCAAGACCCGGGCGGAATGGATTTCCAAAAAAGAAAATATCGCGCAGCTGATCCATACGGCACGCACCAAGTCAGATATGCTGGAATACCTGGAAGAGGCAGCTCTCATCCGGGAGGACAAGGAGGATGAAGAGGACCAGGATGCTGCCGGGGTGGCGTTGCTGACCATTCATTCTGCCAAGGGACTGGAATTTGACACCGTGTTTGTTGTGGGGTGTGAAGAACGCCTTTTCCCCCACTGGCGCTCCATTGACGACGGTGATGCAGCCCTGGCCGAAGAAAGGCGCCTCATGTATGTGGCCATGACCCGCGCAGAACGGTTTTTGTACCTCACCCATGCCAGCTACCGGAAAGGTGAATTCGGTGTACCGAGCCGGTTCATCGACCAGATCAGAGAATGCCTGGCTTAGGCATGGCCTGAATGGATTTTTTCTATACCATACGGGAACCGTTTTCCCAATTGTCGGCAAAAATAATCAGAAACAGCATCCGGGCCATTCCATCGGACCATAAGGGTATTTTCGCCACCCTGTTCTTTATTATTTTTTCCACTGTCACCGGGGTGGGCATTGTGGTCCCCCTTTTGCCCATTTATGCCCATGATCTGGGAGCAACCGGGGTCTATGTGGCTATGATTTTCGGCTCCTTTTCCATCTCCCGGGTGTTTTTGCTGCCCTATTTCGGGCGGCTGTCAGACCGGAAAGGCAGAAAGCCTTTCATTCTTGCAGGATTGATTTCCTATACCCTGATTTCCATTGCCTTTGTGTATTCTGATACAGTCAATGGCTTGATTTTTATCAGGTTTATCCAGGGTGCCGGCTCAGCCATGATCATGCCGGTGGTCCAGGCCTATGTGGGAGAGATTACGCCCCCGGGCTCTGAAGGATATTCCATGGGACTGTTCAATCTTTCCATGTTTCTGAGCCTGAGCTTAGGTCCGCTAATGGGCGGTGTCATCCATGATATCTGGACTATGAATGCCGCTTTTGTATGCATGGGGCTGCTGTCTTTGATTGGGGTCCTGCTGTGCTTTTGGCTCCTGCCCCCCCTGCCTGAGGAGCGCATCCGTTCAGGGCCCCTGCCTGCACACATTCCCTGGTCTCTGGTGATCAAGGATCTGGATCTGTTCGCACTTTTTTCTTTCAGATATGCCTATACAGCCTGTATCGGGGCGGTATGGTGTTTTCTGCCCCTGTTTGCCGACGCAGTGTTCGGTCTTTCCGGTGCACGGATAGGTCTGCTGGTCATGCTGGGAGTGTTCATATCAGGCATTCTGCAGCTGCCCATGGGGTATGCTGCAGACCGGTTCAGCCGGCGGGTTCTGACCATTTCCGGCGGTGTTGTCGCCGCTGCCGGCATGTTTTTGATCTATTTTGCCGCCTCATTTTCTGACCTGCTGGCTGCCATATCCCTTTTCGGGGTGGGCGGGGGCATCTCCATGCCTGCCATCACCGCCCTGGCAGTGGTCAAGGGGGAACAAAAAAAAGCCATGGGATCTGTGATGGCTGTAATGACTGTTGCCCACAGCTTAGGGATGCTCACCGGCTCCCTGGCAGCAGGGCTGGCAATGGATTTTTTCAGTCTCAGACTGGCATTTCCCACGGCAGGCCTGGTAATGGTATCAGGCACCCTGGTGTTCATGGTGATCCAGTTTCGCGCTCCTGCCGGCCGGGCATAAAAAATCAGATTTTTTCTGCAAACACCTTGAGACGTCTGTATGCAGATGTCAGCCGAAAAATGAGATCAGGCATGCTGTGAAAATTGTTCAGTGCTGCGGCTTTTTCCATGGCAGCGGCTGTCCGGGAAAGTTCCATGGCTGTCAGATTGGCAGCCCCGCCTTTGATGGCATGGGCAAAACCTGCAATGGCAGGACCATCCTGGTCAGCTGCCGCCTGTTGTATCTGCCCCAGTGTTTTGTTCACATTGGCCAGAAATTCTGTCAGCACTTCCAGTAAAAAAGGCATGTCATTTTCAAATTCCCTGACCGCTTCTGCCAGGTCCAGGGGGGCTTCCACCGGCGCATCTGGTGCAGGGGGGGATGTGAGAAAATCCTGTGGGCCTGGCTTTTCATCCTGCACGGTTCCGGCAAATATTCTCAGATCGCCGGTGTTTTGCTTCAGGGCATATTTTTTAACAATGGCGAGGAAATTATTTTTTTTCAAAGGCTTTGTTATGTAATCATCCATGTCTGCAGCCAGGCATTTTTCCCGGTAACCATGGATGGCATGGGCGGTCATGGCAATGATGGGAGTGGGTGCAAACTGCTGGCATACGTCCGGGTTTTCAGCCAGAAAAGCGTTTTTTTTCCGTTGTTCATATGCCCGTATCCGGCGGGTGGCTTCATATCCATCCATTACCGGCATCTGGATATCCATGAGCACCAGATGAAATCTGCGGTTTTGAAACTGGTCCACTGCCTGCTGCCCATTTTCCGCCAGGGTTACTTCGAAACCCTGGGAAGTCAGGTGCCTGATGGCGATCGCCTGGTTGGTGGGGTAGTCTTCAGCCAGCAGTATCTGAATCTTTCTTCGCCGGATTTCCGCCAGGGTATGCCTGGTCAATGGGGGCGTATCCGGCAATGGGGCACTGCTGTCATGGCATAAGACAGAAGAGATGGCATCTTTCAGATCTTTTTGCCGCACCGGTTTTGTCAGATATCCCTGGATGCCTGCTTTTCGGCATTTTTGGCTGTCTCCTGTCATGCCCATGGATGTGAGGGCTATGATGGGAACCTGGGGAATGCCGGATGTGTCACGCATTTTTTTTGCCAGCTGGAACCCGTTTGTTTTTGGCATCTGAATATCTGTTATAACCAGATCCAGATCGGCGATTGTCCTGAGCAGGGCCAGGGCCTGGGAGGCGCCGGCAGCTTCCATGGGCATGCACCCCCAGGATTTTAGATGTTCCATGACAACATGCCGGCTGGTTTCGTTATCATCCACCACAAGGATTTTTCTGCCGGCAAGTTTCGGGGCATTGTCTGCATTGTCCCGGGTTGCCGGGTTGTGGTCAATTGTGAGCACGATGGTAAACCAGAAGGTGGACCCTTGCCCGGGCCGGCTTGTTACCCCGATGGTGCCGCCCATCATCTCCACCAGCTGCTTGGAAATGGTGGTGCCCAGGCCGGTGCCGCCGTACATCCGGGTGGTGGAGCCGTCAGCCTGGGAAAAGCTTTCAAATATGGTGTCCTGCTTTTCTTCGGGAATACCGATACCGGTGTCCTTGATATAAAATTTCAGGGTGATGTGGCTGTTTGATTCTGCAGCGGTTTCCCCCCATACAAAAATTTCTCCCTCATGGGTGAATTTTATGGCATTGCTGGTCAGGTTGTTTAAAATCTGGCGCAGACGGCCGGGATCTCCCACAAAATTTTCCGGTGTGCCCGGCGGTAGAAAAAAGATCAGTTCCAGGTTTTTTCTTCTGGCAACAATGCCGCAGGTGGCGGCAATATCTTCAAACAGAAAACGCAGGTTAAAAGCGGTGGTATCAAGTTCCATTTTTCCGGCTTCAATTTTTGAAAAATCCAGAATCCCGTTGATAATATCCATCAAAGACCGGGCTTCCGTGTTGATGGTGTCAACCAGCTTTGCCTGTTCCCGGCTGAGTTGTGTATCGTGCATGAGTTCTGCCATGCCCATGATGCCGTTCATTGGCGTTCTTATCTCATGGCTCATATTGGCCAGAAAATCACTTTTGGCCCGGGTGGCTTCTTCTGCCCTGTCCACAGCTGCTTCAAGGGCCCGGGTGCGTTCCTCCACCAGGATTTCCAGATGATTTTTGTGCTGTGTCAGCTCTTTTTCCATCTGTTTCCGGGCGGCCAGGCTCTGATCAAAATCGGTTTTCAGAACAGTCAGGGCATCAAAAACTGGCCTGAAAGGATGGGCCGTGCCGATATGGTCTGCCTGGATACCTTTTTCATCCCAGTTGATGCCGCCGATGTATTCCAGAATTTCTTCTGCATACAGCCGCAGCCTGAAGCCCGGGATGAACCGCCGGATAAAGTGCAAAAAAGCAGGGGGTGTGCTGCCGGTTTTTTCGTACCTGTCCTGGCACAGCCGCAATGCGTGTTGCATTGCCGATGTATAGGAGTCCAGAGCCTTCATGGGAATACCCGGTTTTTTCAAATGGGTGCCGATATTGTACATCCACTGGATATGTCTGGGCACGTTGTAGACAAAATGGCCTTTCAGTAATTGTTTTTCCACCTTTTCCAGCAATAACTCCAGCACCTTGAGCCGGGTCCTTTGACTTGGCGTATTGCTGATCCGGCTGTAATCTGAAATTTCAATGAAAGGGGATGCTTCCAGATCGCAGGCTGCCAGGAACCGGTCATAATTTTTAAACAGGGCCAGGGTGCCGTCATAGCTGATTTTTCCCCTGGGGTAGGTGCTTAAAATATTTTTGCCTATCAGATGAAAGGTGACAAAATATTCAGATGTCAGCACTATATCGGTCCATCCCGGGCTGTGCCGGATGGTCATGCCGGTTTTTGAACAGATGATTTGTGATGCAATGTCAAGAAAATGGTCCAATGCGCTGCCTTTCTGGTTTTTGGATGTTACGCAGTCTGTCAGCCCAAATTAGTGCATCTGTATCAAATTTGCAATGGCTTTGGCCAAAGGCGGCATCCGGATCAGGATCCCTGCCGGATGAATTTTTTTCATGGGGGCCGCCTTTGTTTTTGACCAGAGAAAAGGTTCGAAAATTTAGAAAATGTGGTATACTGTCGAAAAAGAACGATTCAGAAAAAAAATATCCAGGAAAACGAAAGGAACATGTTATGAAAACTGCATCAGCCATTGCCCGTGCTCTAATGCTTCTGGCTGCCGCCGCCTTTATGGTGGCGGGATGTGCCTCCAGCCGGTCCGGGGAGGTATATTCCAGGGACCACGCCCGCCAGGCCCAGAATGTAATGGCAGGGACCGTGGAATCGGTTAAACACATCATCATAGAGGGCACCAAAACACCGGTGGGGACCGCAGCCGGCGGTGTTGCCGGTGGTGTGCTGGGCAGTACTGTGGGGAGCGGGTCCGGCCGCACCGTTGCAACCGTGATCGGTGCCCTGGCAGGGGCTGCTGCCGGAACAGCGGCAGAAGAAGGCATCACCCGAAAGCCTGGCCTTGAAATTGTGGTAAAAAAAGACAGCGGCACCACCATTGTGGTGGTGCAGGAGGCTGATGTGGCCCTGGCTCCGGGGGACAGGGTACGGATTATCACTGCTGCCGACGGCACCACCCGGGTATCCAGATAAACATATTTTACATTTTTCGCAACAGTCCATAAGCTGTCGTGATGAAACCAGAGAGCAGAACATGAAAAAACAGAATGTGACCAACGCAAGCTTACGAAATATTGCCATAATTGCCCATGTAGACCATGGCAAAACCACCCTGGTGGATGCCATGTTCCGCCAGAGCGGCATGTTCAGGGAAGGACAGCAGGTGGATGAACGCCTCATGGACAGCATGGACCTGGAAAGAGAGCGGGGCATTACCATTGCCGCCAAAAACTGTTCCGTGGTGTGGCAGGACGTGAAGATCAATATCATTGACACCCCGGGCCATGCGGATTTCGGCGGGGAGGTGGAACGGGCTTTGTCCATGGCCGACAGCGCCATTCTTCTGGTGGATGCCTCTGAAGGCCCGCTCCCCCAGACCCGGTTTGTGCTGAAAAAAACCTTTGATGCCAACCTGCCTGTCATGGTGATCATCAACAAGATCGACCGCAAGGATGCCCGGCCTGATGAAGTGCTGGACATGGTGTATGACCTGTTCATCGACCTGGAGGCCACAGAAGAGCAGCTGGACTTTACCTATTTTTATGCCATTGGCAGGGATGGTATTGTCAAAAAGGAGCTGGATGCGGATGTTTCGCATCTGCATGTGCTGTTTGATACCATACTCAAGGAGATGCCGCCACCTTCCTATGACCCAAAAGCCCCTTTTCAGATGCTGGTCTCTGATCTGGGGTATTCCGATTATCTGGGACGTCTTGCCATTGGCAAGGTGTTCAACGGATCTGCCGCATCCAATGAATCTTTGGTCTGCTTGGGGGAAAACAACCGCCAGATACTGCTGAAGGTGACCAAGCTCCAGTCCTACAAAGGCATGGCCCTGGTTCCTGTGGACCGGGCCAATCCCGGAGACATTGTGGTGCTGGCCGGCATTGAGGATGTCAAAATCGGCGATACCATCTGTACCCGCCAGGCACCCGTTGCCCTGCCCAGGATCACTGTTGATGAGCCAACGGTGTTCATGCAGTTTGCCATTACCAACTCTCCTTTTGCCGGCAGGGAGGGCAAATATGTGCAGTCCCGAAAGATTCGGGAACGGCTGTTCAAGGAAACCCTGATGAATGTGGCCATTGAGGTGGAAGAAAGCACCACGGATGAAAGTTTTGTGGTAAAGGGCAGAGGAGAACTCCAGTTGGCCATTCTCATTGAAACCATGCGGCGGGAGGGGTTTGAACTCTGTGTGAGCCGCCCCCGGGTTATCTACAAGATGGAAAATGACACAAAACTGGAGCCCATCGAGCACCTGTTTGTAGATTGTGAAGAGGATTTCATGGGTGTGGTTAC
>JAABSB010000010.1 GCA_011390615.1 Desulfotignum sp. | reverse complement strand
GGGAACAGAGACCTTGTCAAAAATCATTGACACAAAATCCAGACACGATATTCTAACAGTCGAGGAGGCCGCCGAATATCTCCGGAAGAGTACATCCTGGGTGTACAAAAACTGGCAGCTGTTGGGCGGTAGGAAGCTTGGAGGTTCTCTATTTTTCCCCAAAAAGGAGGATCTCTATGAGTTTATATTTTGTAAAAGGAAAGGGGTGGAGATACGACTTCACCCTCAACGGGAATCGGTACACAAAAACCTGGTTCAAAACCAAAAGAGAGGCCAAACAGGCCGAGGCAGAAAAAAGAAAGGGGGTGGAAAATCCGGAACTTCATCTGATAACAGATCCGATCCCAACCGACATGGACTTCTTGGAACTGGTGAACAGGAGACTTGACTACTTGAAAGAATATTGTTCAGAACGGCATTATTCAGATAACATTTTTTACGCCAAACGATGGTGTTCATACTGGGGGAAGAAAAAATGTTATGAGATAACCGTTGATATGGTCCAATCTTTTTTGTTGAAACGCAAACGGGATGTGTCCGCCATGACAGCCAACAAGGAGCTGCGTCTGTTAAAAAGTCTGTTTAATTTCGGGATAAAAGCACCCAGGAGATGGGTTAAGGAAAATCCAACATTGGGTATAGAATTTTTCCCGGTTGAAAAAAAAGAAAAATATGTGCCACCCAAAGAAGATGTCATTAAGGTTGTCAATGCTGCAAGTCCAGACACAAAAGATTACCTTTGGACCATCATTTGCACCATGGGTAGAATAAGCGAAATCAATCGATTAACATGGAATGATGTCAATTTAAAGGACAAATATCTGGTCCTTTACACAAGAAAAAAAAAGGGGGGTCATTTGACTCCAAGGCGGATTCCATTAAATCAAAAGCTGTTTGAAACCCTGAGCAACCGGTATAAAAACCGTGATCCAGAAAAGCCCTGGGTGTTCTGGCACAGATACTGGAGCAAAAAGAAAGGGGCCTGGGTTGTAGGGCCCTATATTGACCGTAAAATAATAATGAAAACCCTCTGTAAAAAGACGGATGTGAAATATTTCAGGTATCATGCATTAAGGCACTTTGGTGCATCCATGCTTGATCACGAAAAGGTACCCATAGGAATTGTTCAAAGAATTCTTGGCCATGAAAGCAGGGTGACGACAGAAATTTATCTTCATTCAATTGGGGATGGAGAACGTGCCGCTGTCGGGTGTTTAGATCAGAGTTTCATTGAGTTTTCTCACACAGACTCTCACACAGAAAAAAAGGCTTTCAACCCAAAAAGCTGAAAACCCTTGATATTATTGGCGCGCCTGACAGGATTCGAACCTGTGGCCTACGGATTAGAAGTCCGTTGCTCTATCCAGCTGAGCTACAGGCGCAACAGAAGGATTTTTTAACAGATACATTAAAAAAAGTCCAGTAAAAAATACCTGGACTTTGATGGTTTGCAAAATTTATTGCTTTAATACAAACCATGATAATGGTATAGTAAAATTTTTACATATCATTTGCATTGCTGAAGGTTCATTGAATGAAAAACAAAGCAGATCAGAATCATTCTGAAACAGATAAAAAAAGGTTGTCCAAAAAAGACTTTCTCCTTCCGGTGCCCAAGGTAAGGGCATCCAATTCAAAAGCCCTGGTCAAGTCAGACCCCATACAGAGCTACCTGAATGAAATCAACAGGTACAAACTGCTGAACCGGGAAGATGAAATTGAACTGGGCAAAAGGATTCAGGAGGAAGGAGACCAGGAGGCCGCTTACATCATGACCACCTCCAATCTGCGGCTGGTGGTGAAAATTGCCCTTGAATTCCAGCGGATCTGGATGCAGAACCTGCTGGACCTGATCCAGGAAGGCAATATCGGCCTGGTCCAGGCGGTCAAGAAATTCAATCCCTATAAAAATGTAAAATTTTCCTATTATGCCTCATTCTGGATAAAAGCCTATATCCTCAAATTCATCATGGACAACTGGCGCATGGTTAAAATCGGCACCACCCAGGGCCAGCGCAAACTGTTTTTCCGCTTGAAAAAAGAAAAGCAGCTGCTCATTGAACAGGGGTTTGATCCAAAACCCAAGCTTTTGTCTGAACGGCTGGGGGTATCTGAAAAAGAAGTGATGGATATGGACCAGCGTTTGGCCAACTGGGACCTGTCCCTGGATGAGCCGTTAAAAAACGATTCCAACACCGAGCGCATCGAATTTATCAATACAGAATCGGATTCCTCTGAAGATCAGATGGCGAAAAAAGAAATTGAAGACATTTTACACACCAAGGTGACTGACTTTAAAACAACCCTCAATGACAGAGAACTGGAAATTTTTGAACGGCGAATTTTTTCAGACTCTCCCCAGACCCTCCAGGAAATCGGTGAAGAATACAATATCTCCAGAGAACGGGTACGGCAGATTGAAAACAATATCCTCAAAAAGATGAAAGCCTTTTTTAAAAAAGACATGCCGGATTTCGACATGTATGACCACAGCCAATAAAATATGCCAACACACAGTGTAATAAAATCCATGAAAAAATTTAGTATCCCAATATGCATACTGGCAGCGGTTTTCTGCTTTTCAGGGTGCAACCAGATCCAGCCTGCAGCACCCGTTGTCCAGGCTTCGGCAGATATTTCACCCCAGAATAAATCAGTACCCGCACAATCTTTGTCTGCAAGATATTACTATATGGAATCTTTGGTACTGCACCAGCAGGACCAGCTTGAATCAGCAGTCAAATCCCTTGAAAAGGCCATTGCAGAAGATCCTGGATCCGCTTTTTTACAACGGGATCTTATCCGGCTGCATCTTGAAATGGGACAGGAAGAAAATGCGCTGGCACTGGCAGAGGCTTTGGCAGAAAAAGATCCAGATGATGTGGACAACCTGCTCATGCTGGTGCGCCTGAAAAAAGACACCGGCAGCCAGGACCAAATGCTTTCTTTGTTGCGCCAAATCCTGGAACTGGACCCGGAAAACAAGGAAACCTATCTGCGCCTGGGAAAAATATTCATGGAAAACCAACAGTTTTCCCGGGCCCTGGAATTGTTTTCCCGAATGGCTGCCCACCTGCCCCAATATTATGTGGCCCATTTTTATCTGGGTGAAGCCCATCTTCTTTCCGGAAATTACACTGCTGCAGAACAGGCATTTTTAAAAACCATTCACTTGGAACCGGATCTGGTTGAGCCCAGGTTTAAACGCGTTGAAATTCTGCGCCGCCAGGCAGAGGATACCAGCTATGAAAAAATGCTGGAAATCTATGAAGAAATCCTGGAAATAGAACCGGATAATGACCGTGCTTTACTGGAAACAGCCCTGATCTACCAAAAAACAGGACAAAAAGACAAAGCCGAAAATCTGTTCAATGAACTGGGAAAAAATGCAGCAACCAGCTCCCGGATGGTCATGGTGGCGGTGGATACCTATATTTCACAAAAACGGTATGATGATGCAGTGATTGTTTTTTCCGAACTGCTCAAGTCAGATCCGGACAATGACAATCTCAATTTTTTTTTGGGGATGGCCCATGAATCAGCAGACAATCCAGAAGAGGCCATCCATCATTATCTCAACGTATCGTCTGCCCACCCCCAGTACAAAAAAACCCTTTTGACGATTGGATTTTTATACCGAAAAATGGGTCAGGGAGAAAAGGCTGTAGTATTTCTTGAAGACCACCACAAAAACAATCCCAAAGATATTGATATCATATCCTATCTTTCTGCATTTTATGAACAGGAAGGTCATCTGGAAAAAGCCATGGACCTGCTTACCAAAGGTCTGGCAGATGCACCTGAAAACACATCGCTGCTGTTCCGGCTGGGAGCGATTCAGGACAAGGCAGGACAAAAGGAAGCGTGTATTGCCACAATGAAGGAAATTATCCGCATCGATCCGGATGATGCCTCTGCCCTCAACTATCTGGGCTACACCTATGCTGATCTGGGAATTCACCTGGACCAGGCTGAGGCTTTGATAAAAAAAGCCCTGAAAATCAAACCGGATGACGGCTATATCACAGACAGCATGGGATGGGTGTATTATAAAAAACAAGAATATGAAAAAGCAGTCTTTTATCTGGAAAAGGCTGCAACCCTCACAGAATATGAATCCATTATTGCCAGCCATCTGGCAGATGCCTATGTCAAAACCGGCCGGTTATTCAAAGCCCTGGCTGTGTATCACAAAGCCATTGTCAATGCAAAAGCGGAAGATGCAGACCTGGTGCAGGAACTTGAAACAAAAATCAAGGACCTAGAACAGCATCTACCCCTCCCTGATACCCTGAAAGAACAGAAGCCCGAGGAATGAAACCTGTCCATATCCTGTTTCTTACTGCCCTGGTCTGCGCTGTATGCCTGACCGGCTGTGCCAAACCCCGGCCCGAAACTGATCCAGTTCTGGACAAGACAGCATGGCAGTCTGCAGCAGCCATCCGGAACATGAATCAAGACATCCGCACAAGCAAGGGAACCGGCAGGGTGCGCCTGGAATCAGGAAACAGCATACAGACGTTCCAGATCGCCTGGGCTGCCCAGGCCCCCAACAAGGTACGCATGACCTTCACCGCCTCTGGTCATCCTGTGGAGACCATTGTGGCAGACGGCAGCCGGGTTACCTTTCTTTCCCATACAGGCCGCCACAAACCCTATTCTCCAGCATCTGAAAACCCTGATCTGGAACCCTACACCCAGGTGCCGGTAAGGCTCTCGGATTTGATATCCCTGCTCTTAGGGCGAATCCCTGTCCAGAGTTTTGATGATGCCTGGTTTCTGCCGAATGACCCTTTTCGAATCAGGCTGCGCAAAAAGTTCAGTTCTCTTTCCCAGGAACTGGTGCTGCAACCAGATGATACCTTAAATACGCTGCGGCTGCTGGACAGAGAGGATACCGCCCGCTGGGAAATCCATTACCATGCCTTTGACAGGATTAAAAAAAACATGGTCCCTGTGCACATGACCATTACCAGCGGCAGCCTGCAAAAAGCCCAGGTACGCATCACCCGTTTCTGGCCCAACATACCTGTAAAAGAATCGGTTTTCCAGTTGACACCAGGCGGATCATGACAATTATAGGTTGTGGTGCAACCATTAAAATTAAGACAGCAACCATGGACCTCTCAAAAGGAGATATACAATACAATGATTCACGACAGCGTTGACAAGGCAAAAAAACCCCAGGGATGTCCTTCCCAGGAAGGGGATATGGCCAGAAAACAGCAGGAACAGCAGGCCATGATCAAGACGTCTCTGGCCAGGATAAAACATAAGATTTTCGTACTCTCAGGCAAGGGCGGCGTGGGCAAAAGCAGTGTATCCGCCAACCTGGCAGCGGTGTTGTCAAAAAAGGGATACAAGACAGGGCTTATGGATGTGGATGTGCATGGACCGTCCATTGCCCAGATGCTGGGACTCACCGAACTGCTGGATATCACCCCTGACCAGCAGCGCCTTATTCCCAAACAGATCAATGACAACCTCAAAGTGGTGTCTGTTCAGGCCCTGATGCAGGACAAGGACCAGGCCATCATCTGGCGGGGGCCAGCCAAGGCCGGCATGATCCAGCAGTTTGTGGGCATGGTGGACTGGGGAGACCTGGATTTTCTGGTCATTGACGCGCCTCCCGGCACCGGAGACGAGCCCCTTACCGTAGTCCAGACCATTCCTGAAGCATTGGGCGTGATTGTGACCACCCCCCAGGAGGTGGCCCTGGCAGACATCAGAAAATCCATATCTTTCTGCAAAACCGTGAAACTCAAAACTCTGGGCATCGTGGAAAACATGTCCGGTTTTACCTGTCCCCACTGTAATGAAGCCATTGACCTGTTCATGAACGGGGGCGGCGAAAAAACCGCCAGGGAACAAGGTCTCACCTTTCTGGGTTCCATCCCCTTTGACACCGGCGTGGTGGTTTCAGGGGACCAGGGGGTTCCCATCATGTTCCAGGACAAAGAAACCCCGTTTACCAAAGCCTTTGGCAAGGTGGTGGACAACATCATCAAACAGCTTTAGATGGTGTATCAGGGGCCGGACATGTGAACAAATCCCGTTTGTCCGAATGTTGTCCGTCCCTGTTAACCGCCTGAATTGAGATGACAGGGATCACACCGTGGATGACCGCCTGAAAAAAGCCAGGGATCTGCAGCAGCGCCTGGACAACAGGGAACAGGAAACGCTGGGATCCCTGGCATGTCTTTCCCGGTCTGCTGTCCGGCGGCATCCAGAAAAAATGGCACACAATGAATACCGCCAGGCCTTCAGCCAGGATGCTGACCGGATACTCAACTCCCTGGCCTTTACCCGGTACATTGACAAAACCCAGGTCTTTTCCCTGATCCAGAACGACCATCTCACCCACCGGGTACTGCATGTGCAGCTGTTGTCCCGGGTGGCAAGAACCATCGGCCGTTACCTGGGGCTCAACCAGGACCTGATCGAGGCGGCCAGTTTAGGCCATGACATCGGTCATCCCCCGTTCGGCCATGACGGCGAGCGGTTTTTGTCCAGATTGACCCATGCCGGCGGGGCCGGATATTTTCACCACAATGTCCAGAGCCTCCAGTTTCTGGATAAAATTGAACGCAAGGGCAGCGGGTGGAACCTGAGCCTCCAGACCCTGGATGCCATTTTGTGCCATGACGGTGAAACCCATATCCAACAGCTGGCACCACATGGACAAAGGACCTTTGCCGATCTGGACCACATGATCGGATCGTTTCACAAAAAAAAGCAGGCCGGCTTTTCTCCCATGACCCTGGAAGGGTGCGTGGTGCGCATGGCCGACACCATCAGCTACATCGGCCGGGACCTGGAGGACGGCATCCGCCTGGGAGTGGTAAAACGCGACCAGATCCCGGATCTGTGCCGCACAACCCTGGGCAGCACCAACGGCACCATAGTGTTCACCCTGGTGACCGATCTGATCGCAACCAGCCTGGACCAGCCCTTTGTGGGGTTTTCAGAAGAAACTAGCCAGGCCCTGCAGACACTCAAAGATTTCAATTACAGCCGTATATACAAAAACCCGGCCATCAAACAGCACCTGGGATCCATCGGCACAATATATGAACACCTGTTTTCCCGATACCTGGATGACCTGGAAAAAAAAAACCGGTCATCTGCCATCTTTACCCGGTTTCTGGCGGACATGTCCAACACCTACTGCCAGACCCATTCGCGCCCCCAGATGGTGCGGGATTTCATCTCCGGCATGACCGATTCCTATTTTATCCGCCAGGCCCCTGCCCGTCTGCGTCCCAAACCGGTGGACCATGTTTGAAGACCGCCGCATTTACCGGCAGCAGCAAAGGAAAAAAGGGCTGACTTCCTTTGAAATAACTGTACAGGAGACCAACCTGCACATCCAGGCGGCTACCGACCTGTCGAAACAGGCCATCCAGGCGGTTGGCCGGTGCCGGGGATTGATAGAACACCATATCCAAAAGCATCCCGCCTTTGCCGGCTCCCTGGTGCCTGTAAAAGTTCCGGACAAGGCATCTCTGATCATCCGGGATATGGCGCATGCGGCCGCTGCGGCACAGGTTGGACCCATGGCAGCCGTGGCAGGGGCAGTGGCTGAGTATACCGGCCGGCATCTGCTGTCCTTTTCTTCCGAGGTCATCGTGGAAAACGGCGGCGATATTTTTATCTGCTCCCGCACCGACACCGTACTCACGATTTTTGCCGGCAGCTCTCCATTCAGTATGACCACGGGCATACAGGTGCCTAAACAGGACACCGGCTTCGGGGTCTGCACCTCATCAGGCACATTCGGGCATTCCACAAGTTTTGGCAAGGCAGATGCAGTCATGGTCATGGCCCGGTCCTGCATGCTGGCGGATGCCACAGCCACCGGCCTGGCCAACCGGGTCAACACCGGTGATGACATCCCCGGCACCCTGGAAAAAGGCAGGCAGATCCCCGGGATCCAGGGCCTGGTGATCGTTGTGGGCGCACAGATCGGGCTGTGGGGCAGCCTGAAGCTGGTGCGGCTTTAGGCGCCTTACGCGACAGTTTCTGTTTAAAAAACAAGAAAATAAGGAGCGGCACCTGGGTTGCGGGCTTCCCGCGTTAGTACAGTTTGCCCACTGCCGCTTCCACTGCCCGGACAATGGCCCCCTCTTTGAGCATCTGTTTGATTGTTGCAATGTCTGTGGACAGCAGCCGGTCTTCTTTCATGTAATCCACCTGCTGCCGGATGGTGTTATATGCTGCCAGGGTGCCCTCCCCTGCCTTGATATTGGTGAACAGGTCAATGGCCTGGGCCCCGCACAACAATTCAATGGCAATGACATCTTCGGCGTTTTCCACGATATCCCGACATTTTCTGGCGGCAATGGCCCCCATGGAAACATGGTCCTCCTTGTTGGCAGAGGTCGGGATGGAATCCACGGATGCGGGATGGGCCAGCACCTTGTTTTCAGACACCAGGGCCGCTGCCGCATACTGGGCGATCATATACCCGGAATTGAGCCCGCCGTCTTCCACCAGAAATGCCGGCAAACCAGACAGGTAGGGGTTCACCAGGCGTTCGATGCGCCGCTCGGAGATATTGGCCAGCTCGGCTATGGCAATGCCCAAAAAGTCACAGGCCAGGGCCAGGGGCTGGCCGTGGAAATTGCCGCCGGATAAAAATTCTTCGGATTCAGGAAAGATCAATGGGTTTTCCGTGGAGGCGTTCATTTCCACCCGGATCACCTTGTCCACATAGGCAAAGGCATCCCAGGACGCCCCATGAACCTGGGGAGAACACCGCAGGGTATAGGCATCCTGGACCCGGGAGCAGTCCTCATGGGAAGAGATGATTTCTGAATTTTCCGTAATTTTCAGCATGTTTTGGGCCGCCATGATCTGGCCCTGGTGGGGCCGTGCCTGGTGGATCCTGGGATCAAAGGCGGTTCTGGTGCCCATGAGGGTTTCCAGGCTCATGGATGCGGCAATATCCGCATGCTTGCACAGGTTCAGGGCATCATGCAGTGCCAGGCACCCCAGGGCAATCATGAACTGGGTGCCGTTGATCAGGGCCAGGCCTTCTCCGGCCGCCAGTTCCAAATGTTCCAGGGACCGGGATGCCAAGGCCTTGACACCGGACATGCGGATGCCGTCCACAAAGGCTTCTCCTTCACCAATCATCACCAGGGCAAGGTGGGCCATGGGCACCAGGTCCCCGCTGGCCCCCACCGACCCTTTTTCCGGCACCATGGGCACAATGCCGCTGTTGAGCATGTCCGCCAGCATCTGGATGGTTTCAAGACGCAGCCCGGAATTGCCCCGGCAGAAATCATTGATCCGCAGGGCCATCATGGCCCGGACCACATCCGCTTCCATCTCCCGCCCCATGCCGGCAGCATGGGAAAACAAAATTTTTTTCTGGAGCCGCCGAGTGTCTGCCAGGGAAATGGTGACCTCGGACAGGGCCCCGAAACCGGTGGTCACACCGTAAATGCGCTCTCCATTGTTCACCCAGGTGTCCACCAGGGTCCGGGCCTTGTTGATTCGGGCTTTGGAGGAATCGGCAATGGCGATATTTCGGCTATTTCTGGCAATATCCACCAAATCTTCCAGTTGAAAATCATTTCCATTCACGACAATGGTCTGGTTCATTGGTTTGTTCCTCTGTTGAATTTTCCCTTGAGTTTATACCGGAAGCCCGGTGAAATCATGGTGCTGAAGGTGGCCACACGGTCAAAGGACCAGGTGCGCCGGGTCAGGCGCAGGCAGGGTTCATCCGCACTGATCTGTAGGTGGGCACGCACATGGGAAGGACACCGCACCGCCTCAATCACATGTTCCGCCTCCTGGACCGGGGCAACCTTAAGCAGGTAATCACTGGGGGTGATCTGTGTATAATCCTGTGCCAGGTAATCCGGGGCCACCTTTGGATTGATATAGCGCTCTGAATACTGTACTCCCACCCCCCGGTCTTTGTGCAGGACAATGGAATGAAAGAGATCCGTGCCCGGGGCCAGGCCCATTTTTGTACCGATATCCCGGGTCACTGTTTCTTCTGCCAGCACCAGGACCTCACAGGAATGGACCCCGCCCCAGTCGGCGATTTCTCTGGCAATGCTCTTGATCTCCAGCAGGGCCGCTTCCGGCTTGGGCCGGGCCACAAAGGTGCCTACCCCCTGGATCCGGATGATGCGGCCCTCTTCGGCCAACTCCTTGAGTGCCCGGTTAGCGGTCATGCGGGAGGCCCTGAACTCCTTTGCCAGACGGGTTTCCGATGGCACCCGGTCATCGGGTGTCAGGCGGCCGGCATCAATCTCCTGCATGATCTGCTGCTTGATCTGTTCATACAAAGCCCGGGGCCTTACTGAAGTTTCCACTATAAATCCTTTAGTTGTGAGGTATGAAAGGTGAGGTTTAGGACGGAAAATTGCCTGGCTAACATCCTCATACCTCATAATTCATACCTCAAAAAACGCTTGACATGATATCTATACTTGTATAGACAAGTAATAGCCAATCCACACATAAAAGTCAACACCTTGAGGAGGAAAAAATGGATGCCAGGAAAAAACTGTTACAAGATCTGAAAATCGGCTGCGGCAAACCCCGGTCGGTGAAGGCCCCCAGGGGCAGCCAGCTCCACTGCAAAGGCTGGTACCAGGAGGCAGCCTTGCGCATGCTGTGCAACAACCTGGATCCGGACAACGGAGAGAATCCGGATGCACTCATTGTTTACGGGGGGCTGGGCAAGGCCGCCAGAAACTGGGACTGCTTTGATGCCATTGTCAGAACCCTGCTGGATCTGGAAAACGATGAAACTCTGCTGGTACAGTCGGGCAAACCCGTGGGCGTGCTCAAAACACACACATACGCTCCCCGGGTGCTCATTGCCAACGCCAATATCGTACCCCATTGGGCCAACTGGGACTATTTTCATGAACTGGACAAGAAAGGGCTGATCATGTACGGTCAGATGACTGCCGGGTCATGGATCTATATCGGAACCCAGGGCATTTTACAGGGTACCTATGAAACCTTTGCCTCCCTGGGCCAGAAACACTATGGCGCTGATCTCACAGGCAAAATCGTGGTCACTGCAGGTCTTGGGGGGATGGGCGGGGCCCAGCCCCTGTCCGTGACCATGGCCAATGGAGTGGCCCTGTGCATTGAAATCGATCCCTCCCGCATTACCAAGCGGCTGGAAAAACGCTATCTGGATGTTGAAGCCCCCGACCTGGACCAGGCCATTGCCATGGCACGGCA
Organism: Desulfotignum sp.; assembly: GCA_011390615.1. Lineage (GTDB taxonomy): Bacteria > Desulfobacterota > Desulfobacteria > Desulfobacterales > Desulfobacteraceae > Desulfotignum. The sequence goes on along the minus strand of JAABSB010000010.1, from coordinate 25,493 downwards.
GGCAGCAGATACAGGCCGTCCCCTGTCCATCGGGTTGTGCGCCAATGTGGGTGATATCCTGCCGGCCATGATGGATAAAGGATTTATCCCGGATGTGATCACCGACCAGACCAGCGCCCATGATGAGCTCAACGGGTATTTTCCCAGGGGCATCTCCTTTGAAGATGCCCTGAAACTGCGGAAATCCGATCCCGGCACCTACAAAGAGATGGCGCTGCACTCCATGGCCGAACATGTGCGCGCCATCCTTGCCATGAAAGACAAAGGTGCCGTTGCCTTTGACTACGGCAACAACCTGCGGGCCCAGGCCATGAAAAAGGGGGTGGACAATGCCATGGACTATCCCGGTTTTGTACCGGCCTATATCAGAGAGCTGTTCTGCAGAGGCGAGGGCCCGTTCCGGTGGGCGGCCCTGTCCGGTGACCCGGAAGATATCAGTGTGACGGATGAAGCCCTCATGCAGCTGTTCCCGGAAAAAACCAAAATGATCAACTGGCTGAAAATGGCAGGGGAAAAAATCGAACATATGGGCCTGCCATCCAGGATCTGCTGGCTGGGATACGGGGAGCGGGAAAAGGCGGGAAAACTGTTCAACGAACTGGTACGGACCGGAAAGGTAAAGGCACCCATTGTCATCGGACGGGACCACCTGGACTGCGGGTCTGTGGCCTCGCCTTTCCGGGAGACAGAAGCCATGAAGGACGGGTCTGATGCCGTGGCAGACTGGGCATTGCTCAACTGCATGACCAATGTGGCTTCCGGTGCCACCTGGGTGTCTTTCCATGACGGCGGGGGTGTGGGCATCGGCTATGCCCTGCATGCGGGGCAGGTGACCGTGGCCGACGGCACAGATGAAGCGGAAAAACGGGTGACCACGGTGCTGCGCAATGACCCTGGCACCGGCATCATCCGCCATGCCGATGCCGGGTACCAGACCGCCATTGATGTGGCCAATGACAAAGGGGTAAAACTGCCCATGATCAACATGTGAGGAAATATCCATGACCACTCTCCCTGACACCAGCAATCCATTCCCCGAAAATGTCGACCAGGTGTTCACCCACTGCCGTGTGGCCACCATGGCCAAAGGGAATTACGGCATTATGGAAAATGCGGCCCTGGCGGTATCCGGAAAATCAATTGCCTGGATCGGGCCAATGGATGCCCTGCCCGAAACCCTTGGTTGTAAAATGGTAACAAATTGCCGGAACCAATGGATACTGCCCGGGTTTGTGGACTGCCACACCCACCTGATCTGGGCCGGTTCCCGGGCAAAGGAATTTGAGATGCGCCTAGACGGGGCATCCTATGCTGACATTGCAAAGGCCGGGGGCGGTATTGTGTCCACGGTCAAAGCCACCCGGGCTGCCTCAGAAAATACCCTGTTTGACCTGGCATCCAGTCGCATGGCCCATTTTCTCACCCAGGGTATCACCACCGTAGAGATCAAATCCGGATACGGCCTGGATCTGGACACGGAACTTAAGATGCTGGCCGTGGCCGGCCGGCTAAATAAAGCCTGTCCCCAGCATATCACCGCCACTTTTTTAGGTGCCCATGCCCTGCCCCCGGAATTTGCCTCCCGTTCCGATGACTATATCAGCGAAATTACCCAGGTGATGCTGCCTGCGGTGAAGCATCAGGGCATTGCTACGGCCGTGGATGCTTTCTGTGAAACCATCGCCTTTTCCCGGGAACAAACCCGGCAGGTGCTTGAAACAGCCATTGTCCTGGGATTTGCCGTCAAGCTGCACGCAGAGCAATTGTCCGACTCCAGCGGAACGGCCATGGCTGCACAAATGGGGGCACTGTCCTGTGATCACCTGGAATACCTGTCCACAGAGGGTGCAGAAAAAATGGCTGCGCACGGCACGGTGGCGGTGCTGCTGCCGGGGGCGTTCTACTATCTGAAGGAAAAAAAAGTACCGCCGTTGGACGTTTTCCGGCGCCTGTGCATTCCCATGGCCGTGGCAACGGACCTCAATCCCGGATCCAGCCCGGTGCACAGCATGATCCCGGTACTGAACATGGCCTGCCTCCTGTTCGGACTGACCTGTGAAGAGGCCCTGGCCGGGGCCACCATCCACGGGGCAAAGGCGTTGGGCCTGGCAGACCGCAAAGGCAGCCTGGAACCGGGTAAAGATGCGGATTTTGTGATCTGGGATGTGGCATCCCCGGCAGACCTGTGTTATCTCACCGGCATCACCCCCGTAAAAATGGTTGTCATTGCAGGACGGACAGAACACCGATCTGTTTGACATCTCAGCCTGAAACGCTTCTGAAGTTGCTATTTCAAATCATTTCCTTTACACTGTTAAATATGGGGTCGGGGTCAGAAGTTACCTTTTTTGCCTTTTTTTGAAAAGAGAGGGTATTTTGTTTTTCTTTGGCAGATCTCTTTATCCCGACAAGACGATGGTTAAGGGGTGATAATGGCTGACACCAAACCCAGGCGTGTTTTGGCATCTGATATTGAACAGGTGTTGTCCCCTTGTGTCAAAGAGATCCCCAGTATCTCTCCTGCCATGGCCAAACTCCTTGAAATCTGTGGTGATGAAGACGCTTCAGCTGCCGACCTGTCCCGGATCGTGGAGACCGATCCCGGTATTGCCGCCAAAGTTATGGGGATTGCCAACTCAGCCCTGTACAGCCCCAGGCACCGGATCACCGGAGTTTCCGATGCGGTCATCCTTCTTGGGTTTGATGAGGTTAAAAAAATTTCCCTGGGGGTCACCGTATTTGAAAAAATGATCAAACCAGAAAAAAAACAGCATTTTGACCGAATTTTCTTCTGGCGCCACTGCCTTTGCGTGGCAATCTTAAGCCGAACAATTGCAGAAGAATGCAGATATCCGAATCCGGACCAAGCTTATATCTGCGGCCTGCTGCATGATCTGGGCAAAATTATTTTCGACCTTTACGGCCGGGTAAATTATGACGGATTCATCGCCAATGTGGCCAGACATACCGGCACCCTGATTGCCGAAGAAAAAGCCATAATGGGCATGGGCCATGATGAGATCGGGGCATATTTCAGTACCCTGTGGCACCTGCCCGATCCCCTCTCTCTTGCCGTCAGATACCATCACCAGCAGTATGAACACCTGAATCTTTCGCAGCAGGATGCCTGCCTTGTGGCAATTGTATCCCTGGCCGATTTTCTATCCTGGATCCAGGGGATGGGGTCGGTTGATGTTATCCGTCCCCCGGTGCTTCAGCCGGAAGTTGAAAAAATAATCGACCCCGGCCGCATTGATTTTTCCCGGCTGATCACCTGCATGGACAAAGAGATGCAGGCAGTCTCCCGGTTTTACAATTTTGTTTTCCCCTCCCCCGGTAAATTCAGGGAAAACATGTTTCGGGCCAATCTGAAGCTAGGCAGTATCAACACCCAGTATTATTTCACAAATGACCAGCACCTGCCGGACCAAGAAATTTCCAGACTGCGGTACAGCCTTACCACGCCCCATCGCAGCCTAGACCCAAAAGCCATAATCACCACCACCCTGGAAGCGGTATACAAGGACTTTCGGTTCGACCGGCTGTATATCATGCGGATGGTCAAAACCCTGCGGCGGCTCAGGGTGTATGAGTGGTTTGATGCAACAGACACCAGCATGGATCTGCGCGCTCTTGAAATCCCCATCAACTGGTCGGCCGGCGGGTTTGTCTCCTGCCTAAGAAACAAGGAACCGGTCCTGATCACAGGCGGGAGCGCCGGAGAGAAAAAAGCTTTGGAAGCATTCAAGATCACGGAAATGGTGATCGTACCCTTCTGCAGCCAGAACAAAGTGATCGGCATTCTGGGCATGGACAACATCGTATCCCAAAAGCCCATCCTGCCGGATACACTGTCCGCCATTGCCATCGTGGCCAATGAGTTGGGCATGGCCATGGAAAATGCCGGCTTGTACAAAGAAGCAAAAGCCGCTTCCCGCAAGGATGGACTCACCGGTCTTTTGAACCGTTTGGCAATAGATGAACTGCTGGCAAAAGCATTCAGAAAAGCAGTGGAAGAAGAAACCGCCCTCTCTCTGGTGATGATTGATATCGATTATTTCAAACTGTTCAATGATCAATTCGGACACCAGGCCGGTGACAATATCTTAAAACTCATTGCCACGACCCTGAAGAGATTATCCCGGCCTTTCGATCATGTGGGACGGTATGGCGGTGAGGAATTCATTGTGGTTCTCAACGACACAAAGCTGTCCAAAGCCCTTGTATATGCCGAAAGAATCCGCAAAGAAATTGCACACCTGGGCCGGCTTCTGGCCAGCCGGTTTCCAGGCACCGCCCTGACCATCAGCGCCGGTATCAGTGAATACACAAAAAACATCAGAAACAGAGATGATCTCATTGCCCGTGCGGATAAAGCCCTTTACCGGGCAAAGGAAAAAGGCAGAAACAGAGTGGAGGAAGGGTAATCAGGAGGATGCTGTGGCGGATGTTGTTTTTTGGGGGGTGCAGGCTGTGTTTGTGGGGATTGGTCTTTTTTTCTTACTTCTGACCGTCTCATCATTTTGGGAACAAGAATTCCGGGCATGCCTCATCTGTCTTGGATTTATTCTGGCATGGGCCCTTTTGTGGACATTTGTTACAACCCATGATTCTTCGGTACTGAACCTGGTGTTTTTCACAGGGGCTGTCCTTTTCTGCATTGTATCATTGTTCCGGTTTTTCCCGGAAACAACCCGGGCAATGGATCTATCAGCGGCGATCCAGTTTGATGAACGGGACCACATGTTTGCCAGAAACAATTTGAAAAATCACCCCAAACTGGCTGACACTTACTACCGCATGCGCCCGGAAAACCATTCCCATGACCAGCAGATCCACAGCAAACCGGATTTCGGCGACCCCGGCCAGGTGTATTTCGATAACTATACCACGCCCTGCTATGAAGCGGCCTTTGCATACCTGTACACAACCATTCCCGCATCCTGCGGAGAACCTGCCGCCCCCCCCAGGGAAGTGGATTCCCGGAAGATCACCAGCACAATCTGCGATCTGGTCCGGTTCTACGGCGGGTGCGATACCGGATTTGTAAACCTGGCCCCCCACCATTTCTACAGCCGAAAAGGCAGGTATGCAGCAGGCTGGGGAGAACCCACCGACCAGACCCACACCACGGCTATTGTGATTGTGGTGCCCATGGAAATCCGCATGCTCAAAAACAGCCCCACTGCCGCGGTGATCCAGGAATCTGCCAGAAAATATGTGGAAGCCGCCAAGATTTCCAATATTGTGGCCGGGTATCTGCGGCAGTTCGGGTATGAAGCCCGGGCCCACAATGACGGCAACTACGAAGTGCTCTGCGTACCCCCGGCAGTGGAGTCAGGACTCGGGGAGCTGGGCCGCATGGGCATTTTTATGCACAAAACCCGGGGTCCCTGTGTGCGCCTGGCTGTGGTGACGACCACCCTGGCTTTGCCGGATTCCGGTCCGGGAAAAGCCCTTTTCATGGCACATTTCTGCCGCATCTGTAAAAAATGTGCCCGCAACTGCCCGTCCGGGTCCATCACCACAGGGGATGAGCCAAAATCCCGCGGGTTTTTTCACTGGTCCATCGACCAGGAAAAATGTTTTTCCTATTGGAAAACCATTGGATCGGACTGCGGCATGTGCATATCCGTGTGCCCCTACACCAAACCAAATTCCCTTGCGCACCGCCTGGTGCGGTTCTATATCAGCAGAAACAGTATCAACCAGCGCATTGCCCTTTTCATGGATGACCTGCTGTATGGCCGGTGCAAAAAAATTACAAAGCACAACCCTGACCCGCTTTTCTTTTAACAGGGCGGCATCTGGTGCAGCACCGGCATGTAAACCCCTTGCAGTTGCATGAACAGCAATGGTATATAATGGACGAGCGGTATGAGGTATGAGAAATAAAATTATGAGGGGTGATGGTAAAAATATGGGACAGGATGCCCGGGCAATGCGGCATGGGACAACAAACCAAACGAGTTACCAACTATATGGAGACTATCATGTGTGAATCCAATGTATATCTGAAAGAAAACGGCACGGAAAAACTGATCATGGAAAATGTGGCAGCCATCACCCCGGCCGGGAAAAACCGGTTTGTCCTTAAAGGACTTTTAGGTGAACAACAGCAGGTATCCGGCATCATAGAAGATATCAATCTGATGGGACACAAGATCATCCTCAAAGCGGTGTGATGACGCGGTTCAAACAATACCTTTCATCCATTGCAACAGCCAACAATCTGAAAGACGGCATAGAGTGGGTATTTTATCCGGGCATGCTGTTAGACAGCAAAAGCAAATGGTGGGGGAATTTTAAAACCCGCCATGCCGCCCATGAAGGCATTGATATCTGTTTTTTCAGAACCTTTGACAAAACCATCCGCCACCTGGCACCGGGTACTTTAGTGCCTGCCTGGTCCACGGGAACCGTGGTAAATCTGTGTGAAGACTTTCTGGGTCACACCCTGGTGGTGGAACCGGAGTATACAGCCGGCGGGCCCACCAGGGTGCTGGAGGTCTTTTCCCACCTGGCACCCTGTGACGAAATAACACCAGGTACCCGGGTTGGGGCCGGCCGGATCATTGCCCGCACCTTTGACACCCGGACCAAAGGATCACCGCTTTTGTCCCACCTTCATGTGTCCTGCATTGAGGTGGCATCCCATATCCCTTTTGCGGCCCTGAACTGGTCCCTTTTCCCCCTGCGTGAAAAAGTCAATGTGATCAACCCGGTTTTTATTTAAATATAACGGTCTAAGAAGCTGAATGGCAAAAGAAAATTTGAAAAAAAACAAAAATTGCTCTATGATCACCCAAACGTAAATATTTACCCTTGGAAAAGCACTTGGAGAAGATGCATGAAGACCATCAAATTTTTGTTTATGCTGATCATACTTGGACTGCTCGGGCTTTTGATTTACCAGAATATTGATTATTTCAATACCACCAGATCCCTGGCCCTTGATTTAAAATTCAACCAGTGGCACTGGACCGCCCCGCCCCTGCCCAACTGGGCATTCTGGGGCATCTGCTTTGGCCTGGGCCTGCTGATTACCGGCCTCAAAGGCCTGGTAACCGCTTATGGACTGGGCCGGGAGATCAAAAAAAAAGAAGCAGAAATCACGGAACTGACCACCAGAAACAGGGACCTGCAGGCCAGGCTGGATGTGTTCATCCATGATCCCTATATCAAAAAGGGACTGTCTGAAAATAATTCTGAAAAAAAAACCCGACTGGCCGGCCCATCAGATGCATCTGATGAAAAACATTCTGCAGCACCCGGCACATCCGATGCAGACACACCCGGTGATAAAGACTCTGAATCCAAAGATTCCCAGGAACCGGATGCAGACGCTGCCAGCCCTTTGGCACAAGACGGATCAGAGACCCGGAACCATGACAAGACCCTCCCCAAGGAATAGACAGTTTTTATAACCCATCCATGAGTGAAACCAGACAAACCCCCATGATGGCACAGTATCTGGCCATCAAGGAGCAGTATAAGGATGCCATCCTGTTTTACCGGATGGGGGATTTTTATGAAATGTTCCTTCAGGATGCAGAAAAAGCTGCAGCCATCCTTGAAATCGCTTTGACATCCAGAAACAAAAACGATGCATCTCCGGTTCCCATGTGCGGGGTGCCCTACCGTGCTGCAGACACCTATATTGCAAAACTTATTGAAAACGGATGCAAGGTGGCCATCTGTGACCAGGTGGAAGACGCATCCGCTGCCAAAGGACTTGTGAAAAGAGAAGTGGTCCGGGTCATCACCCCGGGCATGATTCTCAATGAATCTTTGCTGGATAAAACCGCCAACAACTTTCTTTTGTCCCTGACCGTGGTCAAAGACCGTGCCGCCATGGCCTGCCTGGATATTTCCACCGGCGCCTTCACCACCTGTGAAATAAAAAAACAGGGGGCCTATATACCGGGGGCCCTCATTGACGAGGCGGTAAAACAGGACCCCAGAGAAATTCTGCTGCCGGAACCCTATGAAAAAGACCCGGCTTACAAAACCCTGCGCCAGGCATTTACCGGGCGCCAGGTTACCTATCTGCCCGTTTCCGTCTTCCAGGAAGCAGATGCCAGAGAACGGCTGACAAAAAAATTTGACACCGTCAGCCTCAACGGGTTCGGCATCGGCCATATGCCTGCTGCCATCTGTGCTGCCGGTGCGGTCATGGCCTATGTCCAGGATACCCAGATGCAGGACATTACCCATATTTTTCAAATCCGTCCCTATGACCTGGCACATTTTTTAAAGCTGGATGACCGGTCATGCCGGAACCTGGAACTGCTGGCCAACCTCCAGACCCAGGACAAAAAAGGATCCCTGGTAGCAGTGCTGGACAAGACCGTCACCGCCATGGGCAGCCGGCTGATAAAAGACTGGATACGGCATCCTCTGGTGGACCGGCATAAGATTGAACAGCGCTTAGGAGCGGTGGAACAGCTGACAAAAGCCCCCCATTTCCACCGGAGCCTGGCAGCTGTTCTCAAATCCGTATATGATCTGGAACGGCTGGGCAGCAAGATCTCCATGGGCCAGGGAAATGCCCGGGACCTGCTGGCATTGAAAAATTCTCTGGCCCGGCTGCCGGAATTGTTCACCATTCTCACCCGCCTGGATCACCCGCTGCTCAACGGCAGCCGGGTGGATGATCTGGCGCCCACCCTGGAACGGCTGGGCAGCCTGGCAGATCTTATCAAAACCGCCATCAGGGAAGATGCCCCCCATGTTCTCAATGAAGGGGGTCTGATCAATGACGGATACAGCAAGGAGCTGGATGAACTGGTATCCATTTCCCGTGATGGAAAGTCCTGGATTGCCAAAGCCCAGGCTGAAGAAAAACAGAAAACCGGATTGTCTTCCCTGAAAATAAAATACAACAAGGTGTTCGGCTATTTTATCGAGGTGTCCAAAACCCAGGCCCGGCAGGTGCCGGACAATTACATCCGCAAGCAGACCCTGGTGAATGCGGAACGGTTCATCACCGATGAGATGAAACAGGTGGAATCCACTATCTTAAACGCCCAGGACAAGCGCAGCGCCCTGGAATACGAAATCTTTTGTACCGTAAGAAACCAGGTGGTGGACAATGCCGTGGCAATTCTGAAAATGGCGGATTTCATAGCAAAGGTGGATGTACTCCAGGGGCTGGCCAGGGCGGCATCGGAAAACGGATACACCCGGCCCGATATCAATGACCAGGGCTGCATCGCCATCACAGACGGCCGGCATCCTGTGGTGGAAAAACTGATCATCGGCGAGCGGTATGTGCCCAATTCCATTGAGATGGACAATGACCGCAACCAGATTCTTTTGATCACCGGCCCCAATATGGCAGGCAAATCCACGGTGCTCCGTCAGGTGGCCCTCACGGTTCTCATGGCACAGATGGGCTCTTTTGTGCCGGCAAAAAAGGCATCTTTGTGCCTGGTAGACCGCATCTTTACCCGGGTGGGGGCCCTGGACAACTTAAGTTCCGGCCAGTCTACATTTATGGTGGAAATGGAAGAAACCGCCAACATCGTGAACAATGCCACACCCGATTCCCTGGTCATCCTGGATGAAATCGGCAGAGGCACCTCCACCTATGACGGCATGAGCATTGCCTGGGCGGTTGCCCTTTTTCTGCACGATCTTTTCGGTAAAGGGGTGAAAACCCTGTTTGCCACCCATTACCATGAACTGATACGGCTGGAGGATACCAAACCCCGGATACGCAATTTCCACATTGCAGTAAAAGAGTTCAACGACAATATTGTATTCCTGCGGCAGCTGGTCCAGGGAGGCACCAACAAAAGCTATGGCATCCAGGTGGCCCGTCTGGCTGGGGTCCCCCACCAGATCATCACAGCAGCCAAACAGGTGCTAGCAGCCATTGAAAAACAGGGCAGCGGCCAGGTACCGGAAATTGTCCCTGAAAAAACGAGATCCAGAAAACGCAGAAAACCCGGACATGCCCCCGGACAGATGGAATTGTTTGACACCGTTGAAAAGGATCTGTCACAGATGCTCAAACAGGCGGATATCTCCAATATGACCCCGCTGGATGCCCTGAATTTTCTCCATGACATGAAAAAAAAGGCAGGTGTCTGACCCATGTTTTTTTGCCGGCCATACAGTATATCCTGCCGATCCATCTGGGTTGCAGCTGCTGGTATCTGCCTGTTATTGTTCTGGACCGATTTCATTGAAACCGGCATGGCGCAGGTTCCCAAGCAGAAATACCTGGCTGCGGATGCCTGTTTCAAAACCCTGCGCAATTCCCCTGTGAAACGGCAGAAAGTATCGGAATGGCTGGGTTGTATCCACCGGTATGAAGCCATCTATAAGATAGATCCTGAAAGTTCCTGGGCCCCGGCCGGTATGTACAAAGCTGCCGAACTTTACCTGCAGCTGTTCAGCCTTTCCAAGGATGAGATCTACAAAACCCGGGCCATTGATCTGCTGGTAAGAATACGAAACAAATACCCGGAATCCGCCTATAATGCCCGGGCCAAAACCCAGCTCACCTCCCTTTCTGAAAGTCCGGATCCCCAGACCCATCCCCCTAAGCACATCCGGTCAAAAAAAGCGGAAACAAAAAAAGAAACCCTGGACATTGCGGATACAGCCGACAAAAACACAAACCAGGATGCGGATTTTGATCGGATAACCACAACCCGTGAATCAGACCTGCAGGAAATGAACGGGTTTGCTGAAGCAGATACCCCTGAAGGGGACCGGCCCGCTGACCAGAAAATGTCCGGTACAGATGCCCATGTCACGGACCTGCGGTTCTGGTCCAACCCGGAATATACCAGAATAGTCATCAACGCCACCCGGGACCGAACCTATTCCCACCACCTGCTCAAAAAAGACCCTGACCTGAACATACCGTTTCAACGGCTTTACGTGGATATCCCCCAGTCAAGGCTGGGAAAAGAGGTTGCAGAACATACCCCGATCAATGATGATCTGCTCAAACAGGCGAGGGCAGGCCAGTATCTTCCCCACACCGTCAGGGTGGTGGTGGACATCAAGTCATTTGAAAACTATAAGATTTTTTCCTTAAAAGACCCGTTCCGGATCGTTATTGATGTCTGGGGCACGGGTAACGGCGCAGGGGAACATCTGACGGTACAAAAGGCAGCAGCCAAAACAGAGGATGTTCTCACAACCAGCCCCATGACCACAGACAACCTGAAATCATCAGACATCGCCCGGCAGTTGGCCCTGGGAGTAAAGAAAATCGTCATTGACCCGGGCCATGGGGGCCCGGACCCCGGGGCACCGGGGTATATCAAAGGAGTGTGGGAAAAAGATATTGTGCTGCAAATGGCCAAAACCCTGGCTGTCAAACTGCGGGACCGCCTCAAATGCACCGTGACCCTCACCCGGAGCACTGATACAAAATTGACCCTGGAAGAAAGAACCGCCATTGCCAATACCCAGCGGGCTGATCTGTTCATTTCCCTGCATACCAATGCGGCCCGGAACAAAAACCTGGCCGGCATCGAAACATATCTTCTGAACCTGGCCACGGATGAACAGGCCATTGCTGTGGCTGCCAGGGAAAACGCCACCTCCAGGAAAAATATTTCCGATCTGGAATTTATTTTAAGTGATTTGATGAAACATGCCAAGATCGGTGAATCCACCCGCCTTGCCAATGATGTGCACAAGGCCCTGATCCAGGGAATGACCAAAAAATATACAGGCATCAAGGATCTGGGTGTTAAACAGGCCCCGTTTTATGTGCTGCTGGGAGCCCGCATGCCCTCCATTCTCATTGAAACCTCATTTATTTCCAATAAACAAGAATGTAAGCGGCTGCTGACCCCTTCCTATCAGGAAGATATCTGCAATGCCATTGCAGACGGGGTACAAAAATATGTTGATGCAACAAACCCGCGGCAATTGTGATATATGAAAAAAGAAAACCAAAAAAATGCAAGGAGAAACCCATGTCTTTTGAAAACATTATCCTGACAATGGAAAACAACATTGCTTTGATACAGTTCAACCGGCCCAAGGCATTGAATGCCTTGAACAATGCCATGTTTGACGACCTTGACCAGGCCCTGGACCAGGTGCAGGCCGATCCTGAAATACGGGTCCTGGTGCTCACCGGTGCCGGGGATAAAGCATTTGTGGCAGGTGCGGATATTATGGAGCTTACCAAAATGACTCCCCTCCAGGGAAAATTTTTTTCCAGAAAAGGCCAGAAGGTGTTTTCAAAAATTGAAGACCTGCCCATCCCAGCCATCGCCGCAGTGAATGGATACGCCCTGGGCGGTGGTTCTGAAGCCGCCCTGGCTTGTGATTTTATCTATGCCTCTGAAAAAGCTGTTTTCGGACTTCCGGAAATCAATCTGGGCCTGATCCCGGGTTTTGGGGGCACCCAGCGCCTGGCCCGCATTGTGGGCAGCAACCGGGCAAGGGAAATGGTGTTCACAGGAAAAAACATTACCGCCCGGCAGGCATGTGAATACGGGATGGTCAACCAGGTATGTGCCCCTGAAGATCTCATGGATGCGGTCATGAAAACCGCTGGCACCATCGCCGCCAAAGGCCGTGTGGCCCTTCGGGCTGCCAAGGAAGTCATTCACAACGGTACCAATGCAGACCTTGAGACCGGCTGCAGGATTGAAAATGATGCATTCGGCCTGACCATGGCCAGTGCTGATGCCAAAGAAGGCACATCCGCCTTTCTGGAAAAACGCAAACCCGTGTTCACAGGGGGGCTCAACTGACCCGGCCCAACCCCGGCCCGGGCAGCAGCCTGTATTTTTAAAAGGAAATCCCCATGCCCATTTTTGATATTGATTTTGAAACCATGCCCAGGGAAGGCCTTGAAGCCATCCAGCTGCGGCGGCTCCAGACCACCATTCACCGGGTGTATGCAACCGTGCCGTTTTACAAAAAAAGCTTTGATGCTGCAGGAATATCCCCCAAAGACATCCAGACCCTGGACGATCTGAAGCATCTTCCCTTTACCACGAAACAGGATTTGCGGGACAACTATCCCTATGGTATGTTTGCCGTCCCCATGGAGCAGGTGGTGAGAATTCACGCCTCATCAGGCACCACCGGCAAACCCACTGTGGTAGGATACACCCGGCGTGATGTGAATACCTGGGCCGATCTCATGGCCAGGAGCCTGTCAGCTGCCGGGGCCGGTTCCGGAGACATCATCCACAATGCCTTTGGATACGGGCTGTTCACAGGTGGACTTGGGGCCCATTACGGGGCGGAGCGCTTGGGAGCTTCGGTGATTCCGGTATCCGGCGGAAACACCAAACGCCAGATTACCATTATGAAGGATTTCAAGCCCACTATTTTGTGCGGCACCCCGTCCTATATTCTCCACCTGGCAGAGGTGGCAGATGAAATGGGTGTGGATTTCAAGGACCTGTCTTTTACCTCGGGTATTTTCGGGGCCGAACCCTGGACAGAAAATATGCGGGCCGAATTGGAAGCCAAACTCCACCTCAAAGCGGTGGATATATATGGTCTCAGTGAAATCATCGGCCCTGGCGTGTCCATTGAGTGCAAGGAAGAACAAAACGGGCTCCATGTATTTGAAGACCATTTTATTGTAGAGATCATTGATCCTGACACAGGAAAGAAGCTTCCCCCTGGTGCAGAAGGCGAGCTGGTATTCACCTCCATTACCAAGGAAGCCTTTCCTGTCATCCGGTACCGCACCAGAGACATTTCATCTTTAAACCCCACACCCTGTACCTGCGGCAGAACCCATATCCGCATGACCAAACCAGCCGGCCGCACAGATGACATGCTCATCATCAGGGGGGTCAATGTGTTTCCATCCCAGATCGAAAGCGTGCTCATGGATACCAGGGAAACCCTTCCCCATTACCAGCTGGAAGTGGATAGAAAAGACAACCTGGACACCCTGACGGTGAAAGTGGAGATCAATGAAGGCCTTTTCAGTGATGATATCAAAAGCCTCCAGACCATGGAAAATCAGATTGCCAGGGACATAAAGGAAACATTGGGGGTATCTGCCAGGGTCATGCTGGTGGAGCCCAAAGCCATCCAGCGGAGCCAGGGCAAGGCCGTCCGGGTGATTGACAAACGAACCCTATAAAAAGGAGACCCCATATGCTTGCCGAACAGATATCCATATTCATTGAAAACAAAGAAGGCCGGCTGGCGGAAGTCACCGCGATCCTGCGGGATGCAGACGTGAACATCCGGGCATTGTCCCTGGCTGACACCACGGATTTCGGCGTGCTCAGACTCATTGTAAACAATAATGACAAGGCTGAAGCGGCGCTGCGCAAAGAAGGATTTACCGTGGGAAGAACCAAGGTGCTCGCGGTGGAAGTCACAGACGAACCCGGCGGTCTCAACAAGGTACTGGATCCCTTGTGGATGCAGAACGTCAATGTGGAATACATGTATGCCTTTGCCAACCCCCAGTGTAAAAACGCCATCATGGTATTTCGATTCGATGACCACAAAAAAGCGCTGGAAATCCTGGAAGAAAGACAGATCAGGGTTATCAGTGCCGAGGAGATTTCCAGCCTGTAAGTTTTTTTGCACGGCCCTGCCGGGCGAAACAGCCTGAAACATCACAGGCGTTACTGTGCAACCGCCTCTGAAAAAACCAAAGCTTTCTGCCGGTACTACACCGGCAGGTTGATGGTAAAACAGCTGCCCTGACCGGGACTGGATGCCACCTGAATCCGGCCCTTGTGGTTTTCTGTGATGATGAAATAGGAAACCGCAAGGCCCAGGCCAGTGCCCTCCCCTACGCTTTTGGTGGTAAAAAAGGGTTCAAATATCCGTTTTCTCTGCGCTGCGTTCATGCCGGGGCCGTTGTCCTGAATCTGGACACTGACCATGTCATGCTGCATGAACAGGCGCAGGAAAAAACACGGATCCTGGTTCATTGGATCTGACATCATGGCCTGGGCCCCGTTTGACAGGATATTGAAAAACACCTGCTGGATTTCACTGGCCTTGCAGGAAACTTTGGGCAGGCCGGGCATGTAGTCCCGTTCTATGCGAATCTTTTTGAAATCAAATCTCTTTTTCAGGTTATAATCACTTTTTGCCAGTTCAAGGGTCTGGTCCAAAAGCATTTCCAGATCTTCATGGACAAATCCTGAAGACGATTTTCTGGAAAAAGAGAGCATATTGGAAACAATGGCTGCTGCCCGCCTGCCCGCCGTGAGAATCGCATCCGTCATTTTAAAGATGTCGCGTTTTTCCATGTATGCGGTCATGCGGTCCAGATCCAGCGCCAGTTCCCTGGCTGCTGCCAGATTGGCAGGCAGCCTGTTTTTCAAACGGTTCTGGATCACCTGGGTATTTTGCAGAATACCGGCCAGGGGATTGTTTATTTCATGGGCCATGCCTGCGGCCAGACTGCCCAGAGACACCATTTTTTCTGACTGTATCATCATTTCTTCCAGCCTGAGTTTTTCCTCTTCCTGGCGCTTGAGGTTCAATGCCTCAGTCAATGCCATTGTCAGTATCTGGGCTGCTTCCTTGTCCCCTTCGTCATACCCCTCATTTTTTCCGCTGAATGCCACAATGCCGTTGGTTTCCGACCCCACCCGCATGGGAATGCCCATGAAGTTTTCAAGGGGAATATGGGCATCGGGCATGTGGCCGATATCCGGATGGACAGCAGGGTTATTGGCAATAACCCCAATGTTTTCCCTGATGATCCGGGCCCGGATACCTGTGATACATGTACCCTTTAACCGTAGCTCTTTTTCCATATCGGTAAGGGCGCAGTCGGCAAGGGCCTGCCGGGAAATTGCCAGAATATGCATACGCTCTGGATTCGCTTTATCCACTTCCCCCACAAAACAGTACCTGCTGTCAATAACTGCCAGGGCAATGGGAATAAAAAGTTCTGCAACCTCTTGACGGGATGCAGCCATCATGGATTTTTGAAAAAAAGTGTTTACCGAAAAGATAATTCTGCTCTGGTGAAGTATCTTTTTTTCATTCATTTCCTTTTGCTGAATCTGATTTTTAAGATGCTTATTGGTAAGGGCCAGGTCATTGATTTTCTCCTTGACAGCATCCTGCATGGAAGCAAAATTTCTGGCAAGGATTCCCACTTCACCTGTCCCGCCTTTTGGAATCTGCCTTTCAAGATTTCCCGCCGCAATATCAGAAGCAGCAACAGCCAGCCTGGTTATAGGCGCCATCAACCGGTTGATGACAAACCCCAGTATCACCACCATGGCCAGAATGACACCAAAAGTAAAAACCAGCATCTGGGACCGGAATTTTGCCAGCTTTTTCTCAATCAGGCTGGTGGAATACACCACCCGCATTTTTCCCAGGTTCAGTCCTTTATATGATATATAAAAACTTTTTTCGATATCCATGGCATTGGGGTCAAATTTTCTGGCAAACTGGATATTGACGTCGATATCTGCTTCATGGATGGAGATGTGTTTCATGTTTTCATCGTCAAAAAACGTCTCCATATTGATTTTCAGGGTTTCCTTGTCCACATTGTAAAGGGGTCTGGCATTCACCAGTTTCATCATATGGGTGGTTTTGTTTATTTTATCTCTGAGGCTTTTGAGTTCCAGTTCCCTGATCTGGGCAATGAAATAAAAACACAAGAACAGATTGATAATGCTGCTGGCAACTACGACAACGATGATAATACGTGCTCTAAGTCCCATTACCGATTTCCTGGTCAATGGAATCCAGACAGGTTACGGTATGGCCGGGCCTTTTATAAAAGGGCGTTTTCATTTAAACTTACTTTTCTTACCAGCTTTCGATAATCCGCAGAAGCAGTGGACCCCGGTGCAAATTCAAAAATGGTTTTGCCAAAGGACGGGGCTTCTGACAGACTTTCGTTGTAACGGATCGGTGAACAAATGGTCTCGGGATATAATTTTTTCAATTGTGCATACAGATTCTGGGGGCCTTTGATCCGGGTGTCCAGAAAGGTAGGCACAATGTATTTGAGCTGTATCTCTTTGCGGTATTTCTGAATGGAACCAAGGCTTTTTAAAAATTCTGACAAGCCGTGCAGCGGCATAATCTCCAGTGCAACAGGCACCAGAACTTCGGTGGCATAGAACAGAACATTGACAATCAGCTGATCCCATCCCGGCGAGGTGTCCATTATGATAAAATCATATTCATGATCTAAAGCTGACATGGCTTCAGACAGGGTCCATTCCGCCCCGAAACTCTTCCGGTCAATGATCCGCTTGACACCTGCCAGGGATTTGCCACCCCCCAGAAGCCACAGATTCTTACGTGCCTCCAGAATGCATTCTCTGGGTGTCAGCTCCTGGGTGAGCAATTCGGTAAGCCCGGCCGCAGGCTTTCTTCCCAGTATATATGCTGACTGCCCCTGGGTGTCAGTATCCACCAGCAGAACTTTATACCCGGCCAGGGCCAGCCCGCTGCCCAGATTGACGGCAGTGGTGGTTTTACCAACCCCGCCCTTGCTGAGGGTCACACAAATTTTTCTTGCCTTGTATGTTTTTGGGGGCTCCTGCTGCCCGGCCTGGGCAAAAAGTGCATCCACATGAACCGGGAATCTGTGCCTGCAGGATTTACAGGTGGCGGTAAGTTTTTTGCCGGAACCAATGTGGGGCTTTACCGCATCCAAACTGACGTTGTGCTTTCTGCTGCATTTGGGACAGACGATAATCACCCTAATCCTCCTTTTTCAGCTCTTTGAGAATCGCATCCACGGCAATACTGGCTATCCGCTTCATGGAAACCTGCCGGTTCTTATCCAGAGAAACCCGCATCCGTATCTTGGCCCTGCTTTCCCACACCTCCACCGATACGTTATCTTTGGATACCTTCCAGGAATCATCTGACGGTTCATAAAACGGGACCTCTTCAGGATCTCCTGGCTCCCTGCGGTATATCAGGCAGTCCAGCTCACGGGTTTGGCCTTCTGATCCCGCATCGTTCCCAGCCAGAATTTTTCCCATGATATCTTTTTTCTGATTCATCTTTCCTCATCTGTTTCTTCCGGCAAAGCGGTCTTTGACAATGCCAGTGCACTTTTTTTCAGCTGGATCAGGATCTGCTCCAGCGCTTTTTTCTGGGATTCTTTCACATGGAGCCACTGGATACCAAACTGCCACAGATCACTGCCCCGGGCAGAGGGTGAACAGTGCCTGACACGTCCGGTCAAATCAGACAGCACGGTTTTTTTGAAATGCAGCTTGCAGCCGGGCAGGTCCGCTCCGATTTCAAAGGCCTGGTTGTCTTCAAGAAGAATGCTTATGCCGCCAAGGCTTATGTCTGAAACAGGATAGGAGACTGATGCAATGAGAACACTGATGGATTCGCCTGTATCCAGCGGCACGCGGAAAAAGCGCCGTATCTGCTGTCCGGCATCTTCCGGCATGGGCACAAACTCAATGGATGAATGGTTCATGACGTCCCCCCTTCCGTGTTGAAATGGATCATACATGCAGGCCAAAATTTTAAAACATTATGACACAATTTTTGACAAAAAAAAACAAAGTTGTGGTTACACAAATAAAACAAAAAGGTGCAGGGCATGCTGCCCTGCACCTTTTTGTCATCTATTTTACTTGCGCTTTGGATGGCCTAGTGTGCGCCAAGCGCAGCAGTAGCAGCCTCCAGGGCAGGATGGGCATACATGAGAATCAATGATACAACCAGTGCATAAATACACAGAGATTCGATGAGTGCCAGACCGATGAGCATGTTCACCTGAATTTTACCGGCAGCTTCCGGATTTCTGGAAATACCGCTCATGGCACCGTTCAGACCCAAACCCTGTCCAATACCGCAACCGAATGCAGCAATACCGATAGCCAGGCCTGCTGCCCATACACTTCCAACAAGAAATTCCATTTTTTACTCCTTCTAACCTTTAAGTTAAATGAATATAACTACAACAAACGGGCTTCTTCCATTTCCCGTAAAAAAACAGTATCAATGTGCTTCTTCAATGGCCCCGGCAATATACATGGTGGACAAAAGAAAAAAAACAAACGCCTGGACCAGGGCTACAAAAACCCCCATTGCCATTACCGGAAGCGGTGCCAGGAACATGCCGCCCAGCATGAGCAGAATAAGTACCACCAGTTCATGGCCCATCATGTTTCCAAAGAGACGAAAGGTCAAAGACAGCACCCGGGCAGTATGGGCAATAAGCTCAATAGGGAGAAACAAGGGGATCATCAGGGGTACCGGTCCCAAAAAGTGTTTGATATATTTGAATCCATGGTGCCAGACACCCACCACATGGCTCCAGCCCACCGCTATGAGCGCCAGTGCCATGGTGGTATTCACGCTGGCCGTTGGGGGATAGAAAGCCGGCACCAGACCCATGAGATTGCCCACCAGGACAAACAAAAAAATTGAAATCAACAAAGGATAGGATTTACGTCCCTCTTCTCCGGTGATGCTGACCACAAATTCTTCCATGCCTGAAATCAGGACTTCAAACACATTCTGGGCTGTTTCCGGCACCAGGGATACGCTTTTACCTGCCAGCCAGCCGAAAACGATCAAAATAACCATGGCCAGCCACATATATGTCACATGGGGATGGTGTGCTGCCCATTCTTCCAAGCCAAACAGTCCGAACACAGATGTCAGAAATAAATATGGATGTTCCACCTTATACTGCCTCCTTAAAATATAGTCTTGTCACCACAAGCAGCGTTACCAGGAACACGCTTGCAACCACCACCGATAGCCCCGCCAGAAGACCCAGCGGATGAACAATATGGTTTGATATCAGCAGAAAGATCAGGATACTGCTGACGGCAAATCGGATATAATATTTCACCAGGACATGCCCCACCAGGGACCGCCCCTTTTCTGATACCACCTCAGGACGAATACTGTTATTAATGGTTTTCTTCAAAAGATGAAAATTGACTGCCACAATCAATCCGCCGGCCACCACCCCGAGATAAACAGGCATGGGCGTGGTCATAAGCGCTGCCAAACCGGCAAGCACCAGCAGCAGCCAGTTGGCTTTTGTGACAAGGTCAACCACTTTTGTCAAATCCTGCATTAATAATTCTTCCCTTTTCTACCGGCCCTGATGATATTGCTGAACCCGGCAACAATGCCTAAGGCCAGACCCACAAACATCAGGACAGGATCTGTATCAAATTTCTTATCCAGCCAGAGTCCCAGTCCGAGGCCGATAAAAATCGAAAGCGCCACTGATATGCCGAGGCTGGCAAAATAACCAAGTTCTCTGAGGTTTTTGCCGGTTTCCTTTTTCATCTGCCGCCTCTCTTATATTGGTCTCTGGCCGTTCAAAGATCAATTTACCTTTGAGCAAATACCATATGCTCCTTGTGAAGTCAACGTGAAAAAAACCTGATCCTGCATTCTTTTGCTGCATCACAAAAGACCTATTGCACAGGCAAATCTGCCGGTTTTCTTTGCCCTTCGAAAAGAAAAAAATTGCTCCGGCCGGCACCGGGTACACAGATACAAATTTTCAATGTGTTCACGGAACAGACCTTTTTCCATCAGCTGGTCACGGGAAAGTGCCCAGAAATCAAAATCATCTCTGACCGGATGTTTATACTGCCACAAATTCTGAGGGATTTCTTTACGGAAATGTATGAATTCAGCACAGCAGGGACCCAGAGAAGGAGATACCCCGGCCAGAATATCCTTGGGCCGGCACCCGAACCTGCCGGTCATCACATCCACGCATTTTCCAATGATGTTTTCCAGACTGCCCCGCCATCCTGAGTGCACATTGGCAATAACCTTTTTTTGGGGATCCGCCATCATCACTGCCTGACAGTCTGCCACCTGAATCACCAGGGCAAGGCCGGACAGATCTGTGACCACCCCGTCAGCTGCTGCACAGACTGTGGGCTCGGGCATGCCCGGTTTCCAGAACAATTTTGCATCTGTGTTCTCGGAGGGCATCACCAGAATATCGCTGCCATGCACCTGGTGTAAAAACAACGCCCGGGACAGGCCAAGATATGACAGTATCCGGTTTCGGTTTTCTGTAACTGCGGCTGGATCATCACCAGGGCTGAACCCCACATTCAGGGTGTCAAAAGGGGGCCTGCTCACCCCGCCTTTGCGGTCAAACACGCCATGGACCAGATCCGGACACCCGGTCAGATGGGAAAACCTTAATGGATACAAGCCAGTGGATGCATCATCCGGCGCCATAATAGATTACCCCTGCGCCGGAAATCACACCAAATTTACGGGATACCCGGAATTGTACTGCTTTGGGGACCATAACTGGTTCAGACTCCCTGCCTGCTCCAGTTAGCGTTCTGTAAAAACCCTTTGCCCTGTCAACAAAATCCATCTTTATCCATACCTGTGTTACCAATCATGTTCTACCCGTGCCCTTGTTCAGCCTGGCGCAGTCACCTGCTTATCATAATATGGCCCGGGTTCGCAATCATAATTCTGCTGCAACACTGCGTAATCTCATATAAACGGAGTCCGCCAAAATAACGTCCGCCTTCCGGGGTGTCCTGTGCCTGGCAAGATTTCTTGCGGGGCCGGTGCTGTGGTACTTTCTAGCGTTCCTTCTTGACTTTTTCACCTGGTTCCGGTAACTAATTAAAATTAGGAAATAAAACCATACTTATTAATCTTTTTTTAAAAAAACCCGAATATCACAAAACAATAAAAAGTTAACAGAAGATAAAACCTTTTAATATAAATATTAAGTAAGGGGGAATCACCATGACCAAGTCCTTTCTTAAAGACAAACACATACTGGCAGTGGATGATGAACAGGACATCATTGAAACCATCCAGGAGATCCTTGATACGGCAACGGTGGATGTGGCAAAAGATTATGAGACGGCATCGGAAAAAATATTTAACACCCGCTATGATCTGGCTATCCTTGACATCATGGGGGTCAACGGCATCAAGCTGCTGGAAGAATGTGTCAAACGGGATATCCCGGCCATCATGCTCACCGCCAATGCCATGAATCCCAGGTCATTGATTGAATCCATTAAAAAAGGTGCCATTTCCTATCTGTCAAAGGAGCATTTAAGTGACCTGGACACCCTGATTGACGAACTGATGGGTGCAAGAAGCCAGGGGAAACCCACCTGGAAGCTTTTGTTTGACAAACTCGGAGACCACTTTGACCTGCGGTTTGGTGACAACTGGAAAGATGAAAACCGGGACTTCTGGGATGATTTTGAGCAGCACTGGACGGTGTCCCGGGGTATCCAGGAGCGGCTCCGTCACAGTGCCAATGTCATTGATAAGGGAATTTAGTTATACCCGAACATCCGGGGAAGAAACAGAACCACCTGGGGGAAATAGGTCAGGAAAAACAGCACGCAGAGCTGTATGATCAGAAACGGCCATATGGCCCGGGACACGTAGATAATATCCCGCTTGGCCAGGGCCCCGGTGATAAACAGGCTTACCCCCATGGGCGGGGTACAGTATCCAATGGCCAGGTTTACGGTCATGATCAGGCCAAAATGCATGGGATCCACATTGAACGGCCCAAGAAGCGGCAGGAATACCGGCCCCAGAATCAGGGTTGCAGAAATAATATCCATGAACATGCCGATGATGAGCAGCAGAATATTCATGGCCAGTAAAAACATGATCGGAGACTGGATGGTTGCCACCACCACCTCTGCCACCCGGTTGGGGATATTTTCAAAAGTAAGATACCTGCCGAAACAGGTGGCTGATGCCACGATAAGCAGCAGGGTGGCTGATGTGACCGCAGAACTCACGGTCACATCCTTGATGTCGTCAAAGCCCATGGACCGGTAGATAAAATATTCCACAAAAAGCGCATATACAGATGCCACCACCGCTGCCTCATTGGCTGTGAACATCCCGGAGAATATCCCGCCAAAGATGATAACAATGAGCATCAATGCCCAGAAGCCTTCCTTGAAAATCGCCAGCAAATCACCCATTCTGGGTGCGGGCAGCCGTTTGATATCGGTTCTGTTCCGGTATTTGAGCCAGCTGTAAAGACAGACACAGAAAATAATCAACAGCCCGGGGATGAACCCGGTGATGAACAATCCTTCCAAAGAGACATTGCTGATCATGGAATAAAATATCATGCTGATGCTGGGGGGAATTATTACCCCCAGGTTCGGAGAGGTGGTCATGAGCCCCAGGGTATATTTTTCATCATACCCGTTTTTCATCAGGGCCGGGATCATGAACCCGCCTAAAGCCACAACCGTAGCCACAGTGGAACCTGAGATGGCGCCGAACAGCCCGCATCCGATGACCCCTGCCATGCCCAGGCCGCCGGGCAGCCAGCTCACCAGGGCGTTGGCCAGGTTGATGAGTTTTTCCACGGTTTTTCCTTTGCTCATGATATTGCCGCAAAGGATAAAAAACAGCACGACCACCAGAGAAAAATTATCCAGACTCCTGAAAAGGGTCTGAATCAAAAGACCCAGGGGCATGTCCAGAAAAAAAATCAGCCCTATGGCAGCGGTGAAAAACAGGCACAGAAAAACAGGTACATAGGTAAACATGCACCCCAACAGAACACAGAGAATAATCAGATCACTTGTCTGCATGGAAAAAGGCCCTTTTTATTTTGATGTAAAATCCTGAACCATCACCTGAATCGTCCTGAGAAACACCATCATGCCTGTAACAGGCATGACGGCGTATACAACAACCAGGGGAATCTGCATGATGATGGTTTTCTGGTGGGTCAAATACTGGAGATGGGTCATTTTATATCCATAATAAATCATCATCCCGGCAAACACCAGCATCAGGATATTGGTATAAAAAGTCAGGCCTTTTTTGAGTTTGGGAAAAATCTGGACCACGGCGTCAATCCGGATCATGGCCCGCTGCTTGACCGCCACGCTGGCCCCCACGAACGTGGAGTAAATAATCACAATCCGCACCAATTCTTCACTCCAGGCAAGGGTGTAATTAAATCCATACCGCAGTACAACATTGAAAAACAAAGCGATCAACGCTGCGATAACAATAATGAAAAGGGTCCATTCTTCAAAATGGCTGGCAGCTTTATCCAGTTTCCTAAGTACTTTTCCAGACATAAACACAATCCCAGGCTAATGATTAAAGCAACTTTGAGAGTTGATCTTTCAAGTTGTGGTCAGGCTTGCATGATAAAACAGGCCTGACCCAAATCTCTGATTCTATTCGCTTAAAAAATCCTGCACTTCCTTAAGATAATTATCCGGTTTATAGGTATCTCCGGGATAAAGTTTGTTGATCTCTTCAGCATATTTTTCATATGTGGCCTGGCTCTGGTCTTTGAGAATTTCTATTTCCGCTTCAGGCAGCTGGATGAATTCCACCCCTTCCGCCTGGGCAGCCTTTTTGTTCTCCTCTTCCCAGACAGCCGTTTTTTTCCGGTTGGCAGCGGCAACATCATGTACCGTCTCAATAAATGTCTGCCGCAAATCATCGGGCAGGCTGGCCAGCCATGCCTTGTTGAAAATCCAGATAAACAGACCCTGGGCATAGTTGATCTCGGTAAAATATTTGGCCACTTCAAATTTCTTGGTCAGGTAGCACACGGCCAGGGTATGATCCAGACCGGTGATAACCCCCTGTTTCAATGCCACCGGCACATCAGGCCAAGGCATGGACACCGGATTGAATCCCCAGTTTCTGTAAGACAGTTGGTTTACGGCAGCTTCGGCAGTCCGGAATTTTATTTTTTTTGCATCTGCAATGGTTCTCACCGGTTCAGTGGTGGCCCAGCCATAGTGGCCGTATCCGGTGATATCCAGACCCGTGATACCCTGGTGGTCCATGGCGTTTAAAAAATGGCTGAACAATTTTTCATTGGAGATGAACTTGTCCAGTTTTTCAAAGGAATCCACCAGAAACGGCAGGTTGACGATACCGAACCTGGGCCCCAGGTTGGTGGATGCCACGGAAGATACGCCCATGCCCTGGATGGCGCCCATCTGTAGCATGTTGAGCACCTCCACCTCACCGCCAAGGATTGAAAGGGGTTTAAAATCAATATAAATCTGACCGTTGGTACGTTTCCACAACTCATCCCGCATTTCAAATCCGGCATGGGTGCCCACCAGGGCAGGTGTGGAAACATTGGAAACAATGCACCGGTATTTGGCACCTTTTGGGTCAAAATCGGGTTTCCATTTGTCAAGTGAGGGCGCAGCAGCCAGACCGGAACCTGTTAACGTGAAGATGGCCACCGTCAATACCAGCAAAAAGCTAAAAATTGTTGGAAATCTCATAATGTCTGTTCCTTTCCTTACGGTTAAAGTTATATTGCTGTCAGTGCGGGGGGCCCTTTGCATCCGCACTGGTTGTAACTTTGGTCTGGAACCTATACCAGCTGTTTGAACGCCTCTTTGCGGCCGGTATATTTTTGTCTGAGCTGGGGTTTCATCAATTTTCCTGTGGGGTTTCTGGGAACCTCATCAAAAAGCACCTTCCTTGGAACCTTGTACAACGACAGTTTGGTTTTGGCAAATGCAATCACATCCTCTTCTGTCATCTTTCGCCCATCCTTGAGCTGCACC
>JAABSB010000001.1 GCA_011390615.1 Desulfotignum sp. | reverse complement strand
AGCGGTTTTCGGCACCCTTTCAGGGGATTTCATATACATGTGTGCCGCTGTCATGGGACTGGCCGCCATCCTGGGGGCCTGCCCGGGTATACTGGCCGGTGCCCAGTGGGTCGGGGCCGCATATCTGTGCTGGCTGGGGATCAGACTGCTGGCCGCATCCGTGAAAGACGCGCCCGCTGCCGCAGCTGTGCAGCAGACCGGCTGGATCTATTTCCGGCAGGCCCTGGCAGTCAGCCTTACCAACCCCAAGGTCATCATGTTTTTCATGGCGTTTTTCCCGTTGTTTCTCAGCCCTGAATCAACGCCTCTCACCCTGGTGATCCTGATGGTGCATGTGTCTGTTATCAGTTTTTTGTACCAGGCCTTTCTGGTCATAGCCGGCAATGCTGTGGCCGGCAAGCTTGTCCGCTGGCCCTGGGCCAGACGGACCGCCGTCCGCCTGGCCGGCATTGCCTTGATCGGATTCGGAGTACGGCTGGCTGCCAGAAACTGAGTGCTTCGATACCTTTTGTTATGCCCAACCCTGTATTTAAGGCGGTTGGGCATAACAAAAGGTCACTATCTCAATCTCTGGTTTCCCTTTCCATGCTCAGGCAGCCAGGGCCTGAATCTTCCTGAACACAAGGTTTCTCAGCTCTTCAACCGAAAGATGGGCATATAGGTCGGGTGGAATAGGCGGGCCGATCCTTACTGTCACCTCACCGGGGGTGATGAGCAGTCCACCCTTTTGCTGAAAGTCATAAAGTCCGCTGATGCCAAAGGGCACCAGCGGGGCGGCAGTGGCTTTGGCCAGATGGAAGGGTCCTTTTTTGAACGGCCCCATTTTTCCGGTGCGTGTCCGGTGGCCTTCTGGAAGGATGGCAATGGAAAGCCCGCTTTCCAGGGTCTGTTTGGCCAGGTCCAGGCTTTTTGTGGCCTGTTTCAGGTTCCCCCGCTGAATGGGGATGCAGCCCCATTTGCGGATCAGAAAACCCCATACCGGTATCTTGAAATGGCGGGCTGCTTCCACCCCGGTGAAGACCAGGGGGATGGCTGCCGGAATCACAAACAGGTCGAACAGGCTCTGGTGGTTGCCCATGAGCAGGTAGGTCTGGTCGAAATCCAGGTGTTCTCTGCCCTCCACCTGCAGCCGGATGCCCATGATCCGGATAAGCATAGAAAACAGGTGCCGGGCCAGGTTGAAGGTAAAGGGTCTTGGCATGATCATCAGGCTTGCGGCCAGGATACAAAAAGCCGCCATGAAGCATATCAGGCCTGCTGCCCACAGGCACAGGGAGATAATTATTTTCACCGTGATTTCACTTTTAAAGGCTGTTCAGGTCATATGCATTTTTAATTTAGGGCCCGGGAAAGTCCGTCAATGAGCTGATGGATCTCATCGGCGGTGGTGTAATGGAGGAATGACAGCCGCAGCACCCCTGTTTCAATGGGGATGTGCATGCCCATCAGCGGACGGACCCCGTAAAAATGGCCCTGTCCGGCCATCAGTTTTTTCTCCGTCAGGGCGGCAAAAACCGCATCCAGGGATTTGTCTCTGGGCACAATGGATAGGGTGGGGGCCCGCAGCGCCGGATCTTGCGGACCGATGATCCGGATATCGCTGCGCTGCTTGAGCCAGTCAAGAAGCGTGGTCAGCAGGGCGGTTTCATGATCCAGGAACAGCTGTTTGAGCTGTCTGCCTTTTTGTGCTGAATCGGACGAAGCGGCCCCATCGGCTGGATCGGGAAAATGGTGGTCATACACCGCATCCAGGTATTGTGCCACCCCGGCGGCGGCCGCGATCTGGGCATGATCCGGGCCGGCAGGCACCATTTTTTTTCGGTCAATGCCGGCGTTAAAGAAATGGCCCTGGTTGGGCAGGGCATCCATGACCTGTTTTCTGATGGTCATCAGCCCCAGGTGCGGCCCCCAGGTCTTGTACAGGGAAAACAGGTAGATGTCCGCGCCCAGGAAGCCGATGTCCGGCAGGCCGTGGGGGGCATAGGCCACTCCGTCCACCACCACGCAGACATCGGCGGCGGCTTTGGCTTGTGTGACGATGTCGGCCACCGGATTGACATGGCCCACCACATTGGAACAGTGGGGGAATGCCAGCAGCCGGGTTTTGGGAGACAGCAGGTTGTCCAGGTCAGCCGGGTCCAGCATGCCGGTCTCCGGGTTTACGCCCCACTCTTTGATGATGATGCCGGTTTTTTCCAGGCGCCGCCAGAATCCGGCGTTGGCCTCGTGATCCTGTGCAGACACGATGATCTCATCTCCGGTGTCCCACAGTTCCCGGAACGCGTGGGCCAGGACATAAAGGTTCTGTGTGGTGGAGGGGCCGAACTGGACCTCGTTTTCGCCGACGTTGAGCCAGGCGGCCAGCTGCGTGTAGGCCGTATCCATGGCTGCCCCGGCCTGCTGCGATGCTGGATAGTTGTAGTAGGGCTGCACTTTCGTCCGGGTATAATAGCTGTTCAGGATCTCAATCACCTGGCGGCAGGTATAGGAACCGCCGGCATTTTCAAAAAATCCCCATCCCTCCAGAGAGGGTTCTGCAAATGCCGGGAACTGGTTTCTAATAAAGGCTGTATCCAGTGGTTTCATCGGTTTCTCCTTGGTAACCATTTGATAAATATCTTTTACACAATCAGGGTAATTTACCATTTTGACAGGGGAGATACCATGCCTGTGCCTTTTTCGCCATGAAAATATCTTTGGTTATTAGTATTTTGTGAAGTTAACAGAAGCGTATTGTCGGATTTTTCCGGCCGGTGATGCGCTGGTAGGTTTCATCAGGATATCCCAGGGCTACGGCGGCGTGGATGGTTTCCGATTCCGGGATTCCCAGTTCTTTCTGGATGGACCGGTCCTCGTCCATGGCTGCCACGGCATACCCGATAAGGCAGGTACCCAGGCCCATTGTGTGGGCGGTGAGCAGGATGTTGCCGGCGGCCAGCAGGGCATCCTCTTTGGGGCAGGTGGCACCCGGGGATGATCCGATGAGGATGAGGGCGGGTGCCCCATGGAAAAGCCGGTCCCGGTTTTCTTTTTCCATCTGCTCCATGGCGGTTTTAACCGAAGGATAATAGTTGGTGAAGTAGTGGTCCAGGGTTTTGTTTCCAACCAGGGCCAGGGATTTTCTGAGCAGAAAATTTTCCGCTCTTTTGTTCAGGCGTTCGAAAAATGCCTTGATGGACAGTCCCAGGGCCAGGACCTCGGACCGGGATGTCAGGCAGGTGAATGTCCAGGCCTGACTGTTGGTGCCGGAGGGGGCAAACACCGCAAGTTTGATGAGGTCGGCCATTCTTTCCCTTTCCACCGGGGCCTGGCTGTAATGCCGGCAGGACCGTCTGGAACATATGAGCCGGGCCAGGCCCTGTGTGGAAAGGCCTTTGCCCGGCGGCAGCCAGACAGGGTCCATGGTAAAGGTCGAAAAGTCCTGCAGGTCGGGATCCAGGTCCAGGATGGTGACGGCACCTTCCGGGCAGGCAGCCATGCAGTGGCCGCACTGCAGGCACCGGGCTGTATGGGTGTCCGGTGCTGCCCTGGCAGTGCCGTTTTCCAGGGAAAGGATATCTGACGGGCATACCCGGATACAGGCGCCGCAGCCGGAACACCGTGCGGGGTCAATGGTAACGGAAGCGGATGTCGAGAGCATTTGTGTCCTTTTTTACGTTCAAGCCTACCATTTTTTTTTGTTTTCATATAATAAAAGGCAATCAACTAAAATAACAAGGGGTTTGTTTTGGAGTTTGATTTTTGTGCCAATCCCCGCCTGTATTTCGGGGCGGGGAAACTGTCGCGGCTGCCGGATCTGGCCGGAAAATTCGGAAAAAAACTGCTGCTGATCACCGGTGCTGCCTCTTTTGTAAACGGCCCGCATTGGGAGCCGCTGCTAAAAGAATGCAATGCAGCAGGAATTGCATTGTACACAGCTGATATCCAGGGAGAACCCCGACCGGAAGATATTGACGGGATTGTGGAAAGATATGCCGGACGGCCCGTGGATGCGGTGGCGGCCGTGGGCGGGGGCAGTGTGCTGGATGCGGGCAAGGCCGTGTCTGCCATGCTCCTGCAGGAGGGACCGGTGGCCGATTTTCTGGAAGGGGTGGGCACCCGGACCCATGACGGGCGAAAAGTGCCGTTCATAGCGGTTCCCACCACGGCGGGTACCGGCAGTGAGGCCACGAAAAATGCCGTACTCACCCGGACCGGGGCAAACGGGTTTAAAAAATCGCTGCGCCATGATAATTTCATGCCGGATGCGGTCCTGGTGGACCCGGAGCTGGCCCTGGGCTGCCCGGCGGATATCACTGCGGCATGCGGCATGGATGCCCTGACCCAGCTGCTGGAATCTTTGGTTTCCACCAAGGCATCCCCCATGACCGATGCGCTGTGCATCAGCGGGCTGGAGGGTTTCGGCACAGCATTACAGCGGTGTGTAATGGAGGACCCGGAAGATATCCATGGCCGGTCCTGTCTGGCCTATGGGGCATACCTGTCCGGGCTGGCCCTGGCCAATGCCGGTCTTGGTGTGGTGCACGGGTTTGCCCCGGTGATCGGCGCCATCAAGGGTATGCCCCACGGAAAGGTGTGCGGCGCCCTGCTGGCGGCAGCCACCCGGGAGAATATCACGGCACTTTTGGATCAGGATCCCGCTCATCCGGCCCTGGAAAAATATGCCCGGGCCGGGTGGCTCCTGGCGGGCAGGGCATCGCACACGGATCCGTCTGCCGGCTGCCGCAGGCTTCTGGGCCTGCTGGAGGAGTGGACCGAGCGTTTTGACATGTCCCGGCTGGGTGTTTACGGCATCACCCCCGCAAATATCGGCCCGGTGGTGGATGCGGCCGGCCAAAAAAACAACCCTGTGCATCTGTCTGGAGAGGTGATGAAAAAAATTTTGAAAATGTGCCTGTAAGGGATGAAACTAAAGCATCAAAGGAAAATCAAAAGAAGAGGGCAACAAAAATTACCTTCTGTCCCTGGGGCTGTCCGGTCTGGTGGGCGGCAATTGAAAATAAGGATTCCAGCCCAAGGTGGGTTGCACGATCCATCTGATGAATTATACGTAAAACCGTTCATCCTGACAACCGGTGTCCATTCAGAAAGCAATGAGAAACAGCCAGTGCGGAAAAACGAAACAGGTATTCAATGAGTTCCGGAACGGAAATGCTTTGATTAAATCCACCCAGGTGAGGGCCTGTGCTCAGCGGAATATCCGTCTGTCCTTTTGGGGGCATAGTTTTTACCCCCCTTTGATGTAAAAACTGTTGATATTGTTCCTTCGTCATCCGGTTCTGGTCCTGGATCCGCAGCACTTCCACCATGTGCTCATCATATCCCATGGTCTGAATCAAGGCACCGGTGAGCCGGGGTATGGTCTGCAGGAGCGCATGTGGCAGGCCCGTTTTGCACAGCCCTTTAAAATAATTCCCGCTGACGTCTGCGATCATGGATGCAAAAGCTGTCCGGTCAAACAGGTCCCGCGTGTCTTCAGGGGTTGCATCCGGGGTAAGGCCCCGGCGGTCCGGGGCCTTGTTTCTGAAAAAACTGCCGATCACCAGGATGAAGCTCAAGAGATGTTCTCCAATATAATGACGCAGTCCGGCACCGGTATCAATGCGTTGGATGTGCTCGAAGTCCCTGGGGCCGGAACGGGCAAAGTTGGGATATTGACAGGAATCCAGCCACTGGTCCAGACGGCCGGCATGTTCCCACAAATACGCCCCCTGATCGTTGCGCCGCCGCTGCTGGACACGGTTGTGAAACAATGGAATCAAAGCGGTGTGAACGATTCCCTTCACGGTCATTTGGCCCAGTATCCGGGCATTTTTGATGAACACCTGTCTGGTCCATGACATGGGATGGAGACATCCCGGGTCGTTGGGGTACTCGTAATAGCCGGGGCAGGGCCAAAATGCAATGCAGGTCTGTCTGTAAAGGAAAGGGGGTGTGTCACCGGGCAAATCAGAGGTGATGTCAAATACCCGGTGCCCTTTGTGTTCAACCGGTATCGGCGAATCAAAGCTGCAGGCAGCCATATCTCCCCGGGGAACCTGCAGTCTGGCAAGCCAGGCCGCCTCCCGGGCCAGGTCCGTGACATTGCCGGCACTGGTGGCAAATTTCAGCACAAGACAGGCGCTGCCGGATGTGTTGATGATCAGGCTCCGGCCCTGCCATCTGGTTTGCTTCAAATCAGCAGCAGACCCGGGCAGAAGCCCGTTCAGATCTACCGGCAGAACAGACAGGGTGTCACTGACCGAAGGACCGGATGCCGCCGGTTTCCATGGCAGCTCTCCCAGGGCCTGGTTCACGGCCCGCAGGCGTTTTCCGTGAGATGTATACAGGATATCGTTGAGTGCCCGGATGATGCTTTCTGACAGCGGTTTCCTGACCCGGCCGGCAAGCCGGCTCAGTGCCCCGGCAGCTTCATTAAACAGAAAATAGGACTGCTTCTGGTGGTCAAACCGGGGAGACCGGATGAGACCGGTCAATGTGTCAACCGTGTCGGCGCCGATGGTGTCCGGGTACTGGTCCATGTGGCCGGCCACATATTTTACCGCCATGTAGGCGCCTGAAAAATCCGTGATCCCCTGGTTGATCAAGGCCTGGGTGCGGTTCAACTCCGCCTGTTTATGACAATGGGAAGGCATGGCTTACCGGGACGGGCTTTTTTCTGGAATGCCGGGTGCATACGACCAGATAGGGGTATCAACCAATACCTTCAACCGTCTCGTCCTTTTTTGTAATCATAATCCTGGTCTGGCTCCATTTTGCCAATAGGCCTGCAGCGAATTATTCTATCTTTCTCTACCCTCACGAATGATATCAACTATTTCTTTGGATGTAATATTCGCCTTGATAGACGGCACATTTAAGGGAGATGTAACAATTTTTTCAGGAATAAGAGCAAATGTTCTACCATCTTTTCTTCGAATCAATACCTTCCCTGTATTTTCAGCCTGTTCCAGAACAACGGCCAGTTTTTGGCGTGCTTCCGAATAAGTATATACCTGCATTTTAAACCTCTATTATTCCAATATTTACACTTTGAGCAGCCGAAATCAACTTACGGTCTAATGTTAACAAGGGTGCTTTTTGTTTGATGGCGCAATCCATAAAATAAGCATCATATGCAAACATATTGGTTTGTTTTGATATGGCAACAGAATTAAAAAAATCCGGCTTGATATACCTCAAAGGAATACTGTCAAATATTAATAATCCATTTTGAGCCTCTTCCAAAGTAATTCTCTTGCGTTTAAACATAGCTGAAAAGGCATTGCCTATTTCCCAGGGAATTGAACCTGGCCCAATTAATGTATGACCTTTTGTCAGCTCAATAATTTTATCCCTTTCTGGTTCGCCGACAATCACTGCTACCAATGCCGATGTGTCAATTAAAATATCCATTAATCATCCTTCTATGCTTAGAATATAGACAATTGTACAATAATAAAAAGGCAATGTCAATTTTGAACGATGAACTGTGCGGCGCTATGTCCGTGGATCCGCGAACCGGCATCGTCCGCCGGCATCACATGGGTCAGCAGGGGTTGCAGCGGGCCATGAAAGCTGCGCTTCTTAAGACGGGCATTGCCAAGGCGGCAAGCGTTCAAACCCTCCGCCATTCCTTTGCCACGCACCTGCTCCAGGACGGATATGATATCCGCACTGTGCAGGATCTGTTAGGGCACAAGGATATGAACACCACCATGATCTATACGCACATACGGAAGCGGGGAACCGGCGGGGTCGTGAGTCCGGCGGTGTTTTTGAAATAACCTGAACGGACCGGCTGAAACCTTCTACTGCCGGATGCCGGCCGTGGTGATCAGGTCCGAGGCTTCCGTGGCCAGGGTGAGCAGCACGGAGATGTACTGTTTTTCGATGTTGTCCAGAGAATATTCCCTGGATGGAAAATCCAGGCTCACGGCCCCCACCACGGATTTGGTCTGCAGGTTCATGATGGGTGCCCCGATGCTGATCACCCCGGTCATGTATTCTTTGTCATTGATGGAATACCCCCTTTTTCGGGTATTCCGGATATCTTTTCGGATCTCGTCGATGTCCACCAGGGTGTGAGACGTCAGTTTTTGGGGTGCCAGGTCGGCAAAATAGTGTTCCAGGTCGTCGGGGCCCAGATTGGCCAGCACGATTTTTCCCATGGCCCGGGCATAGAGTTCGTCCATGATCAGGGGCAGGTGGAACGACACCAGGTTGGGCATTTCCCGCCGGTACAGGGAGATCAGTTTATACCCGTCGATGAGTGCCGAATCGATGGAGATGTGGTGTTCAAAAAATGTCTTGTCAATGATGGGTTTGATGCCCTGATAGATATCAAAACCGTGAAAGCATTCATGGCCCATGGAAAACGCCTTGGGTCCTATTCGCAGGGATTTGCTGGTAATACTTTTGCGAAGATATCCGAGCTGGACCAGCGTGTTTACCAGGCGGTAGGTGGAGGTCTTGTTGATACCCGTGAGGGTGGATATCTCCGTCAGGGACCGGGAAGGATTTTCCCTGCCGAACAGGTTCAGAATGGTCAATCCCTTTTCAAGGGTTTTGGAAAAATATTGTTCCTGCTTGCCTGGCATTGTGTTTCCCTGGTCTCTGTTTTTGGTTACTTACTGATGCAACTCTGTCATAATTTGATCCGGACTTGCCCATACCATATTTATCCGCAGCATGGAATAAAAAACAAAAAATATGATCAAAAAAAGTATTTACATTAGTATAAATGTTATTTAATTTCTAATATAGAATATATGTTACTATTATAGTAACTAATGGTTCAAATATATTCCAATGGAGAAAACGATACATGCAGCATTTGAAAAAAGCGTTAAAAACCGCTGAATCCCACAGTGAAAGCATCCGGCCGGCCGTTGAAAAGATGCTGGCCGATATCCGGGCCGATCGGGAAAAAGCCGTGGAAGCACTGGCGCTGAAGTTTGACAACTGGACCGATCCATTTGTTCTCAGTAAAGAGAAAAAACAGCAGTTGATCGGCACGGTTCCGGACTCTGTCAAAGAAGATATCCAGTTTGCCCACCACCAGGTGTCGGCGTTTGCCAAAGCCCAGCGGGACAGTATTCAGGAATTTGAAACCCGGGTGTATCCGGGTGTCCGCCTGGTGCAGCGGATCATTCCCATGGATGTGGCCGGATGCTACATCCCCGGTGGCCGGTTCGCCCATGCCTGTTCCGCCATCATGAGTGTGGCCACGGCTAAGGCGGCCGGGGTGAAAACCGTGATCGCGGCTTCCCCTCCCCGGGGTAAGAGCATCGATCCGGCCGTGGCCTATGCCATGGACATCGCCGGAGCCGACATCATCCTGGAAATGGGCGGGGTCCAGGCCATTGCCGCCATGGCCTTCGGGCTGTTCACCGGAAAACGGGCCAATATCCTCGCCGGTCCGGGCAATGCCTATGTGGCGGAAGCCAAGGCCCTGCTTGCCGGATCTGGTGAATGCGCCATAGATGTGTTTGCCGGCCCCACTGAATCCGCCGTGATCGCCGATAACACGGCCGATCCCATGACCATTGCCGTGGACCTGGTGTCCCAGGCCGAGCACGGGTACGACTCCCCGGTGTGGCTGTTCACCGATTCAAAGGAAATCGGTGAAAAAGTGCTGGCACTGATGCCCAAGCTGATCGATGACCTGCCGGATCCGGAGGTGGCCGCCGCATCCTGGCGGGACTATGGGGAGATCCTCCTGTGTGATGACTGGCAGGAGATGGCCGATGTCAGCGACCGGTATGCACCCGAGCATGTCCAGGTGATGACCAGGGACAACCAGTGGTGGTGCGACCATTTGACCGCCTACGGGTCTCTGTTTATAGGTGATTACTGCACCGTGGCCCAGGGGGACAAGTGCTCGGGCACCAACCATATCCTGCCCACCCGCAAGGCCGGGTATTATTCCGGGGGGCTGAACGTGCACAAATTCCTGAAAATCTGTACCTTTCAGGAGATTGAAAAACAGGCCTGCCTGGAGATCAGCGCCCGGGCTTCCCGGCTGTCCCGGGTGGAGGGCATGGAAGGCCATGCACGGGCCTGTGACTGGCGCCTGAAAAAGTTCTTCCCTGACCAGGCATGGGACTTCACGGTTTATTCCCAGAAAGATTACGCGTAACCGCTGTCAGCACCCAGAAAGGATAGCCATGCCTGCTCCCACGGAACATTTTCTAACGTTTACCAAGAGTTTTACCCGGCAGGAACCCATTTCCGGACCGGCCATTGACAATGCCCTGGAGGTGCTGCGGTCGGGGCGGCTTCACCGGTACAATGTGGTCAAAGACGAGGTCTCCCAAACCGCGCTGCTGGAAAAAGAGTTTGCCCAGTACATGGGCTCCCGGTACTGCCTGGCCTGTGCCTCCTGCGGCAGCGCCATGTACCTGGCGTTGAAGAGCGCCGGGGTCCGCCCCGGGGAGGGCGTGCTGTGCAACGCCTATACCCTGGCCCCGGTGCCGGGTGCCATCCACAACACCGGGGCACACATCATTCTGGTGGAGATCACGGATGACTATACCATCGATTTTGACGACCTGGCGGCCAAGGCGGCAGACAAGAAGGTCAAGTGGTTCATGATGTCCCATATGCGGGGCCACATGGCCGACATGGACCGGATTATGGAGCTCTGCCGGCAGCAGGGGATCACCTTGATCGAAGACTGCGCCCACACCATGGGGGCCCGCTGGAACGGCCGGCTGTCCGGATCGTTCGGCAAGGCCGCCTGCTTCAGTACCCAGACCTACAAGCACATGAACTCCGGAGAAGGTGGCCTGCTGGTCACCGATGATCCGGACCTGATGGCCAGGGCTATCATCTATTCCGGGTCTTATATGAATTACGACCGGCACCTGTCCCGGCCGGATGACGAGGTGTTCGAATCGATCCGGGAACTGGTCCCCAACTATTCCTGCCGCATGGACGATCTGCGGGCCGCCATTCTCAGGCCCCAGCTGGCAATCCTGGATGACCAGTGCCAGAGATGGAACCGCCGGTACCAGCTCCTGGAATCCCGGCTGAACCAAATTCCGGGCCTCACCTGCCCGCAGCGGGACCCGAAAGAACAGTATGTGGGCAGCTCCATCCAGTTCACCCTGCACACGCAGGATCCCGCCGTGATCCACCGATTCCTGGAGACCTGCCTTTCCCGGGGCGTGGAACTCAAGTGGTTCGGCAACAAACGGCCTGTGGGATTCACCAGTGCCTACAGCAGCTGGAAATACTTTGACAATCTGCCCGAATTGCCCAATACTGACCGCATACTGGCCGGGATGTGCGACATGCGGATTCCGCTGACCTTTGACATGGCGGATTGTGAACAGATCGCACAGATCATAGCGGATGTGGCGGCCCAGGTGTTGTCCTGGGACCCTGAATCAAAAAATATGGAGATGTAACCATTATGACCAGACAGATTATCTCAACCGACAAGGCACCTAAAGCCATCGGCCCCTATTCCCAGGCCGTGGCAGCCAACGGATTTTTGTTTACCTCGGGCCAGCTTCCCCTTGACCCGGCAACCGGTCAACGCATCACTGGGACCATTGAAGAACAGGCCCATCAGGTGTTCAAGAACCTGTCCGCCATTGCCGGAAAAGCCGGTATCGGGCTGGCCGATGCCGTGAAAACCACGGTGTTTCTGTCGGACATCAATGATTTCAAGGCGGTCAACGCCGTGTATGACCAGTATTTTACCGAACCGTTTCCCGCCCGGAGCGCATTCCAGGTCGGGGCGCTGCCCATGAACGCGGGCATCGAGGTGGAAGCGGTTTTTCTGTTACCATCATAAACTGAAACCCCTTTTAACAAACCCAATTAGATGTAAGGAAGCCCCATGAATTTTGCACAATTTCCCAGAAGAAAATACATTTACACCCCCACGCCCATTGAGCCCATGCCGGCGTTAAGCAAACGCCTTGGAAAAGAGGTCTCCCTGTATGTGAAGCGGGACGATCTGCTTCCCGGGGCCGGCGGGGGCAACAAAACCAGGAAACTGGAATTCTGCATAGCCGATGCCATGGAGAAAAAGGCGGACACCATCATCACCTGCGGGGCCGTACAGTCCAACCACTGCCGGCTGACACTCTCCTGGGCGGTGAAGGAGGGCCTTGACTGCCACCTGGTCCTGGAAGAACGGGTGAAAGGATCCTACAAAGAAGATGCCAGCGGCAACAATTTTCTGTTTGAGCTGATGGGGGTGAAAAGCATCGAAGTGGTGCCCGGCGGAACCGATATGATGGGCGCCATGGAAAAAAAGGCTGCCGCGCTCGAGGCGGAAGGCAGACGGCCGTATATTATCCCGGGGGGGGCATCCAATGCCATCGGTGCCCTGGGATATGTGTCATGTGCTGCAGAAACAATGACCCAGCTCAATGACATGCACCTGAATATTGATCACATTGTTGTGCCGTCCGGATCTGCAGGCACCCATGCCGGCATGGTTGTGGGCATGGTGGGGTCCAGCAGCAATATCCCGGTGAGCGGTGTCAATGTGTCCAGAAAAAAGGATGTCCAGGAGGAAATCGTATATAAACTGGCCATTGCAACAGCAGAAAAACTGGGGGTAAAAACCGCTCTGGACCGCAAAGCGTTTGTGTGCTTTGACCAGTATGTGGGCCCGGGATATTCCATTCCCACAGATGCCATGGTGGAGGCGGTGAAACTTTTTGCACAGACCGAGTCGATTCTTCTGGATCCGGTCTATTCAGGCAAGACCGCGGCGGGATTGATTGATTTGATTCGAAAAGACCATTTCGCACCCGGCACAAAGGTGCTGTTTCTCCATACCGGCGGATCTCCGGCCCTGTATGCCTATATGGACACCTTTCGGAAATAGGTGTCGGAAACAGTCGGCATTCAGATGCACAAAACGCAGCTGCCCTGAGATTTCAGGGCGGCTGCATCTGGCATTGCGGTGCGGCGGACAGACAACGAAAAGAAAGCAATGATCATGACACAGACCCGTGAAAAAATTGTGGGCATCATCGGCGGGATGGGACCTGAGGCCACGGTGGACCTGATGCAGCGCATCATCCGTCTGACGTCGGCCACAGATGATAAGGATCATATCCGGTGCATTGTGGACAACAACCCCAAGGTGCCCTCCCGGATCAAAGCCATTATTGAAGGCGACGGCGAAGACCCCGGGCCGGTCATGGCAGACATGGCCAGGCGCCTGGAGACCTGGGGCGCAGATTTTCTGGTGATTCCCTGCAATACGGCACACTATTATCATGATGCGGTGCAGCAGGCGGTAACCATACCAGTGCTCAATATGGTCGACAAGGTGGTGGAACAAGTGAAAAACCGTTTCGCCAAAGATAAAAAAATCGGGATGCTGGCCTCTCCTGCCGTGGCCATCACCAAACTCTATACCCGGCGGTTTGAAGCGCTGGGAATGGCTGAAGTCTGGCCGGACCCTGAACATCAGGACCTGCTGTTCAGTATCATCCGCCAGGTGAAGACAGGCCGCATTTCCCCGGATCTTCACCGGCAGTATGTCCGGGTCTGTGATCGTTTAAGGAATGATGACGTCCGGGTGGCCATTGTGGCATGCACGGAACTGAGCGCCCTGGGCGGAGACCTGCCCCTTGACACCGTTGACGCTTCCCAGGTGCTGGCTGAAGAGATTGTCCGGATTGTAAAACAAACATAAGATGGAAGAAGCAGAAAAAACTGCTGTTGACCATGAATGATGGATAGGGTAGGGTATACACTATGAAAAACCTGTAAGCTCCAGACATCCCTCTGGCCGATTCAGCAGATCGCTGCCTGTCTTACATATCAAGGAGACAAGATGCAGGACCAGACCCAGGCCGGCCAGGATGCCCTTTCCGCTTATTTTTTTCAGATCGCAGATGGGGCGAAAACACAAGCCGCAGATCCATTTTATGATTTGTTTTCAATTATCCGGCAGGTTATGGCTGCAGCAGCCCTGGTGCTGGATTCTGTGGCTGGAACATGCGAGTCGCCGGTGCCGGAATGTGGTAGCGGATGCAGTTTCTGCTGCCATTCCCGCATTCATGTGATGCCTCTTGAAGTGGTTGTGATCTGTTCTTATGTGCACAACCATTTCAGCCCGAAGGCAATGCAGGGCCTGAAAACCAGGATTCGCACCAACCTTTCATATACCCGGGGTTGTTCCCTTACCCAGCGGGTGGCAGTCAAGGACCAGACCCCCTGCATTTTTCTGAATCACCATACCTGTTCCATTTATGACCAGCGGCCCTTTATCTGCAGGACCTGGAATTCACTGAGCCGGCAGGATTGTGAAACCGCTTTTATCTCCGGCAATCAAAACGCAGAGATCCCCTGTCTGTCTGCACCCAATTATGTGTATACCCTGGCAAGGGACGTGGTCCAGGCTGTGTGTAAAACCATGCATTTGGAAACCGGGCGGTTTGAACTGGTGTCTGCCATGGACCGCTGCCTGGGAATGAAAGATGCGCCTTCCGCCTGGACAGGGGGCTGCACCGTGTTCGGCAGGTC
This sequence comes from Desulfotignum sp., assembly GCA_011390615.1. GTDB lineage: Bacteria > Desulfobacterota > Desulfobacteria > Desulfobacterales > Desulfobacteraceae > Desulfotignum. The sequence goes on along the minus strand of JAABSB010000001.1, from coordinate 69,106 downwards.
CGGCGGTGATGAAAGCCGGGAAAAGACTGAAAAAAATAGCGGAAAAGAAGAGAGGTGATGATATCTTGTTCCATGCAGATCCCTGTTTTGGCCCCTTTTATGGAGATACAGGTCAAACGGCTGCTGGAACGGTATTTTCTGACCTTTACCAGGGAAGACACCTGCATGGAATATTTTTTGTGGGATGTAAAAACCAGGGCTCTTGTTTCCCTGAACCTGATTCTTTCCCATGACCGGTTTTCCAAAGGGATTTACATATCCAAGTTTTATCCCCAGCTTTTTCTGGAATTTCAGCCCAGATTTCTCTCAGCTGCCTGTTTTTTTCTGATGGTGCATCATAGTGCTGGTGTGTTCGGCCTGGCAGATCACTGCCGGATATCTCTTGAAACCGAAGAAAAGGTGTTTGCCGACTTTTATTCCAGGCTCACCGATTTTCAATTTACAATCGCCCGTCATCGCCCTGCCAACCGGGTATGTCTCAACGGGTCTTACCCGTGCCTGCCCATTGCCAGAAAAATCATGAATGAGATATAAAATTGTTTCGGTAATCCTGGCGGTGTTGTGATATAATTACAAGAAGTGACAGGGTCAGAAGTTAACTTTTTTGCCTTTTTTATGGCAAGGTTGTTATCATCTGGTCGGCTTGCTATCATCAGGTCGGGATGAAATCAAACCCATGAGTGATTGACATGACTGACAGATGATTGATCGTGAGGGATAATTTTTTTTTGTGCAAATGGTTCATCATCTGCCAGGGGGCGGAAGTGTAACATACAGAGAATACAAAATAAGGTAAAAAAGTCAACTTCTGACCCTAAGGGGGGTATATGCACATGCTGCCATACGTTTTTCAATCACCCGCACCCGGTACATCCAGGGTGTTGTTCTGCGGGGATTGTCTGCTGTTTACCCTGACCCTGGACAAAAAAGCGGCCGGCAATGCCTGGGTCCGCACCAATCTGGGTACGGCAGCCATCGCCCGCCAGGAGATTATCGACCGGGTGGAAAAAAACGAAATCAAGCTGGATGAGGCCTGGTATGATATCCAGATGAAGAAAAAAAGCGCCACAGAATTTCAGATTCTTCTGCCGCTTCACCAGACAGGCTATTTCCAGGCCAAATGTTTTTTTATTCCGGAAAACCAGAGCGTTCCTGTGTGGCCGGAGGGGGACAATTGCATCCTCAATGTGGAGCCGGCCGGCACCTGCTGCGCCAATATTATTTACAATGCCTTTGTCCGCCAGTTCGGCCCTTCCAGATCCAGTGCCAGTTCCGTGGAGGACCGAACCCTCGCCCCGCTGGTCCAGACCCTGGATGCCAGAGGATTCACCGTGATCCCGGAGTCCGGAAAGTTCCGGGATCTCAAGGAGCATGTGGGCTTTATATTCTCAACCCTGGGATGCCGGGCTCTGCACCTTCTGCCCATACATCCCACCCCCACTACCTATGCCCGCATGGGACGGTTTGGCAGTCCTTATGCCGCGCTGAATTTTACAGATGTGGACCCTGCCCTTGCCCGGTTTGATCCGGCTGCCACGCCCCTGGAACAGTTCATGGAGCTGGTGGATGCCGTGCATTTTCACAATGGATACCTGTTTTTAGATATTGCCATCAACCACACCGGCTGGGCCGCAGCCATTCATCAGTCCCATCCGGAATGGCTGGTCAGGGGAGAAGATGGCAAAATAAAGGCCCCGGGGGCCTGGGGCGTGATCTGGGCGGATTTGACCAAGCTGGATTATACCCATACCGACCTGTGGGAGTATATGGCCGATATTTTTCTGCTCTGGTGCCACCGGGGTGTGGACGGGTTCCGCTGCGATGCCGGCTACATGGTGCCCACAGATGCTTGGGAATACATGGTGGCCAGGGTCAGGCAGGAATACCCGGACACCCTGTTTCTTCTGGAGGGCCTGGGCGGGTACCTGTCAACCACCAGGGAGATCCTGAGCCGGGCTGATTTCAACTGGGCCTATTCTGAACTGTTCCAGCACTACACCAGAGAAGAGATCCAGGAATATCTGCCCTTTGCCACCCGGATTTCAGAAACCTGCGGCCACATGATCCATTTTGCGGAAACCCATGACAACAACCGCCTGGCAGCGGTTTCACCCACCTATGCCAGAATGCGCACCGCCATGTGTGCCCTGTTTTCCGTATGCGGGGGATTTGGTTTTGCCAATGGTGTGGAATGGTTTGCCACACAAAAAATCAATGTGCATGAATCCCCGGGCCTCAACTGGGGGGCAAAAGAGAACCAGGTGGAACATATCTTTCGGCTTAACCAGATATTGAAAACCCACCCTGCGTTTTTCAAGGACACCCGCCTGGCAATGATTCACGCAGATGACACCCAGGCACTGGCCCTGCTGCGGCATAACCAGACTTTACAAAAGCACCTGCTGGTCCTGGTGAACCTGGACTGCCAGTCGTCCACCATGGTGTCCTGGAATCAGGAGGATGCGGGCCCCATTTGTGATGAATGGACAGACCTGCTCACCGGTACCCGCATCAGGCCCACCTGCACCGGAAATATGGCCGGCACCAGACTGGCCCCCGGCGAGGTGATGGCCCTGTCCCCGGATCCGTCAGATCTGAAAGCCCTGGCACCGGCAGCCCCCCGGGACACTCAGGTGCCGGCAGTGGTGCCGGAAAAGGTGCTGGCCCAGAAGATAAGGGCCAGGGTACTGGCAGTGAAAACCGCCCTGGACGGGTATACAGATGTCAGCGCTCTGGAACTGGACCAGGCCGCCCGGGACATGTCAGCTGATCCTGGGAACTTTATCCGGTCTTTGAACACAAAGTCACAGGAAAGCTGTGTCATCCCCTTTGATGTGACAAAAGACCTCAGACGTCAGGTCATGGTGCCGCCGGGATATTTTCTGCTGGTGAAAAGCCCTGTGGGGTTCCGGGCTGAAATCCTGGATACTGCGGATGCCGGTACCCGTTCTCTGGGATATGAGGAGGGACTGCCCCTGGCAGACGGCTGTTTTTTTGCGCTTTTTTTACCTATGGCTGTAAAAAAGAAACACAAGGCATGTGATCTGCACCTGCGGCTGTTTTATGCCGGAGAAACCCGGAAGGAAAAAGCCGCTGTTCTGTTTCTGGCCCCTTTTGACACCCTGCGCCTGCGCACCACCTTTACCAGAAGAAGCATTGCGGCAGATCCCGGGCTCACCCTGCTGGGTACCACAAGCACCGGCGGCATGATGCGGGCGCCTGGTGACTGGGGAGAGCTTCACAGCCGGTATGACGGCCTGCTGGGGGCAAACCTGCATCCTGGCATGCCGGAAAACCGGCGCATGGTGCTGGCCCGCTGCAGGATCTGGGCCATTTTCCAGGGATACTCCAGAAAACTGGCAAAGGACTGCCTCCAGAGCTTTGTCTTTTCCTTTGACAATGCCGGCCAGTGGCGGTTCCATGTGCCCACCTCAGAGGGCAAGTACTATGTTCTGGAACTGACACTGACCCTGGCTTCAGCATCCAATAGAATCCATCTGTCCGTCAGACGGCTGCCGGCAAAAAACAACTCCGGCCGGTTTCTGGAAGATACAGCACCGGTGACACTCATTTTCCGGCCGGATATTGAAGACCGCGATTTTCATGAAACAGTCAAGGCCTTTACCGGGCCTGAGACGGCATGGCCTGCAGCGGTGAAACCCCGTGGTGAAGGGTTTGATTTTGCCCTTTCCTCGGGCCATCTGTTTTCCATGGACCTGGCCGACGGTGTTTTTGTGCATGAGCCGGAATGGCAGTATATGGTGCACCGGCCCCTGGAGGCCCACCGGGGCCTTGATCCTGACTCTGATCTGTTCAGCCCGGGGTATTTTACCTTTGACTGCCGGGGCGGGGAATCGGCAAGTATTGTGGCAGAGGTGAGAGATGCCATGGACCAGCCCCGTCACACAGATATGCGTGATCCATTACCGGAAGCTGCTCCGGCATTTGGTGACAGCTTTGCTCTGGACCTGGCCCTTTTCCAGGGGCTGGACGCGTTCCTGGTGAACCGGGGCCAGGACAGGAGCGTGATCGCCGGATACCCATGGTTTCTGGACTGGGGCCGGGACAGCCTGATCTTCTGCAGAGGCCTGATTGAACTGGGACGGATATCTGATGCCCGGGCCGTGCTGCACCTGTTCGGCCGGTTCGAGGACCAGGGCACCCTTCCCAACATGATCTGCGGTGAAGATGCCGGCAATATTGAGACCTCGGATGCGCCCCTGTGGTTTTTTGCCTGCTGCCGGGACATGATGGAAAAAACACAGGACCCATCCTTTCTGGACCAGGACCTGGACGGCCGCACATTGAAACAGGTACTGGTTTCCATGGCGGAATCTCTTGTTGCCGGTACCCGCACCGGCGTGCGGGCTGATCCTGACACACAGCTTTTGTACAGCCCTGCCCATTTTACCTGGATGGACACCAATTTTCCGGCCGGCTCCCCCCGCCAGGGATATCCCGTGGAGATCCAGGCCCTGTGGTACAACGCCCTTGTTTTTTTAGGAACCATTGACCCGGGCACCGGATGGAACAAAAAGGCACATACAGTCAAGCAGGCCATAACATCGTTGTTCTGGCAGGAACCGCTCCGGTATTTCAGTGACTGCCTGCACGGAGACGGCCCGGCATCCAGGGCAGTGCCTGATGATGCCCTGCGGCCCAACCAGCTGCTGCTGCTTACCCTGGGGGCAATAGGCCCCGGGGACTTGGCACAAAAAACCGTGGAAACCTGCCTGGAACTGCTGGTGCCGGGCGGGATAAGAAGCCTTGCCGATAGAAAGGTGTCTCACCCTCTGGCTGTTGTCCATGACGGTATAACTCTCAATGACCCCCACCACCCCTATGCCGGGGTGTACCAGGGGGATGAGGATACAAAAAGAAAACCAGCCTACCATAACGGTACTGCCTGGACCTGGCAGTTTCCTGTATTCTGCGAAGCCTGGGCCGCAGTATTCGGTCCGGACAGCCATGCCACCTGTCTGGCGTGGCTGGGCAGCTGTAAACATCTGATGAGAACCGGTGCTGCCGGATATATCCCCGAAATTCTGGATGGAGATTTTCCCCACACACCCAGGGGCTGTGATGCCCAGGCCTGGGGCGTGAGCGAGGCGGCCCGGGTGGTACATAAATTATCCTCGAGGAGTACATGACATTCATGCAAGAAATGCAGATTTATAAAGTCTATCCGGCCATACCCGAGTCTTTGTCCTTTCTGGACTACCTGGCCAGAAACCTGTGGTGGTGCTGGAATGACGAGGCGGTTGATGTGTTTCGCCGGATCAATCCGGTGCAGTGGGAGGCGGTGGGAAAAAATCCGGTGGTATTTCTCACCCGGATCTCCCAGCGCCGGTATGAGGAACTTTCCATAGATGAGAGTTTTTTGGGCCATCTGGCCCGGGTGAAAACAAAATTTGAAAACATGTTTTCAGATATTCCCCAGATTCAGGGGCTTGATCTGGGACCCAAGGAGACTGTGGCCTATTTTTCCATGGAATTCGGGCTGCATGAATCTCTGCCTTTTTTTGCCGGTGGACTCGGGGTCCTGGCCGGAGACCATCTCAAGGCATCGTCTGCCCTGGGCCTGCCCCTGACAGGCATTGGTCTGCTGTTCCGGGAGGGGTATTTCCGCCAATACCTGGACCATAATGGCTGGCAGCAGGAAACCTATCCCATCATTGATGTGTTTGATCTGCCTGCCCAGAAAATCAGCAACGGGTCCGGTACAGATCTTCTCATTGAAATCCCGGGCCCCAGGGGTATTATCCGGGCCTGTGTATGGCAGATAAAGGTGGGGAAAATAAGGCTGCTGCTTCTGGACACCAACCTGCCTGAAAATTCAGAAGAGATCAGGAACATCACCTCCCGGCTGTATGCCAGCCACGGCGAGATCCGGGTGGCCCAGGAAATTCTGCTGGGCATCGGCGGCACCAAGGTGCTGAAGGCCATGGACATGTTTCCTGCTGTCTGCCATATGAACGAGGGGCATTGCGCCTTTGCGGGCCTTGAACGCACCTGTCTGATCATGGACCGGTTTGACCTGGAATATCAAAGCGCATCCCAGGTTTGCCGGCGCAGTGCCGTGTTTACCACCCATACGCCGGTGTCAGCCGGGCATGATGAATTTGACAAGGAGCTTGTACGTCCCTATATCGCCCCGTATGCACAGAAATTCGGTATTTCAGAAAATGAACTGCTGTCCTGGGGAGAAATGCCCGGGTCCGGGGGGGAGACCAAATTTTCCATGTTCTGTTTCGGGGTGGCTTTTTCAGGCTATATTAACGGTGTCAGCCGGCTGCACGGCCATGTGGCAAGGTCCATGTGGCAGGGACTGTGGCCCGGGCGGCAGAAAGAGGAGATCCCCATTTCCCATGTCACCAACGGGGTTCATATCAATTCTTATATTTCACGCCATAAAAACGGCCTGCTGGAACGGTATCTGGCATCGGACTGGTCCGGCCGGCAATCTGATTCTGCTCTGGTGGCACGTATCGACAGCATAGAGGATGCGGATCTGTGGCATGTCCATGAACTTGACCGGTCCAATCTTATCAGGAAAACCCGGCAGCTGCTGGTGGCACAGTATGATAGGCGCAATGCCTCCCGGAACCTGCTCGATGAGGTGTCAGCCGCCCTGGATCCCCGTGTCCTTACCATCTGTTTTGCCCGGCGGTTTGCCACCTATAAGCGGGCCGGACTTCTGCTCAAGGATCCCCAGCGCCTGCTCCGGCTCATCACCAGCGCGGAGCAGCCGGTCCAGCTGGTGTTTGCGGGCAAGGCCCATCCCAATGACAACGAGGGCAAGGCCCTTATCAAACGTATTGTGGAATTTGCAAGGCAGGCTGAGGTCCGTCACCGGGTGGTCTTTCTGGAAAACTATGATATCAATATTGCACGGTATATGGTACAGGGGTGTGATGTGTGGCTGAATACACCCAGAAGGCCATTTGAGGCCTGCGGTACATCCGGTATGAAAGCAGCTGCCAACGGGGGCCTGAACCTGTCCATACTGGATGGGTGGTGGTGTGAAGGGTTTTCAGAAACCACGGGCTGGCGTATCGGCAACGGAGATAATTATGAAGACCCGGATTACCAGGATGAGGTGGAAAGCCAGGCATTGTTCAATATTCTGGAAAATGACGTGATTCCGGTTTTTTATGACCGGATGTGGGGCAATCCGCCAAAAAGATGGATCCGAATGATGAAAGCAGCCATGAAAATGGCGATTATGGATTTTTCCAGTGACCGGATGGTCAGGGAATATTCCAACCGGTTTTATATTCCGGCTGCCAGAAACCTGGAACAGCTCACTGAAAACACAGCCAGAAAAGCCAAAGACCTTGCGTTGACCCAGTCCCGGCTCAACGCACTGTGGTCCCATATCCGTTTGTCAAAGCCAAAGATCACACCATCAAGTGATTTTGCTGTGGGAGAAAGCTTCAGCATTGTGCTGGAGGTTTTTCTGGGGGAACTGACGCCTGAAGAGGTGGATGTACAGATATATCACGGCAAATTGCGGGGGACAGGGCAGATGGATGGCAGCCGGGCCGAAACCATGGAACTGCAGAATACCATTGCCCCCGGCACCCATATTTACGGATGCCGGGTCATCTGTTCAGATTCCGGACGGTTCGGTTATACCGCCCGGGTAATACCCAAGGGAGATCCGGTATTAAGCAATACCCCGGGATTGATCACCTGGGTTGGACCAGACAGTTGAAAATGTAAGCATTCACACCAAACCTGCACCAGTTGTTGTTCACGGGGGAAGATATATGGCACAAAAACCAAGAATCCTTATTGTGACGCCTGAAGTAACCTACCTTCCCGAAGATATGGGGGACCGATCCAATTATTCTGCCAAAGCCGGGGGCCTGGCTGATGTGTCTGCCGCCCTGATTTCCGCCCTGTTTGATCTGGGCTGTGATGTACATGTGGCATTGCCGGATTACAGGTCCATCTTTGACGGCAGCACCACCAAAACCCACAGCCGGGAACTGGCAAAGATCCGTAAACGCTTAGACGAAGAACGTATTCACCTGGCAGCAGACCGGGCCTTTTATTATTTGAGCAATGTCTATTCCGGGTATTCCGACATGGATCTGAAGGTGTCTCTGGCATTTCAGAGGGAGGTCATCAACAACATTATCCCTCGTGTGGAGCCGGATATCATCCACTGCAATGACTGGATGACGGGACTGATCCCGGCCATGTCCCGGGAGATGGAGATCCCCTGCCTGTTCACCATTCACAATATTCACACCATGACATCCACCATGGCGGAAATCGAAGACCGGGGCATTGATGCGGCCGCTTTCTGGCACCGGATGTATTTCAAGCAACCGCCGGTAAACTATGAAGAGAGCCGGGACTGGAACCGGGTGGATTTTCTCACATCAGGGGTGTTTGCGGCCCATTATGTGAACACCGTAAGCCCCACTTTTCTGCGGGAAATTGTGGAGGACCGCCACCCTTTTGTGGAACCCTGCCTGAAAAATGAACTGACCCATAAATATTATTCCGGATGTGCAACCGGGATTCTGAATGCACCGGAACCTGAGTTTAATCCGGCAGTGGACGATCTGATCAGATATAACTTTGGCCCCAAGAACCATAAAAAAATGAAGGCGGCAAACAAAAAATATCTGCAGAAAATTCTGGATATGGAAGAAAATGCAGATGCCCCGCTTTTTTTCTGGCCCTCCCGCCTGGATCCGGTGCAGAAAGGGTGCCAGCTGCTGGCAGAGATTATGTTCGATATGGTGGACCGGTACTGGGATCAGGGGCTGCAGATCGTATCTGTGGCATCGGGTTCTTTTGAAAAGCATTTTCATGATATTGTCCGGCACCATGGCATAGGTAGCCGCGTGGCTGTCTGCGGCTTCAACGAAGGACTTTCCCACCAGGCATTTGCTGCATCGGATTTTGTACTCATGCCCTCAGCTTTTGAGCCCTGCGGCCTGCCCCAGATGGTGGGAGGTATCTACGGCAGTCTGCCCATTGTGTTTGATACCGGGGGGCTCCATGACACGGTCCAGCCCCTGGATCCGGCCGGTGACAGCGGCAATGGATTTGTATTCACCGTCCATGACGCCAATGGCCTTTCCTGGGCGGTTGACCGGGCAATGGATTTTTATATGCTGGATGACCAGACCAGAGAAACCCAGATCCACAGGATCATGATTGAAAGCGTACTGGCATTCAACCACACCCGATGTGCAGAGGATTATATCAGCCTTTATGAAAAAATGCTCCAAAGACCATTCCTTGTCTGACCCCGGAATTTTCAATGACCCGGGACTGCTGGCCCATGCCGATACCATCACATCCCGGTACCGGGCTGCCCAGGACCTGGAGCAAAGACTGTGCCGGGAAAATGGCGGTTCTCTGGAATCGTTTGCAGATTATCACCTGCGGTTCGGCCTGCATTTTGACAAAAAAAAGTTTGCGTGGGTGTTCACGGAATGGGCTCCCAATGCTTCTGACATGTACATTCTGTGTGACAAAAACAACTGGAGATGTGTGCCGGAATACCAGGTACCCAGAAAGGACGGCGATACTTTCCAGGCACAATTTCCTGCAGAACGGTTTGCCCACCAGGACCTGTTCCGGTTGAAAGTTATCTGGCCCGGGGGGGAGGGAGACCGGATTCCCACAGCAGCCAGGCGGGTCGTTCAGGATCCCCATACCCTGATCTTCAATGCCCAGGTGTGGGATCCGCCGGAACCCTATGCATGGCAGGTGCAGGAGACCGTCCGCAGGGACGGCCCCATACTGATTTACGAAGCCCATACAGGCATGGCACTGGAGGAAGGACGTATCGGCACCTGGACGGAATTCCGCCGCCATATCCTGCCCAAGATCGTGCATGCCGGGTACAACACCATCCAGTTGATGGCGGTGCAGGAACACCCCTATTACGGATCTTTCGGCTACCATGTTTCCTCTTTTTTCGCTCCCTCATCCCGGTTCGGCACCCCGGAAGAGTTCAAAAAACTGATTGATGCAGCCCACCAGGAAGGCATACAGGTGTTGATGGACATCATCCATTCCCACAGTGTCCGCAACGAGGTGGAGGGGCTGTCCTGTTTTGACGGTACCCTGTACCAGTTTTTCCATGACGGTCCCAGAGGGGTGCACCGGTTATGGGATTCCCGGTGTTTTGATTATGCAAAACCCATGGTCATAAAATTTCTTTTGTCCAATCTTCGGTACTGGATCGAAGAATTTCATGTGGACGGGTTCCGGTTTGACGGCATTACATCCATGATTTTTGAAGACCACGGCCTGAACAGGGCATTTGTCAGTTATGCTGATTACTTCGGGCACGGGGTTGATACAGATGCCCTGTCCTATCTGTTTACCGCCAACCAGCTGGTGCACCAGCTTCAGCCTCAGGCTGTAACGGTTGCCGAAGATGTCAGCGGGTATCCCGGCCTGGCTGCAGGCATTGACCAGGGAGGATACGGGTTTGATTTTCGTTTTGCCATGGGCATTGCCGACTTCTGGATCAAGCTGCTCAAGGAAACCCGGGATGAAGACTGGCCCCTGGAAAAGCTGTGGTATGAACTCACCAACCGCAGGGCAGAAGAAGCCACCATTTCCTATGCTGAATGCCATGACCAGGCCCTGGTAGGGGATAAAACCCTGATGATGCATCTCATGGGCAGCCGCATCTATACAGCCATGCACAAGGAAAATGCCGGCATTGAAACGTTCCGGGCAGTGGCACTGCACAAGATGATCCGGCTGATCACCCTGGCCACGGCCAATGCCGGTTACCTGAATTTCATGGGCAATGAGTTCGGCCACCCGGAATGGGTGGATTTTCCCTCCCGTCAGAACCATTTTTCCTTTCAGTATGCCCGGCGCCAGTGGTCGCTGAAATATGACCCGGATCTGTTTTATACGGATTTATTCGCATTTGACCGCTTGATGATTCTGCTTGCAAAAGAAAAAGATCTGTTGGCATCATACCCGAATCTGTGTTATCTGCATGAGGACCACAATATCATAGCCTTTTTTCGGGGAAAGTTTTTTCTTGTCTTCAATTTTCACCCTGACCGGTCTTTTTTTGATTACCGGGTGGATGCGCCGGCGGGAAAATACCGGATGATCCTGGACACGGACGAGGCCCGGTTCGGGGGCCGGAACCGGCTTATGCAGGGGCAGCCGCATTCCACCAACCCCATGATCCAGGGGGAGATCACCCGGCAGCTTCTGCCCCTGTATTTGCCCAGCCGCACCGGCCTGGTGCTGGAACAGTTGCCGTAAAAAAGAGACCATCACCCAGGGCCGTTTTTTTACCAGCGGTCCTGTTCCTGGATCTGGGATTGAATCCCCCATATTTCACTGGCATAGGCCTTGATGGTCCTGTCGCTGGAAAACTTACCTGTGCGGGCGGTGTTCATAAGGGCCTTGGCGCTCCATCTGGCTGGCTCCAGAAAATCCCTGCTGATGGCTTCCTGGGCAGCGGCATACGAGCTGAAATCGGCAAAATGCAGGTAATGGTCCGTCGGGGACATGAGCAGGTTATACAGGGGGCGGAAAATGCCAGGTTCCGACTGGCTGAACCGGTCGGACCGGAGGGCGTATATCACCTGTTTGAGACGGTCATCTTTTTCCAGATATTCCCTGGGAAGGTAATGGGGGCGTAACGCCTCCACCTCATCCACAGTCAATCCGAAAATGTACATGTTGTCTTTGCCCACCTGTTCATAGATTTCAATGTTGGCACCGTCCATGGTACCGATGGTCAAAGCCCCGTTCATGGCGAATTTCATGTTGCCGGTGCCCGAGGCTTCCATGCCGGCAGTGGATATCTGTTCACTGACATCTGCTGCCGGAATAAGGCGCTCCGCCAGGGTCACCCGGTAGTCAGGCAGAAATACGATTTTCAGCTGCTGGTTCACCCGGGGGTCTTTGTTCACCACGGCAGCCAGGTTGTGGATCAGTTTGATGATCAGCTTGGCCGTGTGGTACCCTGGTGCTGCCTTGCCGGCAAAGATGAAGGTCCGGGGCGCTTTAATATCTTTGTTATTGTCCTTGATGGACAGATACAGGTGGATGATGTGCAGGACATTGAGCAGCTGCCGCTTGTACTCATGGATGCGCTTGGCCTGGATGTCAAATATGGACCCTGGATCAACGGTTTCAAACACCGTGTCCCTGATATAGGCTGCCAGATTTTTTTTGTTGGTCTGTTTCACCGCCCGGAATCTGTCCAGAAAACCGGGATCATTCTGGAATGCTTCCAGCTCCCATACAAGGTCAAGATCTGCGATCCAGCGCCTGCCGATGGCATCAGTGATCAATTTTGCCAGTTCTGGATTGCAGGCCACAACCCACCGCCTGGGTGTGACCCCGTTGGTTTTGTTGTTGAATTTTTCCGGCCACAGAGAATAAAATTCCGGGACCAGCCGGGTTTTGACCAGGTCTGAATGCACCCTGGCAACCCCGTTTACCGAATGGCTGCCGATAATGGCCAGATTGGCCATGCGCACCTGCTGTTCTTCGCCTTCCTGAATAATGGACATCCGTGCTATCATATCATCAGAACCTTCACCGAATCTTTTTTTCACCGATGCAATGAAGCGCTGGTTGATCTCAAATATGATCTGCAGATGCCGGGGCACCACCTTGCCCAGAATGGATACCGGCCATGTTTCCAGGGCTTCCGGCAGCAGGGTGTGGTTGGTAAAAGCCAGTGTTTTCACGGTTATGTTCCAGGCTTTTTCCCATTCCAGACCCTTTTCATCCACCAGGGTACGCATAAGCTCCGCAACAGCCAGGGAGGGATGGGTGTCATTGAGCTGGATAGCCACCTGCTGGTGAAATGTTTCATAGGTTTTGTGGCGTGTTTCATAACTGCGGATAATATCCCGGATGGCACAGGCCACCAGAAAATATTCCTGAATCAACCGCAGTTCCTTTCCCACATCTTTGGCATCAGATGGATACAGAATTTTTGTGACGCTTTCAGATGTGATTTTCCGCCGCACCGCTTTAAGATAATCCCCGTCATTAAAAATACTGATGTCAAAGTCTTCCGAGGCAGCGGCGGAAAAAAGCCTGAGCCTGTTTACGGTGCGGCCGCCATGTCCTGACACAAGGATATCGTGGGGTCTGCCCATGAACAGTTTCCAGTTGGTCCACATGGGATTGTATTCCCCGTTCCGGTCCAGGGTATCTTCAATTTTTCCGTAAATGGGCAGCATGTACTGCTCCCCGGAGCGGCGGATCAGCCAGGGCGAGGACCGATTGGGCCAGTAGTCGGGTTTTTCCCGCTGGTGGCCATTGATTATCACCTGGCGGAACAGCCCGTAATCATAGTTGATGCCATATCCGAATCCCGGCATGTCCAGGCTGGCCAGAGAATCCAGAAAACAGGCTGCCAGTCTTCCTAAGCCCCCGTTTCCCAGGGCCGGGTCCTGCTCTTCCTCCACCAGTTTTTCCAGATCAATCCCCTGTTTTTTTAAAAACCGGGTACATGCATCAAAAATTCCCAGATTCAGCAGGTTGTTGTACAACAGCCGGCCGATGAGAAATTCCATGGACAGGTAATACACCTTTTTGGCATTGTTTTCAGCATACCGCTGCTGGGTGTCGAAATTGATGTCCATCAGATATTTGCCCACAGCATAGGAAACCGCATTGAGCTGGTCCTTTTTGCTGGTCTCGGCCAGGGGCTTGCCCAGGACATATTTTACATACTGGTGAAACGATACTTCAAAACTGGTAAAATCAAAATACGCCATGACAGCCTCCCATGTTTGGGTGGGGATTGTTGATAAAATATGGATAATGGAAACCGGCAGCCAGATGCCGGAATCAGGTTTCAGATATCAAGGGGTCAGGGTTTTCAGCACATCTTCCTTGCCTATGATGCCCACCAGTTTCTTGTTTTTTACCACCGGGATGGTGTGAAAATGCTTTTCCACCATCAGGCTTGCGATTTCACTCACCGGGGTGTCCGGTGCCACCGATACCACATCTTTTACCATGGCCTGGGCCACGGTGGTGGCAGCAATTTTGCGGAATTCTTCATCAATTTTTTTGTTTGAGGACAAAGGAAAGATGGAATCCAGAATGGTGAAAATCGGGGGGACCGGCATCTCTTTTTGCTGAAAGATCAGGTCGCTCTGGCACAGGATACCCACCAGCTCTTCTTTGTCATTGACCACCGGGACCCCGTTGATATGGTTGTCAAGCAGTATCCCCACTGCCTTGGGGATGTCTGTGTCAGGGGTCACGCAGATGATGTTAGTTTCCATGATATCGCTTGCTTTTTTCATGACGGTCTCCTTTTCAGACAATGGGAATGCAGTGGTATTTACTATACATGAATTGATAATTTGGGACAAGCACAGAAAATGGCTGGAAAAAAATTGACTTTCCTGTCATTGGTGCCCATTTTCTGTTAAACTGGTTGTGATATACCAATCAACCCCTTAACAGGAGGACTTTGCATGCAGATATCCATCACCTTCAAAAAGATTGAATCCTCAGATGCCCTCAAATCCTATGTACAGGAAAAACTGGAAAAACTGGATAAAATGCTGGATGCTCCGGCAGAAGCAAATCTGGTTTTGTCTGTTGAAAAAATACGCCATATTGCAGAGATCAACCTGAGCTGTGAAAAGCTTAAAATTCATGCAAAAGAGGAAGCGGAAACCATGTATTCCGCCATTGACGGCCTTTCAGACAAGCTGCAGATTCTGATAAAAAAGAACAAGGAAAAAGCACGGCGCCACCTGGCAGGAGACAAACAGACCATCAAGGCAAATCCGGATCTGGGCACCCTTGCCCAGTAGCGCCAAAACCTGCCCCGCAGTCCCAAAACCGGTGGGCCTGGTTTAGTGGAATCATTTTTTTTCTGGTGTGTCCGTGCCTGAATTCGGTTCTGACGGTTCAGGCACGGACTGGTTTTCTGAAAGCCCTGGTATATCCAGTATTTTTCCGTTCAGATAGTCTTTTGTCTGATATTTGGATATTTTCATCAGCTTTTTGGTTATATTGGCCATTCGTTCCAGCTGGACCTGGATCTTTTTGATTTTTGGATAATTGGGGTCAGTTTCATGCATATCCAGCAGGATGAGTTCAAAATATCCTGATATGCTCATCAATGGTTGGTTCATTTCATGGCATACCGCACCGGAGAGTTCAAGAACAGCCTGAAGCCTGTCTTTTTCCCGGCTGATTTCTTCGGTTTCTTTTCTGTCTGTTACATCTGTCAATACAGATATTTTCTGGTCCTCCATAAAGCAGGACCGAAATTCAATGAATTTGGTTTCTCCATTTTTGCAGGTGATTTCAAATTCTCTTACATGGCTTGCCTCCCGGGTGGATATATCATTGTCCCAGGCTGCCATCACTTTTTTCCGGTATGCGACGTCAGGATAGGCTTTTTGAAACCACACCTCTTTGGAGGGAATATCGTCACGTGTATACCCGGTAATTTTTGTGAAAAAGGAATTTACATAAAGGTATCTGCCGTCATTGTCAACCAGGGAAATACCCTGGGGGGTGCTCTCCAGAATCATGGAAAGGGTTTCTCTTTCCTGTTTCAGGGTGTTTTTCACCCGTTCCTTTTTGTCCCTGATGCTGATGGTCTGCCAGGTGATATAGGCAGACAGGGCGAGTACGAAAAGCAGGACGGTGATGAATATGGTGTTCAGGTCGTCGAGGATGCCGCTGACTTCAGCCTGCACATCCTGCATATATATGCCGGTTCCCACAATCCATTCCCAGGGTGCAAACCCTTTGACATAGGAAAGTTTGGGCATGATTCTGTGGGGGGCATCTTTCCATTGCCAGTAATAGTTTACATAGCCCTCTTTGTGATTCATCACCGTTTCCACCATGGCCAGAAAGGGGTAGCTGCCCCGGGGGTCAGTAAAATCTGTCAGGTCTTTGCCTTCCAGGTCCGGGCGGTAGGGGTGCATGACCATGAAAGGGTGCATATCAATAATCCAGAAATAATCTTTTGCTTCAGACCCGTACCGCATATACCGTATCTGTCCCATGGCCCTGGATTTTGCCTCTGCCATGGTCAATTCACCTGCAGCAACTTTTTGTTGGTATTCAGACAACAGGCTGACGGCACTGTCGGTAAGTGTCTGGATCATCTCTTTTTTCTGGTCCATTAGAGAGGTTTTCAAAGAGGGGATAAAGACAAAGAAGACGCTTAATGCAAATACCAGGAAAACAGACCATATGGGAACAATAATATTGAACGGCTCTCTGAAAAGTGAGGATTTCAGATGATGTATGAAGGTATTGGCCATATGCAGTGATTGGTGTAAACCATGTACCGGGGGTATTTTCCAGTCCACCGGTAAACCGGGGGTACCCGCCAGGAAAATACCCGGATAAAAAACCTGGCGGGTGAGAAATATTTCCTATGTGGTGGCTTTTTTTAAAAATCCATTCAACTGGGCCACGTGCAGTTTCTCTTCTTTGATTATGTGATCCAGTTTGTCATGGCCGTATTTGGGGGGTACAAGATCCTTGAGGCCCAGATAAAAGAGGATGGATTCTTTTTCCAGGCCGATGGCAGTGGTGATGATCTCCTCCATGGTTTCTTCGCCTGTAAAGGAGTCAGCAATCTCCGGGTTGCCTTCCCCGCCATGGGAGTCTGCCATGGCCTTGAGATACATGGACAGTTCGTTTGCCGGATCAAACACGGTCTGCTGCTTTTCCGCATCTGAGACTTCCTGGCGCATGGCCTCAAATGTTTGCTTGTGCTTATCTTCCATACGGGCCAGTTTTTCCAGAAATTCCTTGTCTGCCGGCTCTTTCTGAAAACCGGCTGCTTTTCTGTAAAACCCGGCCCCATTGGCTTCAATCTGGATGGCCATTTCAAACACTTCATTTAAACTAAAATCATATGCCATGCGTTATCTCCTTATTTTATCAATCAAAGTTCCGGTTAATTTCATAAGATACTTTTCCATGCCGTGTCAAGGAGATCTTGCGATCGGCCCGGGCCATTGCATGGAAAATGCTTGTACTTTCCAGGAATTATCCCGCTGCTGCCGGCTGTCCTGATGAGCCTTTGTGCGTTAAAAATAATTTCTCAGTTTCAGCTCAAAGGGGTGGGGGTGAAGAAAGGTCTGGGACTTGAGCCAGGGCTGGTCATATTTTAACACATAGTGTTTGATCAAAGTCAGCGGAACGATAAGCGGCACATATCCATCCTTGTACTGTGAAAAACTGGACAGCAGCTCCTGTTTTTCATCCCTGGTCAAATCTTTTTTAAAAAACCCCATTGCGTGCTGGAGTACATTGATATTTTTTTTCGGGGTGGTTTTTAAATCCAGGGCCTTGCGCAGCAGTTTTTCATAGGCTTCGAACAGTTCAGCAGGGGGCATCTGTTTTCCCTGGGCCACCAGCTTGCCCATCTGCCGGTAAATGTCCTGGCTGTGGGAGAGGATCAGCAGTTTGTTGTCTGTATGAAATGCCACCATTTTGCCCAGGGTGGGACGGTCTTCCAGAAAACGGCGCCACCGCTGGAAGGAAAATATATTTTCAATAAAATGTTCCCGCAGCTTGGGATCGTTGAGCCGGCCCGCCTCTTCCACCGGTATCCGGGGAAAATGCCGGGTAAAGGCCCGGGCAAACAGGCCGGTGCCGTTGTTGCGCATCTTGCCGTCATCTCCGTACACCTTGATGCGGTAAAGGCCGCTGCTGGGAGATTTGCTCTTGAAGATAAATCCGCACAGGTTTTCTTTTTCCAGAACCGGGAGCTTTTTGTGTATCCAGGTACGCATCTGCTCTGTGTGATCTTCTCCTGTTTTTCGGGTGACCAGTCGGGGGGCTTCCGGGTCACCCACCAGACGCAGGGAATCCCTGGGGGTGGTCATGCCGCATTCCACTTCCGGGCACACCGGCACATATTCAGCGAACAATCCCAGGGTCTGGGTGAGAAACCGGTCATGGCTGTGGCCCCCGTCATACCGGACAAGGTTGCCCAGCAGACAGGAGCTGACGCCGATTTTTATGGGTGTAAGCACGTGATCCTCCTGATTCAGCGGTAAATCCTGTTGACTTTGTCTGTTCCAATATATAGGTTCTGGGAAAGATTGGCACCCATTTTTTACTGGAAAGGGTATTTTTTAATGAAGTCCAGATATGACAGTTGTTTTGGATACATGGTTCTGGTGTTTGCAGGGATTATGGTGACAGCTGTTCTCTTTGCCTGCACCCCTAAAGAAAAATTGACATTTTCTGAAAAATTCTGGGAAAACCAGGTGAACCAGACCAGCACGGCCGATCTGTATGCCCGTAATGTTGATGACGGCCGGTATTTTGCCCCCTGGATGCCCATGCCGGACAAAAGTTTTCTGGATGTTTTGTGGTGGAAACTGTTTTCTAAAACCGATTATTCACAAGCGGAGCAGGCTTTTTTCCCGGCGGTCCTGTCGGATACGGCCCGGCGCCTGGCCCAGACCAAAGGGGACTTTATCCTCTGGATAGGGCATAATACCTTTTTGATCCGCATCAATAATACATACTGGCTTACAGACCCGATTTTCTCCAAGCGGGCTCTGGTCCCTGCCAGGGTCACCCCGCCGGCCCTGACCATGGAAGCATTCAACCGCCTGGTACCAGAGGTGAACATCATTATATCCCATAATCACTATGATCATCTGGACAGGGCCACGATGAAGAAGCTGCCGGCAGACGCCCCGGTGTTTGTGCCCCTGGGCCTGAAAACCATGGTGGAGAAAATGAACAAACAAATGGTGCATGAGATGGACTGGTGGGAAGAATACAGTCTTGATAACGGCATAAAACTCATCTGTCTGCCTGCCCAGCACTGGTCCCTGCGTATCACCCAGGGCCGGAACCGTTCCTTGTGGGCATCCTGGCTGTTGATTACCCCGGATGTGACCCTGTATTTTGGCGGAGATTCCGGGTATTTCAAGGGGTTTGGAGAGATCGGTCGGCGGTTTCCCGGCATCGATTATGCATTTATGGCCACCACCGCCTATCATCCCCGGTGGTTCATGGCCTACAACCACATGAACATTGCCGAAGCGGTCCAGGGGTTTACCGACCTGAATGCCCGGTATTTCATCCCCACCCAGTGGGGCACTTTTCATCTGGGGGATGAACCGGCCGGGTATCCCGGCCTTGATCTCAACCGGTACATCTCAGACAACCAACTTGATGCCGGCCGTTTCAAGATCATGGATATCGGACAGATCCTTGTCATAGATCCAGAAGTTAATCAGAAAAAAAGCCCTGATTAAAAGTTCCAAAAACTTGAACATAAGCATTGGTTATCTATTCATCAATCACATTTAAGCTCTCTTTAGTTTATCAACGGCAAGTTGATAAACTTTGGGATCGGGTTTGAAAATCCCAGATCATTGATCTGATGCATGTCAAAAGTAAAATCAAGGGCATCCCGGGTGACTTGCCAGAAATCGGCATGATGCTGCATCAAGCTTCAATTGAATTTCATCGCCCTCAGATTTCAGATATCTTGAAAGCGTGCAGTGTGTTTCAGTAACCGGTCATTTCCAGGTATCCCATGCCCTGGACACCTGGGCTGGAAAAGCGCATGGCCCCTTCCCAGTATGCAAAGGCATGGGTATGTTCCTGGTTGTCAATCACCGGTGAGACCGACAGGTCCAGGTCGTGATCCGGTATGCGGATCTGCCACTGGACCGGATAGCGTTTGCCGGTTTCCGGGCTTTTCCAGCGGGCCTTTGGGGTGAGGGTAAAATCTGTTTCCGACAGGATCACATAGTTGCCGTCGGCAAAGGAGATGCTCCCGAATCCAAATCCGTTGGATGTACCGTCCGCTTTTCTGATCCGGCAAACCATCAGGTCCCGGCCGTCAGCCAGGTGGGCGGAAAACCAGTCCCATCCCTGGACATCCTCTCCCAGCACTGTGGTGCTCCACTCATGGTCAAACCAGGAGTTGCCGGTCACCTGGAAACGGTTTCCACCCAAAGTGATGAAGCCCTGGGTGTGCAGCCGGGGCAGGGAAAAGTAGAAAGAGGCATTGCCGGTCCCGGGTCCTTTTCGGGAAAATCCCCGCTCCCCCTGGAGAATGGGGGGCTTTTCCTGTGTCAGGGTCAAAGACAGGGAGATCTCATCAGACAGGGCATCCAGGGTCAGATGTGATCCGGTTTCTTTGACCTGCCAGTTGTCGATCCATACTGTGAAAGGCTGGGCCAGGCTGCCGGCAATGCCCAGACTTCCACGGTTCATGCGGAAAAAGGTATGAAACGCCTTGTTTCGGGTGTCGGTGACGGCAAAATGGGCAAAATACAGCTGCCGGGTCCGCCATTGGGAATCTTCTTTCACAGGTTCACAGGAAAGGGCCTGGCGGAAAAAGGTGAGCTGATAACCGAAATGCCGTCCCTGGTCAGTGGTCAGGTTGCCGGTGTAATACCACCATTCGGTGCGGAAGTTTTCATGGGGGCCGGCATCTTTCGGGAAAACCAGTGGTTCGGGGCCGGTGACCGTGTCATAGCAGTCCATGCCCTGGTTATTGGAAAGGGCCCTTGCAATGTCGATGCGGTCCGTATTATCCGGGGGGGCACAGCCCCACACAAACAGGGCCGGAAAAATTACAGCCAGGCAAAAGGATATGACACAAAGATACCGCATAAATCACTCCATGTGCAGGGCGGTGGAAATATGGGTTCTGCCGGCGGCCAGGGCCGGAAATATGCCGGCAGCAAGGGCTGCCGCTGATGACAGGGCAATGGCCTGGAAAAACACGCCAGGGGTGAGGACCATGTCATAGGTCCATCCGAATGCACGCTGGTTAATGATATGGATCAAAACCCAGGACAGGGCCGTTCCCAGAGGGATGGCCATGATCCCGGATAGCAGGCCGTAGAAAAAACATTCATGGAGCAGCAGCTGTCTGACCTGGCTGGTCAATGTGCCGCAGGCCCGCAGGATACCGATCTCTCTGGTCCGCTCCAGGAGCAGGGCCGTGACCGCGTTCAAAATACCGGTGAGGGCCACAATGGCGGTGAGCACCTGGAGGGCGGAGGTGATGATAAAGGTGTTGTCAAACACCGCCAGGATGCTGTGTTTAATGGCGTTGCCGGATCTGATCTCTATCATGTCTTTCGGGTCAAGCATCTGCCGGATGGTATTTATCACCGGTTCCGGCGGGGTGCCGGATGCCAGGAACAGCTGCAGGGCCGTGATGTCATCATGCCCCCAGTAACGGGCCATGGTATCTGGAGATACCACCACCCGGCCGCCTCCCATGAAAAAATCCCGGAAAATTCCGGCAACTTTAAAGCTAACCGGCCCTTTTTGGGTTTCCAGAACAGCAGCAGCTCCCTGCCGGGGCATCACATTATGCTGCCGGGCAAATATCTCCGATACAAAGATCCATCCCTCTTCCAGCAGCGCGTCCAGTTCCTCTTTTGGTGCCGCTGTCCATGACCAGCGCTTGACCGACTGGTCCGATTGATAGGAAAACAGGTGCACTTTTCCGGAAGCCCGGGAAAATACCGGGTGGATATTGTATGCAGACAGGGAGGTTACCTGGGGCAGGTGACGGATTTTGTCCACCAGGTCCGGATCCAGGGACCGGGCAAGCAGGTCAGCGGATGACACATGGATATCGCCGCCGATATGGTCATCCACCCACTGGATGATGGAGAGCCTGAAACTGCCTGTCATTACCTCAATGCCGATGTAAACCGAGGTGACCACCATGAGCGATGCCATGAGCACGCTGGTCTGGCGCAGGGACCGAATGATGTTTCTCAGGGCCATTTTGACCATCATCCCCAATGCGCCCATGCCTGCAGCCAGAAATATTCTGACGAGGATGCGGATGAGCAGCGGGGTCAGCAGGGCTGCACCGAAAAATATCATGAACAGCCCGGTAAAATCAGATCCGGCATGGGTGGGGGCGGTGCGCATCAACAGACCGGCGGACGTTAGGAGAAGCAGACCCCAGATGAACAGTCCCGGGACCACCCGGTTGAATCCCTTTTCAGACACAGTGCGGTGCATGAGGCTGACAGGCCGGGTCCCGGCAGCGGAAAGGGCCGGGAAAAAACCGGATACAAAAGCGGCAAGGATGCCGGCCAGCAGTCCCTTGGCAATGGTGAATCCGGAAATATGGGTCTGGCTGACGGTCAGGGTGAAATACATCTCTGATACGGTGGCAACCACCGCCTGAACCGCCCCGTTGCCCAGCAGTATCCCCAGCAGGACACCGAAAACAGACCCGATCAAGGCATACACCATGACCTCGGCCATCACCGTGAAAAAGATATTGGACCGGGTGGCACCGATGGCCCGCAAAATGCCATGGAGCCTGTGCCGCCGGGTCACTGAAAAAGACACGGTGTTGTAGATGAGAAATATGCCCATGAACAGGGCCAGCATGGAAAAGGCGGTCAGACTGGTTTCAAAGGATTGGGACAGCCCGCGCACCGCAAGGTTTTGCTGATCGGTTTCAACCAGGAACAGGTCTTCTCCGATAAGGTCCTGGATCTTTTCTGCTGGGCCATCCCCATCCAGGATCAGATCGATGCGGGTGATATGGTCCCCCATTTCAAGGATCACCTGGGCCAGGGAGATATCGGTGATTACAAGTCCCTCCAGCATCCGGCCGGCGGAACTGTTTTCACTGTCCAGAAATCCGGCAATAGTTACGGGTGTCCTGCGGCTGCCCAAGAAGATGTCCAGGGGGCTGCCGATATCCAGATTGTATTGCCGTGCAAGGCTCCGGGAGATGAGCACACCGTCGGACCCGGTCATGATACCGGACAGGTCCTGTTTTCCCGGCGAAATATGCAGATTCCTGAAATGGGTTTCAGAAAACGGATCCACCCCCATGAGGGTGAGGATCCGGTCTCCAAGTTGAGACACTTTTACATGCCGGGATATCACAGGAGCAGATCGGTGGATGCCCAGATCTTTTCTTATATCGGTAAACAGATCCTGGGGAATCGTAAGACCGGTGCCCGTAATCTGGTGGGTGGATCGGGAAACCAGTTCCCGGGTGGACAGTTCAAAGGATTTTTCCACCGATGTTTTTGCAATGTCAATGGCCACCACCCCGGCCACCCCCATGGCAATGCCGAAAATCAGAAGCAGGGTCCGTACCAGGTGCCGGCGGCTGTGGCGCAGGCAGACCAGAATCAGGGGGTAATTACCCATGGGTGGCAGGGTCCATGGGGGTCAGGATCCCGCTGCCCACGGAAAAGATCTGGTCTGCCCAGGCTGCGGCATCCGGGCTGTGGGTCACCATGACCAGGGTTTTGTTTTTTTTGCGGGCCAGTCCGGATATCATCTCCATGATCTTTGCGCCGGTTTCCTGGTCCAGGTTGCCTGTGGGTTCGTCAGCCAGCACCAGATCCGGCTCATTCACCAGTGCCCGGACAATGGCCACCCGCTGCTGTTCCCCGCCGGACAGGGTCTCGGGAAAATCATGGCGCCGGTCCCGGAGCCCGGCCTGATCCAGAAGGGCTTCGGCCCGGCGGCGGCAGATTTTTTGGGGCACCTTGTCCAGTTCTGCAATCAGGGTGACATTTTCCAGCACTGTCAGCACGGGAATCAGGTTGAAAAACTGGTAGATGAACCCGATATGCCGCCTTCTGAACAGGGTCCTGGCGGTATCGTTCATGGTGGAAATACAGTGGTCCCCCACCTGAATGAATCCTTTGTCCGGCAGGTCGATACCGGAGATGAGGTTCAAAAGAGAACTTTTCCCCACCCCGCTTTTCCCCACAATGACGCTTGTTCTGCCGGAGGGAAACCGGGCCGATGCCCTGCGGAATATAACCCGGCGGCTGCCACTGTCATCAAAGGATTTATCAATGTCCGACATATGAATGTCCAAAAATCCTCCCCGAAAATACGGTTGCAATATGTCAATAAAAATAGGCCAGCGCCATCATTAAGAAGCGCTGCCCTATAGTATGCCGATTTATCCGGCTACGTCAATCCCGGGGTTACTGCCAAGATTTTTGACGGGTGGTTCACATGCATGCAAAATTTTTTAATGGGCGTGGACCTGCGCGTGGGTCTGGATCATCCGTCTGAAGCCCACTATACCGTTGATCCCCAGCAGGATTGTCAGAACCACTGCGCCTGTCAGTTGAAGGACATGGGGAATGACCTCGGATGCCTGGCCCACCATAACCGTGGGTGAAAGGTGCATGAATGCATATATCCAGTCTACAAAAAATCCCATGGCCAGAGAGCAGACAGCAATCATGGACAGATAGATTACCAGTGCCCGGGTGTTGAAAATGTTTTTTACAATATTGATGGTGGCGGCATTGGTGGCCGGACCTGCCAGCAGAAACACCAGGGCCGCTCCGGGATTGAGTCCCTTGAGGATGAGGGCGGCCGCAATGGGGGTGGAGGAGGTGGCGCATACATACATGGGAATGCCGGCACCCAGCATGACCAGCATGGATAAAAATGTGTGTTCATTGGCCCAGGCCGTCAGATCTTCCGGGAAAAAAAAGGTGATGCCGCCGGCAATGAGCATGCCGATGACAAAGGGCCGGGCAATGTCGGAGAGCAGCTCCCCGAATGCGTATGTCAGTCCTTTTTTCAACCGCGGCAAAAGCGGTGTTTTGAATGGTTCCTGTGCAACTGCACAGGTTTCGGCAGCACAGCCTCACCCGCCGGGTTCTTTTATCAGATCTGTCTTTGTTTTGTCAGGGGTTTCACTGCCGAAAAAATTTTGCGCAATCCCTGTGGAAACTGCTGTGATAAACCCTGCCACCGGGCGGAGAACGGTCATGACCGGGTCCAGCATGGCCCAGGAAACCGCTATGGAATCCACACCGGATTCCGGGGTGGCGATCATGAAAGACAGGGCCGCCCCGCTGTTGGCCCCCTGTTTTTTCAGGCTGGCAGCCACAGGCACCACCCCGCAGGAACACAGGGGCAGGGGAATGCCGAAAAGGGCGGACAAAAATACCGGCCTGATTTTTCCGGTGCCCAGATGGCGCTTAATCTGGTCAGCCTTGAAAAACACATACAGAAGTCCGGCAATGAAAAAGCCGAACAGCATAAAGATGGCCACATCCAGGTAAAGGTCCCAGGATGCGGCAAGAATGTCATATACAATATCTACTGTTTTTTCCATAACTTGAAATTGCCTGGTACATGTGTAGGGGTTTATCATATGAATAATTGTTCATATGATAAATACATGTGTTGGTCATGTCAAGTGAACAATCTGCCAGATTCATGGAATCACACCTGATTGTTCAGACGTCCGGGTGTTTTATATTTTATATTTTTTAACCAGCTGGGTAAGACGTTCTGCAAGCTGGGAGAGTTCTTCAGCCGATTTTCTGACATGTTCGCTGCTATCTTTGACCTCCAGAGATCTTTCTTTGACCTGACCAACATCCTGGCTCATTTTTGAAGTCATCTGATTGCTGTTTGCAACATTGTTATTAATTTCAGAAATACCCTGGGAAGCCTGGGTGACATTGTTGACGATTTCATTGGTGGTGATGGACTGCTCCTCAACAGCAGTGACGATGCCATTGACTATTTCATTTACATCCCCGATGATCTGACTTATTTCATTGATCTCTTTTACGGTAATGGTGGTTTTTGACTGAATACCGTCGATTGCTTCCTTGATCTTGCTGGTGGCCTGGGCAGTCCCCTGGGCCAGGTCCTTGATTTCATTGGCAACAACCACAAATCCTTTGCCGGCTTCTCCTGCACGGGCTGCTTCAATGGTTGCATTCAGTGCCAGCAGGTGGGTCTGTTCGGAAATATTGGTAATGGTTTCGGTGATGGAACCTATCGCTTTTGCTGCATTTCCTAATTCCATAATGCTTTCATGGGAACGATTGGCAATGGTCACTGCGCTTTGGGTTGTTTGACGTGCCCTGGCACTGTTTTCCGCAATTTCCTTAATGGTTGCTCCCATCTCTTCAGAAGCGGATGCAATGGTATCCAGGTTGACGGTCGATTCCTCCATGGCCGCAGAAACCGAAACCATGTTGTCCGATACCTCCCCGGCATTGCCGGCGGCATCATTGGCGATGCCGGTGGTGGTTTCAGCATTGCTGACCATCTGGTCTGATATGGCGGCAAGCTGAGTTGATGCAGCGGAAAGAGATTCTGAGGATCTGATGATGTCTTCCAGCATCTGTTTGCCCTTGTTGACCATTATTCCCAAAGAGCTGGTGAGCTTTCCGATGGCATCATCAATATCTGAAGAAAAGGTGATGGTGTAATCGCCTTCACCCACTTTGATGGCTTTGTCTGCAAGCTCTTTCAGAGGTCGGTTGATTGAACGGACCAGAAAAACAGTGACTATAACGCCTGCCAGGATCACAAGTAATCCGACCAGAAGATTGTTGCGCAGCATCTGCACATCAAGCCCGGCAACGATGTCCTTTTTGTTCATCCCTACCGCCAGCGTGACCCCCCATTCATCAATATGCTTTTTCCGGGCGATTTTGTCCTCTCCTTTAAATTGGTATGCGATCATACCGTCAGGATCTTTGAATTCCGGTACGATTTCAAAAACATTGTCAGACGGGGACAAGGTGGGATGGATCACCAGAGAGCCTTCATCTGTATAAAGAAAAAAGTATCCCGGCCCGATTTTTGTTTCTGAAACAAGTGTGCGGACCTGGTCTGAAAGCATTAACTGGCCCACATAAACCGCACCAATGATTTGGCCTTCGGAATTTTGGAGGGGTTTGTAGGCTGTCAGGTACCAGTCATTGACCACAAACGCTTTTCCCCTGTATACATGTCCATTCATAATGGTCTGGTATACAGGGCTGGTGGAGGGGATATAGGTGCCGATGGCGCGTTCGCCATCGGTTTTTCGTACATTGGTGGATATGCGCAGCAGTTTGTCGTCGACCAGCTGAAATATGGTGGCAGTGGCATCCGTTATTTCCATAATTTGGTCAACGATGGAATTGTCATCATTGAGATAGAGCAATCCCGCCTGGAGTTTGGGGATTTTTCTGGTGCTTGTTTCTCCTGTAATCTGGTGGACCATGGTTGTTTCTGTCATTCTGAAATCATCCAGAAACAATTTGCCGTTGGCGGCGATCTGCCTTTCAAGCAGCAATAGATCACCGTCCAGTTTTTTCCTTATGTTCTGGTCGATTGCAGCCAGAGAATTGTACAGGCTTTGGTGAATATCTTTTATTGCGCCTTCTCCCAAGGTATACAATCCCTGTTTTGACATGCGTACTGCGTTGCCCGAGGTGATAAGAATGGAAACAACCACAACCAAAATCATGGCAAGAAACAGTTTGGTGGTAAATTTAACATTTTTGATTCTTTTAACCATCTGAAACACCCCCGAAGTATGTTTTATGATATTGAAGCTTTTCAGAAATGTATGTGTTTTTTCTGAAAATCAAAAATAGCAATCAATATCATGAAGTGTGATAATAAAACACCTTTTTTTGCATAATTTGCAGGATAACGGTTATGCTTTAGCCCTGATCTGGATGATCTGGGCCATGATGCTGACGCTGATTTCCGCCGGGGTCTGGGCGCCAATGGAAAGGCCCACGGGTGAATAGACCGCATTCAGAGCATTTTGGGAAATCCCTTTTTCCAGGAGATTGGTATAGATCCTGTCCCGCTTGGTCCGGGAGCCGATCATGCCGATATAGGCGGGATGGGTTTGCAGGGCCCCTTCCAGAACCGTCTGGTCATGGAGGTGGCCCCGGGTGAGAATGACGATATAGGAATGGTCATCAATGGTCACGCTGTCAAAGGCTGCGGTAAAATCCGTTACCACCCGGACCGACCGGGCATGGGGAAAGCGCTTCTGGTTGGCAAATTCCTCCCGGTCATCAATTACCACCGTGGAAAATCCGGTGAGATGGGCCATTTGTGCGAGTTGGAACCCCACATGTCCGGCACCGAAAATGACGATGGTGTCAGCCAAAACCATGGGCTGGAGAATGAATTCTTCCAGGCCCGCAGAATGGATGATGGGAAAACTGCCGTAAAACTGGTTGTCACAGATCTCATCCAGCAGGGGTTTGGGAATGACACAAGGCCCTGTCATGGTGGTATCAGATGTCACCAGACTTTTCTGCACAGTGAAATCTCCCTGGCTGGTGCCCAAAATTTTCGAAACCAGCACCCCTTTTTTGCCTGATTGTTCCAGTTCCACCAGGGCCTGATATACGGCAATCAGTTCCGGTCCAGGCACAAGGGTTTCCATGAGTACGGTGAGGCTGCCGCCGCAGAC
The DNA here is from genome assembly GCA_011390615.1 of Desulfotignum sp. Taxonomy (GTDB): domain Bacteria; phylum Desulfobacterota; class Desulfobacteria; order Desulfobacterales; family Desulfobacteraceae; genus Desulfotignum. The sequence continues at coordinate 40,893 of JAABSB010000001.1, read as the reverse complement.
CATGTCCAGGCCCTCTTTCAGGTCCTGGTTCAGGGTGAAGGACTGGATACGGCAGTTTTTTTTGGGAATAAGATCCAGGCAGGTGTCCATGACCCGGGCTTCCACCAGCCCCCCGCCGATGGTGCCCAAGATGGTGCGGTCCGGCAGAACGATCATGCGGGATCCGGATGTCCTGGGGGTGGAGCCTTTATGGCTGATGATGGCTGCCAGGGCAAAGGGGTCGCCTTTTTTCAGGCAGTCCAGTATATCCTGGTTTGAAAGTTCCATGTTTTATTTTCCAAAACTGCATTGCGGATACCGGCAGGTTTTGCAGGCGGTGCAGAATCCCCCGTGCCCCATATGGATGATATCCTTGTGGGTGACGGTTTCTCCGGCCAGCAGCCGGGGTACCACCAGATCGAAAATAGAGGCCCGGTAATACATGACACATCCGGGCAGGCCGATCACCGGCACATCTTTAATATAAGCCAGCAGAAACATGGCGCCGGGCAGAACCGGTGCCCCGTAAAACACCACCTCACCGCCGGCTTTTTTGATGGCGGCCGGGGTCAGGTCATCAGGATCCACAGACATGCCCCCGGTGACAGCGATAAACTTTGCCCCGCTGTCCAAAAAATCTTTGATGGCTGCCACGGTCATGTCCATGTCATCGGACACAATTTTTTTGTCCATTATCCGGGAGCCCAGGGCTTCAAATTTTTTCTGGACAACAGGGCCGAACCCGTCCCTGATTCGGCCGGAAAACACTTCCGATCCGGTGACCACCAGCCCCACATCCATCCGGACAAAGGGTTTGATCTCAATGATGGGAAAAAATGTTTCACACACATTTTCGGCGGCCATGATATGATTTTCATCAATGGACAAGGGGATTACCCGGGTACCGGCCAGATCCTGTCCCGGGTCCACGGTCTGGTTGGTGTGCATGGTCGCACAGATCACTTCCGGTATGCTGTTAAGCTGTGCCAGACCTTCCACATGGATTTTCAGCAGGCCAAAGGTTCTGGCGCTAAACCCCACCTTGCCCTCTTTGGGATCGGAAAGAGCAATATTTTTCCCAGCAGCGGCCCGGGCAATGCGCAGGGCGGCATCGTTCTCATGGATTTCACCGTTGAGGCAGGCCACATATACATGCTGCTTGCCCAGATCCAGCAGCTGGTCCACATCCCCTTCTGTAATGATATGGCCTTTTCTGAAGGCCGGTCCTTTAAACACATCCGGAACGATCCGGGTGATGTCATGGAGCAGCATTTTCCCCACAGCATCCCTTACAGGCAAAGACTGCATACGGTCTTTTTCATAAAATTTCAAGGGGTGGCCCTCCTTTAACATACAGACCGACACATCCGGCATGGGGGCATGGATCCAGCAAAACGCCCTGTCCGACGGGCAGCCAATCGAATAACTATTTTCTCAGACCATAATTGTCAGGCATTTCATCGAATGTCAATCATTTTCATCTGTGCTGAATATTTGCCATACGTGTAAAATCGTATCCAAAGCTGCCGTTGTATAAAACTCTTCGGCCCAGCTCCATCCGCTACCCGCAGGGGGCTATGTCAATATCGGCGATGCCGCATCTCCATGCGATTGCCCTGGATCTGCCGGTCTCAGGTCTTGCACTTGTCGAGATGATGGGGTATCAAAGAAAGAATAGCAAAAGGGCATGAAACTATGACAGATGACAACACGATTGCATGGCAGGTAACCCGTTTTAATGCGCTGGATGCAAACCAGCTGTATGAACTGCTCAAACTCCGGGTGGATGTGTTTGTGGTGGAACAGGCCTGTGCATATCCGGAACTGGATGGCAAAGATCTGCTGGCAGATACCCTGCATCTCACGGGCCGGGCACAGGACGGCAGCCTGGCTGCCTATGCCAGGATACTGGCGCCGGGTGCCCGGTTTTCCAACATCAGTTTCGGCCGGGTGGTGGTGACTCCCCTGTACCGGAAAACCGGACTGGGACATGCACTGGTGAAAAAGATCCTGGATGAAGCCGGCCGGGTATGGCCGGGCAGGGATATCACCATCGGTGCCCAGACCTATCTGGTCGATTTTTACCGTTGCCACGGATTTGTGCCGGTCTCCGCCCCTTATCTGGAAGATGGGATTGCTCACATTGACATGACCAGAAATCAGGCTTAGATTATCACAAGCACGTTGGTTCCCACCTTTAACCAGGGAGATCAAAATGACATCTTTGCTGTTTTCACCATTTACCATCAAAGAGATTACCTGCAGGAACCGCATCGGTGTGGCACCCATGACCCGGATGTCGGCATCCGGAGACAGTATCCCCAGAGAGGATGTGCTGCAGTTTTTAATCACCCGGGCAAAGAACGGCGCCGGTATGGTCTACACCGAAGCCATTGTGACCGATTATGAAAGTGCCCAGGGTTATCCGGGCCAGGCCAGGATATTGAACCAGAACCAGGTGGATGCCTGGAAAAATGTGACAGATGAGATCCGCAGGAACGGCGCTGTATCTTTATGCCAGGTATTTCATTGCGGCCGCATGGCCTATGACGGGATCAATCCTGCCAACCGGGTAATTGCCCCCAGTCCGGTGGCGCCTATGCAGGAAAATCCCATGACCGGTGCACCATATCCTGTGCCGGAGCAGATGAGCCGTTTTGATATGAACCATGTGATCAATGGGTTTGTGGAAACCACAAAAGGGGTTATTGCAGCCGGGTTTGACGGCCTGGAACTGCATTGTGCCCACGGGTATCTGCTCAGCCAGTTTCTGTCTACCTACGCCAACCGGAGAACTGATGCCTACGGCGGGTCCATGGAAAACCGGTACCGTTTTGTCCATGAGGTGATCCAGGCGGTACGGCCGCATATTCCTGACGACCGGCTTCTGCTGGTGCGGGTTTCCAACTGGGGTATTGCTGATATGGAAGTTTCTTTGTTTTCCGATGCTGCAGAATGGCAGAAAATGATCCAACTTTTTTCCCAGGAGCCCATTGATGCGATTTCCGTCTCCACCTATGATTTTTCCCAGCCCGCGTTCGGTACTGACAAAACCATGGCAGGCATCACCCGGGATGCCACAGACCTGCCCCTGCTTATCTGTGGAAAAATTTTTGACAAAAAAACAGCAGAACAGGCATTGCAGGATGCAGATCTGGTACTGTCCGGGAAATCCATGCTTTTGAATCCAGACCTGGTATCAGATATTGCCGCAGGCCGAAAACTGGCTTTGTATGGATCTGAAGAGGCAGGGGTTGCCTATACAGCAACGCCGCTGCCATGATTTTGGCATGTGTATACCAGATGAACCTGTTTTTTATTCATACAGACTGTTGGTGGTGAGTTTTGAAGCAAGCGTATCACTATAAAAAATAACCGGAAAAGACCAGGGAGGATTTTTATGGACTTAGATGCATACCGCGCAGCAATTTCCGATGCCATCCAGAGTGAGATTGATGCAAAAAAATTTTACGAACAGGTTTCCCAGCGGATTAAAGATGACTACCTCAAGGGTGTATTTGCAGGATTTGCCAAAGAAGAAGCCAGACATGAACAGATCCTTACCGATATATTGAACCAGAAAAAAGTGGATGCCGGGTATTTTGACTGTGACAAGGATTTCCATGTGTCGGAAACCATTGAGATGCCGGAAGTCACTGCAGATATGGACCTCAAGAATGCCATCGGCCTGGCCATGAAAAACGAGGAGATCGCCATGAAAAAATACACGGGCCTGGCTGAAAACTGCACTGATCCCGGGTTGAAATCCATTTTCATGGACCTGGCAGCCATGGAAAGGGGCCACAAGCACATGATGGAGGAAAAATTTGTGGATGTGGCCTATCCTGAGGTGTGGTAACTCTGTCCGGGGCTGTAGATGTGGTAAAAACAGTCCGGGCTGTCAGGACAGGGGCAGTTTGACAAAAAAGGCTGTGCCGCTGCCTGGTGTGGAGGTTACACCCAGTTCGCCGCCATGGTTTTCCGTGATGATGAAATATGAGACAGACAGACCGAGCCCTGTGCCGATGCCCACCTCCTTGGTGGTAAAAAATGGCTCAAATATCCGTTTCCTGACATCTTTGGAGATGCCCGGACCATTGTCACGGATCTCCACCCCTGCCATGTTGTTTTCCAGAAAGTAGCGAATTTCAAACCTGGGCTGGGGGGTCCGGGCATCGGTCATAGCCTCTACTCCGTTTTTCAGGATGTTGAAAAACACCTGCTGAATTTTTGTCTTTTCACAGGGTACCGGCGGCAGTTCTGCATCCTTTTTCGTAACAATATCAACAGCCAGAATGTCATACTGTTTTTTCAGGTTGAAATCGTTTTTTACAAGATCCAGGGTGGCATCCATCATTTCCGAGAGCAGATGGCTGGACCGCCGGCTGTCGCTCTTCCGGCTGAAAGACAGCATGTTCTGCACAATGGCTGCAGCCCGCTTTCCCACGGCAATGGCCTGGTCCATGAGATCAAAAATCTGCCGGTCTGCCATGTAGGCAGCAATTTTATTCAGATCAAGGCCATGCTTTCCAGCTGTTTCAAGGTTGGCAGGCAGGGGCCTGGACAGCCGGTTCTGGATCACCTGGATTATCTGGAGCATACCGGCCAGAGGATTGTTGATTTCATGGGCCATGCCTGCCGCCAGACCGCCCACGGAGATCATTTTTTCCGAATGAACCATCATTTCTTCCATTTTGGCCCGCTCACTGATGTCATCAACCCGGATAACCGCTCCTGGCGGACTTTTTGACAGGATGGGATAGATGGTAATGTCGGTGACACAGGGCCGGCTGTTCAGAACCAATGTGGTTTTTTCTTTTTTCTGGACCTTTCGGGTCTCTATGGCAGTTACAATATTGGGAACAATTTCAGCACCATGGGGGAAGACTGCCGAGAGAAATCGTTTCCGGGCCTGGTCAGCAGATATACCGGTCATTTTTTCCGCTTCCAGGTTCCACTGGGTTACCACCCCTTTTTCATCCACGCCGATGAGGATGGAGGGCATGGAATTGATGATCCCTTTAACATAGTCCCGTGCATGGCGCAGGGCGGTTTCGGTCTGTTTTTGTTCCGTGATGTCCCGGAAAACAACCAGCCAGCCTTTCTGGTCCTGGTGTGTACCTGTAAGTGCTGAGATGGAAAGGTGCCAGTGATACAAAACACCTTTTGCCGCAAAAGTGGCTTCAAAAGCGGCAGGGGCACTGACCCGGTGCTGTTCCACAAGACTGAAAAGATCGGGAAACATTTCTTCGGCATCATGCATCCCGGGTATAAAATTTTTGATGCCAAACAGCCTGGTGCAGGCCTGGTTCACTTCCACTACCCGGTCTGCCGTGTCAAGCACCACCACCGGATCACCCATGCTGTCCATGACAGCTTCCCGGGCCAGGGGAATAAGGTGCAGCAGCTGGTAGCGGATCAGTGCCCAGACAAAGATCAGTCCTGTGACCATAAAGGCAAAAGGGGTCAGATCGATGCCCTGCAAAAACGGAAACTTAAAAATATACACGATATTGCAGACCCAGGGGACCATGATGCCCAGCAGAATGATTTTCAATTGTCTGCGGAAATGGTCCCGGTCAGTAACAAAAATAGCATGTATCAGAATCAGGGTGGCCCAGAAAAGAAGGACGTAGGAAAAAACAAGAAAGATCCAGAACCCAAATCCCCTGTGGTAGAAAAGCGCCTCCATGCCGGAAATGTTTTCTGTCCAGGCATGCTGCCACATGAGACCGTGCAGGTCATTGGTGAATACCAGCATCAGCGTAAACGCCGGCACCAGGCAGAGCAGCAGCAGGGCGGCGCGGGTCAGGTTTCCGGTTCTGCCGGTTATGGACAGGATGAATGTGAATACCAGCATGCCGATCCAGGCACTGCCTGTATATTCCAGCCTGACCCAGAACAGTTTGACCATAAAATCAGGACTTAACAGCTCCATGGCATAGGTCATGCTCCACACGGCACTGGCAGCTGTCAGCAGCATGAGCTGCCGCGCCCCGAACCTGCGCCAGAATGGAGCCAGGTAAACAGCAAGACCTATGCTGATCATCCCTGATATCAGGGAGAATATGCCGTATGCCAAATTTCCGTTGAAAGCCATGTGTCCACAGTTTATGCAGCCGTTATACAAAAAGAAACAGTTTACAACAGAACCTTCTGAATTGAAATCTCTTTTTCATGCTGAATTGCGCAATCACAAAGTAATGGGAATGTTTATCCGGGGAACAATGATGCGGGTATCAGGACACTGCCGGTTCACCTGTTCCACAAACGGCGCGATATCCACGGTCCGGGAAACCGGGGGGTAAAAATTGTCGTGGTGGTGGACGATGACGGATCGGGGTGTCAGGCGTACCACCAGGTCTGCGGCAATCCTGCAGATGTTTGAATGTCCCTGCAGGGGCAGCATCAGAACATCTGCAGGATTTAAATTCTCAACTCCTCCGGGTGGGCCCCCGGCACTGCCCAGGTGCTGTATGGTCCTGCCTTCCACGGAAAACCGCCAGCTCAGTACCTGGCCGCAGGGATATCCGGTAAACAGCGGCAGTATATGGAAAAAGCGCGTATGCACTCTGGCCAGGGTGGCGGCCACCAGAGAGAGATCAAACCGGATATGGCGGCCAAAGCAGGCCCGGGCTCCCACCTGGCCGAACCGGACAGCCGTGTTGTCCCGGGTTACCCTGTAGATTCGGGCCGGAAAAACCCCCATTTTCTCCAGGGTTTTTGCAGCTGTTGCAGAACAAAATACCCGGGCGGGATTTTCAGGGTCCTGCGCCAGGATCTCAGGCAGATCCATGAGGTGATCAAAATGGCCGTGGGAGATAAAAATCTTGTCTGCCCCGGCCAGGTCAGCAGGTTTTTTGGGCTGCACCGGCTCGGCTTCAAGGTTGCGGCTGACATAGGGATCAATCAAAAACCTGCTGTCTTTGGTGCTGATGTCAAAACCGGCTGTGCCCAGCCATGTGATTTCCATATATCTTTCCTGAGAAAACGGTTTGCATAGGTTTCTTTAAGCCTGCTCCCATTCAGGTGCCGGCTGCCAGAACCGCAGCCCCCACAGCCCCGTTTTCCTGGGGCACAGCCCCCACCTTTATACCGTACCCCAGATAATCTTCCAGGGCCTGTAACATTCCCTTGTTTTTTGCCACCCCGCCGGTCATGACAACAGGTGGTGCGAGGTGTATCTTGCCGGCCAGGGATGCCACACGCAAGGCTGCAGATCTGTGGATGCCTGCGGCAATATCCCGGCGGTCTTTCTGGCGGGCGATCATGGAAATAACCTCTGATTCTGCGAATACAGTACAGATGGAGGAAATTTTCACCGGATTTTCTGCCCCAAGGCTTATCTCTCCCATCTGGTCCAGGGGAATCTGCAGGGCCTGGGCCATCACCTCCAGGAACCGGCCCGTACCGGCAGCACATTTGTCATTCATGGCAAAATTTTCCACATGTCCCTGTGCATCCAGTAAAATAGCCTTGCTGTCCTGGCCACCCACATCAATGACACCCCGGACACCAGTGTTCAGAAAATGGGCACCTGCACCGTGGCAGATGATTTCCGTCAATGTTTTGTGTGCAAATTCCACAGATGCCCTGCCGTATCCTGTGGCCACCACCTTTTTTACAGCACCGGCTGATATGCCGGTCTGCATGAGCAGTTCATCAAACACCTGCCTTCCGGCAGCTGCCGGATTGTAGCCTGTGAACACCGTGTGGGTGGCCAGCAGCCGGTTGTCTTCTATAAGTGCGGCCTTGGCAGTTATGGAGCCGATATCAATGCCTGCATATATCATTGGCCACCCCTTCCGGTAGCTCCTCTTTGAAGGATGATTTCCATGAATGCATCAATGCGGGTTTCCATCTGGGATTCGGAAAAGCTTCTGGGATCCACCATGTCCGCCTCCAGCATGAGAACAGGAATGCCGGCTTTTTTTTGAACAATGCGCATGATGTCCATCTGGCCGAAGGAATAGGGCTTGCAGGACCGGTTGGAGTGCATGACCAGTCCGTTTACATCATAGAATTGGATCATGTCCAGGACCTGGTCTGCCATCTGGTCGATGCCGATGTTCAGGTAGATACGGGTATAGGCCTGGGCAATGGAATCCAGAAAATTGTCCGGGTCGATATACTGGATTGCCCCGCACCAGGCCGAGGTATAGGTGTCAGCCACAAGGCAGGCCCTGTGGTTTGAAAATTTTTTCGACAGCCATTTGAGCCGGTGCCACACCGGCAGGTTGTCCCAGAGCAGGCGGTACTGCTCATCCGGCACAACCGAGATGCCTTTGGCGATTCTGTCATTCATTTCCGCTATCAATTCCCTGTAAAAATCCACAGCTGTGGTGGTGCCCCGCAGGGTGACAATCAGGGCCAGAAAAAAGAACGCGTCAAAGGCACTCATGGGAGATGGCTTGTGGGCCGTGGTCCTGAGTACCTGCTGCCAGAGTTTCTGCCCTTCTAAAGACAGGTGCCCCACCTGGTTCATGCGGTCCATATCCATTTTTCGTCTGGTGGCTGTTTCAAGAAATCCAATATATTCTGTTATCTGGGCCTTGACATAGGCGGCTGTTTCCGGAAAAAAGCCAGTGTGGCACACCGGGGTATCCAAAATAAACAAAGGCACACCATAATACCGGGCCTGGACCTCGTACCACTTGAGAACCGTGCCGCAGATATTGTTGCAGCAGATGAGCATGTCAGGCTTTGGCAGACCGCCTATGGGGCCGCCCTTTGCCACGGAACAGCCGATATCGGCCCTGGCATAGGCGCACAGGTCTGTAGAATATCCCATCTCTTCCGCCTTGCTGCACAGGTCTTCTCCCATTTTGGCCGAACCGATCATGGCCCCGTGGTTTTCCGGATAAACCGGTATGATGTCCATGGCCACCAGAGGTTCCACAGGCCCCCCGGAGGTGATCCAAGCCACCTGTCTGTTGTTCTCAGAGGCGGACAATGCATCCAGGTAATAGGTGGTCATGATGTCCCGCATTTTTTTTGCGGCTGCAATTTTTGTGTTTTCCTTGTCAATGGTCCGGGTCATGGGGGGTCTCTTTTGGGTTATATCATGTGGATAAAGGTTTCAATGCGGGTGGCCAGCTGGCCTAAGCTGTCCTGGCTGTCATCGAGTTCCAGGACCAGAGATCTGATGCCGGCGTCATCCAGAAAGGCTTTGATATACGGATAGTCAAAGGCGTGGGGATCGCAGAATTTGAGCAGTACAAACACCACCCCGTCCGCCTTAAGGCTTTGGGCCTTTTCAACCAGGTGCGCTGCCCTGGTGTGAAGGCCCTGGTGTTTGGCCGGACATACCATGCGCCTGGCATAGCGCCGGGTGATGGCAGCAATAGGCTCATCATCCTCATCTGTCAGGCCTTCGAACCAGCGGCTGCCGGTGCACAGATCATCCCCCACCACTGCAGCGCCGGTATCCTGAAAAAGATCATAAAGTGCTGGCATGTCACACACAGATCCTGACAGAATAAGGCGTTTGGTTCCCCAAGTCCTGGCATGATCAGCCGCTGGATCTGCAGATGCCAGCCGGCGGACCACCTTGTCCAGCAGATCGGCAGCCTGCTGCCGGTCCATGAGCATGGAGCCCTTCACAAGGGCATGGATATCCCTGTTTGTCAAACTGGCCGGGTATTTGCTTTTATGCGCGTAAATGGAAGAAAGGGTGCTGCGTATCCGGTTGTACAAATGGACGGCATCTGCCAGGGCCTGTTGTGTGATGGTGATGCCGGCGTCAGCCTCCAGGTCGGTTTTAAATCTTGTAAGCACCGCTGCCATATAGGCGTTTGCGCTGGGGGTGTTCATTTTGGCCGGCAGGATTACATCTGCAAAAAACGGGTACCGTCCCTTGAGGCGCCATATGTCGGACAGCCGCTGCATGGAATCACAGGTATGGGGAAAAACCGCCCCATGCAGAAAATCCAGGTGTCCGGACAGGCTGTCTTCCAGCACCCCCCGAACCACAGAGCAGCAATAGGTCTGCAAGTGGTTGTGTGCCAGATGGATCTCTTTTTTGGATGCAAACAGGCGCATGGGATGAAAGCCGGCTGCATATATCAGTTCTTCCGGTGCATAGGAACACAGGGTGCCTATGACTTTTTTATGGGTGATACTGCGGCCCAGGGCGGCCGGATTATCAACAGCCTGGTAAAACGGCATCAGTTCTTTCATGGGTGCAAGCTCTTTCATGGGTGCATCCCTGTCCAGGAACAGGCAGTGGTGCCGGTGCCTGGTTTGCACAAAGATGCTGTAAAAAAAAATAACCGCATATCAAGACTGTTGTATAGCGAACACTGTTTAATAAGTCAATTGCCGCCTGCAGCAGCTGCATGGGATTTACCCGGCGCTTTTTTCCAGGGTGACTGCATCCACAGGACATGCCTGGGCACAAAATCCGCATCCCATGCATTGGGATTCCCGGACCAGAAAAGGATAGGGATGCAGATCCCTGATTTTTTGCAGTGCAGTGTCCAGGGCATTGGCAGGGCAGGCCTCCACACAGATATTGCAGGCCATGCACAGATCCAGGTTGAAAAACGGGCGGACCCAGTTTTTTTTTGGTATTTTTGAAACAATTCTGCCAAAGGGATTGGCCACAGCGCCTGCCGGACAGATGCGCCCGCAGGCCCCGCAGTCGATACAGGCTGCATCGGAAACAGCATGCTGCTGTTTTTTTTCTCCGGATATGGCACTGGTGGGGCAGATGCTTTTACAGGCCGTGCATCCGGTGCAGTCGCTGGTAATGAAAAATGCCATCCTAATTTCTCCCGGGTTATCCAAAGCACCTTAAGCCCCTTTTCTTCAGGTCGGGGGTATAAGGCACACATTAAAAAATTAACTGACCAATATTTGCTTTTGTTATGCGGCTCATCAGAAATCTTCGGCCTTTAGTCCGGAGCGGATGTCAAGAAATATCTGTGACTTCAGCAATCTGGGGGTCAGTGGGTCTGCCGGTTTTTCTGTCCCAGCCGAACGTCTCCCAGTAATCGGCCATCAGGGTGTCTATGTCAATGCTGCGGCCCTTGTTGGCACCGTGGGCCAAGGGCGGATGTCCCACGGGCCGGCCTTTCAGGGCGAAATCTTTGGGGACAATGCCGTGTTTGAGGTTAAATGCCTGTTTCAGGGTCTGGATCCGGGTGCCGGCCGCCATGTAGTCTTCCGGGGTCATGTGCCAGCCGGTGGCGGCATTGAGCCAGTCAAATATCCTGATCCGGTCAATGCCCAGGAATGCACCGAACAGGCAGACCCCGGACCCGTTCAGGACATTCAGAAACCGGGAGTTGGCACTGCCCATGGCAGCCTTGTCCGGTCCGGTTTCATATTTACGGGCCTTGGCATACACCAGGGGTATCTTAGGGGCATCAGTGACTTTTTTCCACAGCCGGTACATCTCATAATAGAGCCAGGCCCCGTTGGTGTGCCGTCCCGGTGCAGGCTCCACACTGTAGTGCAGGGCAAATCCCGGATCATTGCGGCCATCATGCATGGCCAGTTCCTGGCCCCCGGCATGAAAGGCGAATCTTTGCGCTCCTTTGCCCAGGCGGCCGGCAGCCTTTGCCACCCCGTCCGCCAGGATGTGGCCGATGCCCTGCCGGGCGATGATCTGGTCCACCAGCCAGGATATGGCTTCGGGATTGCCCCATTCCAGGGCCATGCCTGCGGTGTCCTGCAGGGTGATGATCTTTTTTTCAAAGCACTCCAGGGCAAAGGCCACTGCATGGCCGGCGGAAATGGTGTCCATGCCGGCCCGGTTCAGGGTCTCGTTGATGTCAAAAATGGTGTCCAGATCCCGGTTCAGCACAAACCCCCCAAAGGAAAGCACGGTTTCATATTCCGGCTTGTGGGTGCGGGGATGTCTGCCTTTTGTCCGGCAGATGCCCCCGCATCCCAGAGGACAGGAGTAGCAGTGATACTTTCGGATCTCTTTTCTGGTAAACAGATCCGGGTTGGCGGACAGGTTTTTAAAAAATCCCCAGTTGCTGTTGCTGCCTTTCCAGTTCTGGACAGGAGCATCCCCCATTTCTACGGAAATCTGGTTCATGGACACCGTGCCCCATTTTCTGAGAAGTACCTTATACAACAGCCCGTCCTGGGTGAACGCCCAGGGCATGATCCGCAGCAATGCCCCAACCGGCGCTGTGAGAAATCCCGGCAGAAAAGGCGGCTGAAACTGTACCCATTTGTTGCAGATCCGGGAAATGTGTTTCATGGCCTCTTTGTTGTGGACAGGGATGCGCTTGCTGCCTGCCAGGACAACCGCTTTCAGGCATTTGGCTCCCATGACAGCCCCCAGGCCGGACCTGGCAGCCATACGTCCCTTGTCCGTGGAAACCCCGGCCATCAGGGACAGGCGTTCGCCTGCCGGTCCGATACAGGCCACCCTGGCACCGGGGTGCCGGGCCGTAAGCAAGGTTTCGGTTTCCACGGTATCCATTCCCCAGATGCTGTCCGCGTCCCGCAGTTGCGCTGTGTTGTCATCCACATACAGATACACCGGTTTTGGGCTTGTGCCGGTAAAAAAGATGCCGTCCACACCGCAGCGCTTGATGGCAGGAGAAAAATGCCCCCCGCAGTTGGCCTCGCCCCACCCGCCGGTCAAAGGAGATTTGCCGGTGACCATCCACCGGCCGGTGAAAAGGGAGCCGGTGCCGGTGAGCAAACCGGAGACAAATCCCAACATGTTGTCAGGCCCCAGAGGATCGGCATCCTGTGGAATCCGGTGGTACAGGACATGGGCGGCCAGGCCCATGCCTGATAAAAATGTGCGGTACACCTTTGCGGATACCGGTTGTATCTCAATGGTTCGTGCAGACAGGTCCACAACCATGATGCTTCCCATGCATCCTTTGCTCCGGCCGGGTATGTTCATAATGCATCTCCATGCAATTTTTTTTGTACAGGTTCACACTGATGGCAGAAAAAACGGCTGGCTGCCATCCTTTTGCTTTTAACAGAAACCATACACAAAAATTTGATCATCTGGTTTTATCCTTTCTTCACCCGGGACGGGTCCAGGGGAGCGCCGTCAAAGGCAGCCTCCAGTACCATGAGGCAGTCGTCATAATCCAGGTCTTCGGGGTTGTAAAATATGCTGCCGTCCCCCAGGGCGGTGTGTGCGATCTTCGGCAGCAGGTGCCCGGTAACGCGGCTTTTGCCGTCCTGGCTTTTTATTTCCCTGAGACAGACTGCGTGTGCGCCTGCAGTGGCTTGGTGCAGCCGCTGGTTCATCCGGTCCACCCAGTCAATGGCTTTTTGTGCCCTGTCTGCTGGTTGGGTTCTGGCATACACATCTGCCCCGGCCATGGGCAGCAGCAGATCAGCCAACAGGGGCTGTGTTTTGTGAAGGTTGTATACCATGCCATAGGGCAGCAGAACAGCCATGCAGGCGCCGTGGGCTGCATGGCAGACAGATCCCGCTGCATGGCCCAGGGTGTGGACCATGCCCACCATGGAATTTGAAAATGCCATGCCTGCCAGGGCAGCCCCTGTGGCAAGGGCCAGGCGGCCCGGTTTATGGTCCGGCTGCCGGATCACCGGCAAAAGGTTGTGCGAGATAAGTGCAATGGCCTCATGGGCATGGGCAGTGCTCAAAGGATTTCTGCCCAGGCACAGGCAGGCTTCCACAGCATGGGACAGGGCATCCATGGCGGTTGCCGCCGTAACAGGGGCGGGCAGGGTCAGGGTCATTCTCGGATCAAGAATGGCGGCATCAGGTATGAGAAAATCCGATGTGAACAGCAGTTTGCGCAGGTTGTCCGTATCAGATATCACCGCCACCCGGGTAACCTCCGATCCGGTGCCGGCAGTGGTGGGAACAGCCACCAGTGGGTTGAGTGTGTGTGTTAATGCATTGGCACCGCTGAATGCCAGCAGGTTATCTGAAGATGCTGATACCAGGATATTGACCCCTTTGGCTGTGTCCATGACTGATCCGCCTCCCAGGGCTATGATGGCATTACAGCCGTATTTTTTATATTCACCGGCCAGGGTGTGCACGGTTTTCAGGTCTGAATCCGCAGGAACGTCATCCTGGATGGTTTTCACAGTAATCCGGCTGTCAAGGGCCTGGAGCAGAATATCCACAAGCCCTGCCCGGCGTACCCCCTGGTCTGTAATAACCATGGGTTTTTGGGCATCCATGGATAAAAGAAGGCCGGGTATCTGTTCCAGGGCATCATGGCCGGCCATGATGAGGGCCCTGCTGCTAAATTCATAATAATCAGGTATTACCATGGTGACTCCTTATGGCTGTACATATGTCAGCAGGTCTGACATTTCAGATATTTGCCGGGACGTCAGGCCGGCTGCATCAAGGGTTTTGGGCATACCTTGGGGAAGGGTTTCAGACAATGCATGCAGCAATTCTCTGATAACCCGGACAGATGCATCCGGCTGTTCAGGGCCGGTAACACCGGCGTAATGTGCTGCATCGGTGAGGGGGAGGAGCAGTTTTCCCAGCCAGGGACATGTGTCTTTGCTGTTTTCAAGGAGGTGCACAAGTGCCAGGGCCATGCACAGGCCCGAAGACAGAGCGGCAGACGGGGCAGGGTGTATAGCTGTGATGTGAGCACCTGCCTGCCGGGTTTTCAGATCCGGTAAATTGGATTGAATATACCCGGATACAGCAGCGGCATGGGCCAGTTTTGCCAGGGGAAGCTGTTGAAGTTTTCCGGCTTTCTGGCACAAAAGCTCCCCATGGTCGGATTGCTGGGCCAGAGGAAGCAAAGTATCCATGACAAGACAGATCACTGCATGGGCATAGGATCTGGCAAACAGGTTGCCGGAAAAAGCAAAGGTTTCACAGCAGGTGGCCAGACTGGATAACCCGGAATCCAGGACAGCAGTCCGCGGGGTGCCGAGCATGGTGTCCGCTGTGATGACAGCAATATCGGGCATCAGGTTGGCAGAAACAAAACAATGGCCTGAAAAAAAGGTTTCACCGGCGGTGTCCTGCCCGGTTTCCGGGTGGGTGGGAATATATACCAGGGGCAGCAGTGGCCCTTTGATCTGTCCGGGACCGGCAGGGGACCGCAGCCGCTCAGGACCGTGGCATACGGCCAGGTTCAGGGCTTTGGCCGTCTGGACCACCTGCCCTGTACCCAGGGCGATGATGCTGTCATACCCCTTGTCCACAAACAGGTGGTACAGGGTTTCAAGATCGCCGGCCTCTGTCAGGGTGACCACGCCAAGGGCCAGGTGGGTGTCCCGGCATGCACGGGCCAGTGCCAGATGCACGCCTGCATCCCTGGCTGCCTGGTCTGTGATCACAAAGGGTTTGCGCGCGTTCATGCCGGACAGGTCAAAGGGCAGGTGGGTGAGGGCCTGGGTGCCAAAGGCGGTTTTGGTCCGGCACAAAAAATGGTTCAGGGCAATCATGGATATCTCCTTACAATCCGGCGAAAGCCCGGGCATAGACCTGTGCCCGGATAAGGGTACGGCGTTTCAGGGGCCAGGCAGGATAACGTTTGACAGCGCGTTTTGCCAGAAATCTGGGCAGCAGAAAAACCTGGACCATGTCAATGATCCGCACCACAGCACAGGCCTGGGGCACATCCCCGAGCACATACAGCCGGTTTCGGGCATTGGCCACGGGCGTGTTTTCCTGGAAGGCAAATACCCTGAACAAAAGGGCCGGGTGTTTGAACATCAGGTGCAGGTGAATGGTGCGGTCTGCAAGGGAAGATCCCAGGTGCCTGACCCGGCCGTGGGCATCTTTTCCCACTACCATGTAAGGGCCTGAGGGAAAAGCCCCCAGGCAGAAGGTGAAATTGTCCGGCATGGCGGCAAATTCGGATTTTACACCATCATCAACCCGGGCCGCAGCCTGGACAGCCCGGCCGAAAAACCAGAGCATGCAGGCGAGATACAGTCTTTTTCCGTGGTGCCTGCCGGGGGATATTTCCATAAAATCTGTCATGGCATTTCTTTTTTCCTGGTTATATTTTGGGTTACAGGTTCGCTGGTCACCAAACGATATGACCAAATTCCCTGCAAAGTCAAAGGATTTTTTAAAACGTTTTTCAAGGCTTGAATCCCTGCAGATTATGAGATAAAACAATGTTCATAAAAAAGAAAGGAATATACAGATGCTGAAAAAAACCGTGGAAGACCAGATCATCATTGCCTGCCTGTCAGATGGTAAAACCAATGCCGTTACCCGTGAGACCCTGGACCAGCTGGCAGAAATCGTAGCAGAAGTAAACCAGGATGCCGGCATAAAAGGACTGATCCTCACCGGTGAGGGCCGATTTTTTTCCAGTGGCTTCAGCCTGCCCATGTTTGTGGATTTTGCCGACAGGGAGGCGGTCATTTCATTTTTTACCAGAGAAGAGCAGGTGCTGCTGGATTATTTTACCTGCCAAAAGCCGGTGGTGTGCGCCATAAACGGCCATTGTGCAGCCATGGGCCTGATTCTGGCCATGGCCTCAGATTTTCGGCTGGTGAAAAACCATCCCAAAATTAAACTGGGCATGAGCGAGATAAAGATCGGGCTGGGACTGACCATTGCCCAGGCCGCCATTATGCGGTTCGGACTGGATTCTGACAAACGCTTCAGGGATGTCATGTATTTCGGGGAGATGAAGGATGTAACCTGTGCCCTGGAACAGGAGATGGTGGATGAACTGGTGGATGAAGACCAGCTGATTGTTCGGGCAAAGCAGATCATCAGCCTGTGGATCGATACCCCCAACCAGCCTTTTGTCCAGCTCAAAAAAAGCCTGAAATCAGATACCGCCAAAAAGATTGCACAGGATCTGGCAGCCGGAACCTGGCAGGACAGTATGTGCAATGCCCTGTTGAACAAGGATGTCAAAGCCACCTTGTCATTTGTCCAGGCATCTATGGAGAAAAAAAACGCATCCTGAATATGGCAAAATATTTTGGTGTTAACCAAAATTTTACAGGCGGTTGGCAAATATCAGATGCCGGACAGCCCCAGGAATGTGGTGCGGATACGTTCCACATGGGCCAGAAGCTGGGTTTTTCTTGTTTTTCCCACCTTTTCCGGGTTTCCTGCCGCTAGCATATCCTTCAGTGCGCTTACATCCGACTGCAGACACAGAATCTCCTGTTTCCAGGCCTGGTTGTCCATTTTTACCAGGTTGAAATACCACAGGCGGAATGTCAGCATATAGAATCGGTCTGACATTTCCGTAAGAAACGGGTTTCCTGCCGCATCGTGAAAAATTTTTTTCAGGTCCATGTCCACACGGCCCAGTGTTTGGGTGTCCCTATGGTCCAGCAGGTGCCGGCATTGTTCCATACACCCGTCCAGGCGGGTAAAATGGGATTTGGAAAACCGTTCCGCCGCCATGGTGCCAATGACCGCTTCCAGCTCCAGCCGGGCCTGAAACACGTGGGTTATGGTGTTTAGTTCAAGTTCTGATACCTGGATGCCTGTGCGGGGCAGTATTTTGACCAGATGCTCCCATTCCAGGCGGAACAATACCGTGCGCAAAGGCGTGCGGCTGACACCGAATTCTTCAGCCAGGACCTGTTCTTTGAGAATCTGCCCTGGTGCGTATTCTAAAAAGACAATCCGGTAGTGCAGGGTATGATAAATGTGCTGGTTCATGGGCCTTTTTTAAAATTTGTTTGGTATACTATAATAATACATATCTGCTTTTTTCGGATTTTACCACCTAAAAAAGGGATAAAATAGATATTGACTTTAAATATTTTTTTGGTATACCAATAAAATATTAAAAAAATCTTCCATTGCAGGAGGAAAAATTTCAGCCAAATCAAACCTGAATGTCTGTGGGGGTGCCACAGCCGGAAAAAAGGAGTAATCACACATGGAAACCTATGATGTAATAATTATCGGCGGGGCGGTCATGGGCAGCGCGACAGCATATTTTCTGGCCAGCAATCCCGATTTTACAGGGAAAATTCTGGTGGTTGAAAAAGACCCCACCTATGCCCAGTGTTCCACAAGTCTTTCTGCCGGCGGCATCCGTCAGCAGTTCTCCAACACGGAAAATATCCAGCTGTCACAATTTGGTGCATCATTCATTAAAAATATCGATGCGCATTTAAGATTTGATGATGACCCTGTAACTGTTGATTTTATGGAAAACGGGTATCTTTTTCTGGCAACTGAAAAAGGGATGCCGGTATTGCAGAAAAATCATGAAACACAGACAGCCGCAGGTGCCAATGTCCAGATTCTGGACCAGGCCCAGCTAAAAGAAAAATTTGGCTGGCTGCACACTGATGATCTTTGTGCCGGGTCATATGGATTTGCCGATGCTGGCTGGTTCGATCCCCACTGTCTGACGATGGCATTCAAGAACAAGGCAAAAAGCCTTGGCGTAACATATCTCAAAGACACTGTGGTGGGGGTCCAGCGCACCGGGCAGAAAATTTCGCACATAACTTTGGGGTCCGGTGAAACCAAAAATGGCCTCACATTTATCAATGCAGCCGGACCCAAAGCAGCACGTATAGCTGAAATGGCAGGCATTGATGACCTGCCGGTCCATTCCCGCAAGCGGTTTGTATTTTTGTTCAAATGCAATACCCGGCTGCCTGATTGCCCGCTGGTGGTGGATCCCACCGGTGCCTACTTCAGGCCAGAAGGAGAAAATTACATCTGCGGCAAATCTCCGGATGAAAACAATGATCCGGACTGTGAGGATTTTTTCATGGATTATTCGGTGTTTGAAGAGCAGTTGTGGCCGATTCTGGCTGAACGGGTGCCGGCGTTTGACGCCATCAAACGGATATCCTCCTGGGCCGGTCATTACGCCTATAATGTAAAGGACCAGAATGCCATTATCGGCCCCCATCCTGAAGTGACCAATTTTATTTTTGCCAACGGGTTCAGCGGCCATGGCCTGCAGCAGTCGCCGGGTGTGGGCAGAGCGGTTTCTGAACTGGTCACCTATGGAAAATACAGAACACTGGATCTGACCTGTTTCGCATTTGAGCGGTTTGCTGCCAACAGGCTCTATAAAGAATTGAACGTGGTATAAGGTTGTCAGGCGATAACAAAGATATCCACATCCATCTGCCTGCCCTTGACCTGCACGGTCTGTGAGTGTCTGAACAGATTCCCCTGCACCAGGTGCCGGGGCAGGCGGGCAATGGTATCAGCGGAAATGATGATGCCGGCATCCAGTTTGCGCGTCAGGGACTGAAGACGGGATGCCAGGTTGATGGTGTCCCCCACCAGCAGATAGGAAAGCCGGTCAGGGCTGCCGATGCAGGCGGCCACTGCCCTGCCGGTGTGGATGCCGATGCCGTGGGACAGGGTCGGCCACTGCCGTGCTTTAAACCTGCGGTTTACATCAGCCAGCCGCCGGTTCATGTCAAGGGCTGTGCGAAAAGCCTGTTCAGGATGGTCCTGGCAGGCCACCGGCGCACCGAACACTGCATAGATTTCATCCCCCAGAAACTGGAGGATCAGGCCGTTATGGGCCGTGACTGCAGCCCCCATTTCCTGGAAATAAGCATTGAGGATCTGCACCACCTGTTTGGGATCACGGGATTCAGCCATGGGCGTATAATCGCGCAGATCTGCGAAAAGGACGGTAACCTCTTTGTCTTCCCCGTCCAGGGGTATCCGGCCGGAAAGAATCTCATCCCTTATCTGGGGGGTGACATACCGGCCGAACATCTCGTTGAGTTTTTCTTTTTCCTCCAATCCCTGGATCATCCGGTTCGTTGCATCCCCCAGTATGCCGATCTCATCATTGGAGACCACTTTCACCCGGGCCGTGTAATTGCCTTTTTTTACCTGCTCAACCGCAGTTAATATCCGTTCCAGAGGATCTGAAATGGACCGGGCAAACAGCCTGTTTCCAAATCCTGCTGCCAGAAAGAAAACAACAAATACCACCAGGGAAAAAATCAGCACACCCAGGCCGTATGTTTTGGCGGAAACCGTATTGTTTTCCACCTGCCAGTAAAGAATAAACAGGGTCATGACAATGTTGGCAAGAGGAATCAGGCTGCCCACCCTGAAAAAGGCCCGAACCCTGCGGGAAATGGAAAGCTGTCGTGTGCCGTCTGTGGCAGACAGATCTCCTTTGGGGAAAAAAAAGGGAATCAGCTGCTTTCTGGCCTGGGCTTCCATGCCGAAAAAAACAATGGCAGCGGAAATACACCCCACCATGGCAGACCTGAGTGTAAAAACAAGAGCTGTCCCAAAATCCATTCTGTCTGTAAGAACGGCAGCCAAAAAAACAGATAACGGGATGAAGGTCCATAAAAAGATAAACACAGGCACCATGAAAAAGGGCAGGTTGACCAGCCGCTGCCGGGCCTTTTTTTCAAGTTCCGGCCCGATGGGTTCCTGAAGGTTTACCTGTTTCAGGCAGGCAGCCACCGGCGACAGAAATTTTTTGAGAATAACCAGGAACGGAACACAGGAAAGTGCTGCCAGGCTGAAAAAAATGCCCAGCCGGCTTGCGATAATCTTAGCCCAGGAGATATGGGCGCTGTCACCCAGTTGTTTGAACCGGTCAATGATAAATTCCAGCGGGGTGGCAAGATTGAGAAGAAAAATCACCAGGATGCCAAACACAACCGCCCGTATGCCAATGAAATAAAATTCTTTGAGGGACAGATGCTGCAGGGCTGTATCAGGCTGGTTCATGGTAGAAGATATGGCAGTAACCCCCGGGATTTGTCAACCAAAAAGATTCACCGTGACCTGTGTCTGAAGGATTCTTGACATTTCGCATGCATAGGGTATGATAATTGGGCAAAAAGGGGAAAACAATCTGATCGCTGCTGTTTTTGGCAGGATCCATCTTACACTGGAGGGCATGGAAAATGAAGAAAATCAGTGATCTTAAACTGGGCGTAAAACTGGTTGCAGGGGGTCTGCTCATGGTATTGGTGCCGTTGTTGGTGGTGGGGGCGATTTCCCTGCAAAAGGCGGCAGATGGCCTTCTCGACCGTGCCCGGGGAGAGGTCTATCAGGTGGCGGATGACCTGGCTGCCATGACCGGGATGGTCATGGCAGCGGAATTGAAATTTGTCCGGGGCATGGCACTTAACCCCATGATTCAGGATGCCGTAGATCAGGTGGCCCAACAGGGGGTGGACGGAGCCGAAGATACCCTCACAGCCCTGGACAACCACCTGGCCAAGGCATTTGCGTCAGTGGGCCAGGGGTATGAACTGTTTGTTCTGGCTGATGCCCAGGGACTGTCTGTCAGTGACAGCATGGGGGGCGCCATGCGGGAAAACAAGGTCAACATCAAGGACAGAGATTATTTTATTGCTGCAAAACAGGGCAAAGCCATTATCGGCGAACCGGTTGCCTCAAGATCTTCGGGCAATCCCGTGGTGGTGGCAAGCACGCCTGTGAAAACCGGTGCCGGAGAATTTGCCGGGGTATTTATCGCTGTTGTGAAACTGGATACCCTGTCTGACAAGATCACATCCATAAAAATCGGAGACACCGGTTACCCATATGTGATCAACAAAAATGGTGTGGTTATCGCCCACCCCAACACGGAATTTATTTTTGAACTGGATGTTAAAACCCTGGAAGGCATGGAAGAGATCACCCGGCGCATGATGGCCCAGGAGTCCGGGGTGGAGGAGTATGTTTTCAAGGGCACACGCAAAACAGCAGGATTTGCCCATGTACCGCTCACCGGATGGAGCATCGGGGTAACCCAGGACCAGTCGGAGTTCATGGCTGATGTCAGGGAAATGACCCTTTATAATGTGGTTGTGGGACTGGTCGCCATGGTATTGGTGGGTATATGTCTGGCATTTGCCGCAAGAACCATTACCAGACCCGTTAATGATGCGGTGTCTGGGCTCAAAGACATCTCCACAGGCGAAGGGGATTTGACCAAACGCCTTGCAGTAAACAGCCAGGATGAGGTGGGAATATTATCAAAAGCGGTCAACACATTTATGGCAAAGCTCCAGACAATGATCACCGACATTTCCCAGGGAGTGGATACTCTTTCCTCTTCAGCCACACAATTGTCTTCTATTTCAGAACAGATGACCGCCGGGGCGGAAAACACCTCGGAAAAAGCCAGTACCGTGGCAGCGGCTGCAGAAGAGATGACAGCAAATATGACTTCTGTGTCCGCAGCCATGGAAGAATCCAGCACCAACCTCAATACTGTGGCAGCAGCGGCAGATGAGATGAATGCCACCATCAGCGAGATTGCCCAGAATGCGGAAAAAGCCCGGTCCATCTCAGACAATGCCGTAAAAAAGGCAGGCGATTCCAGAGAAAAAATGCAGCAGCTGAGCCAGGCCGCCCAGTCCATCGGCAAGGTGGTGGAAACCATTACCGACATCTCCGAGCAGGTCAACCTGCTGTCCTTGAATGCTACCATTGAGGCGGCCCGGGCCGGTGAGGCAGGCAAAGGGTTTGCCGTGGTGGCCAATGAGATCAAGGAACTGGCCAAACAGACCTCTGAAGCATCCATGGATATCAAGTCAAAGATTGATCACATCCAGGAAAGTTCCGATGGTACCATGTCCGGCATCAATGAAATTTCCCAGGTGATCCGGGAGGTTAACGAGATCGTTGCTACCATTGCCACCTCTGTGGAGGAGCAGTCTTCTGCCACCCGTGAAATTGCACGCAATATCGGCCAGGCATCTGCGGGTGTTGAAGAGGTCAACCAGAATGTGGGCCAGAGTTCCGCTGTGGCCGATGAAATCACAAAAGATATCACTGATGTCCACCAGTCGGCTGCTGATATGGCAGATCGCAGCGCCCAGGTGAATGAAAGTTCAGAAGATCTGGCAAAACTGGCAGCCCGGCTCGGGGAGATGGTGGGACAGTTCAAGGTTTGATGAAAAAAAATACAGGATATGCATGGTTGATCCCGGTATGGGTGCTTGTATTTTTCATGACCGGTTTTTCCGGGACCGGTGCCTGTTCTGCATACAGCCGTTCTGATTATCAGCTGTTTCAAAATACCATCATAGACCATAGAAACCGGCTGAACAAAAAATTTAAAAAAATTCAGCGTACCGCAACCCGGTATATCATTGTTCACACATCGGAACTGGGACTGTCCACCACCCTGCGGGTGGTCTCGAAAGGAAAACAGTTTAAAAGCGGTCACAGCACACCCGGGGGACATGCCCACTACGTGATTGCCAGAAACGGCCGTACCTACCGGATCCTGGACAAACAGTACCGGGCCGATCATGCCGGTCTTTCCATGTGGCAGGGAAGACAGGATATATCCTCTGTTTCCATCGGCATCGAACTGGTGGGGTATCACTCCGCACCGTTGACAGAACAGCAGTACCGGTCTGCTGCCATGCTCATCGATATTCTGCAACAAGTTTACAATCTGGATGATACCGCCGTGCTCACCCACAGCCAGATAGCCTTTGGCAGGCCCAATCCCTGGTTTCCAAAAGATCATCGGGGCAGAAAACGCTGTGCCAAGAATTTTGACAGATCCAGGGCCGGGCTGGGCCCCACCTTAAGGTTTGATCCGGATGTCAGGGCCGGACGGCTGCTTCCCGACCCCTATCTGGCGGATCTGTTTTACGGTGAACAGCCGGCGGTTGCCAAGGTGGCTGCCACCGCACCGGTGTCCAACCTTATTTCCAGGAATAATTCCGCCTGGTCCATTGCAGGGGGGGATTATGACAGCCGGACAACAGCCTATGTTCTTCCCGGCGGCCGTACCCTGACAGGGGATCAAATAAATGACACCATCGGGTGGCACCTGCTGCCCGTCAACACAAAGGTCCTGCTGGACCAGGAGATCGAAAAAGAGCAGATACAGGTTTCCCAAACGCCGGTAAAGGTGATCACCGACCGTATGACCGCCTGGTCCCATGCAGGCCCGGCCTACCGCTTTGATTCCACCATCTATTTTCTGCCGTCAGGTAAAATTTTTACAGGTTCCCGCATTCCGGACTGGGATGACCTGCCCCGGAAAACACAGTTGATCGTGGGGTATCAGGGGCCGTTTCTCATCTCTGAAGCCGTGACCGCCTACGGCATTGCCGGCCGGAAATACAAGGATCCCGGCACGGTGTATTTTCTGCCGCCCGGCCATGTCAAAACCGGAGATACCATAACAGATTTTTCCAATCTGCCCAAAGGCACACAGATTTTCCTGCCCCTGGATGATATCGGCTAATAGGTGTAAAACAGCTGCTGTAAGGTTTCCAGATCAGGTTTTTCCGCAATAGCCAGCATGAGCAGAATCCGGGACTTGGCAGGGTTGAGTTCATCTGACACAATGAAGCCGCAGGCATCATCATCCACCTCTACATTTCTGCCCACAGTGCCGGTGGGCACCCGGGAGCTTCTGACAATGAAAACACCCCGGCCGGCCATCCGGGCTGCTTTTTTTACGGTTCCCTGGTTCATATTGCCGTTGCCGTCCCCGGCAATGACAATGCCCCGGGCCCCGTTGGCAACACAGCAATCAATGAGATCCGGCGGCATATCGATGCAGGCGTACACAATATCCACCCGGGGCAGCACCACCCGGCTCTGGGTGCAGAACAGAGGGGAAAATCGGCTCAAAAAGGTATGGTGCCGGAATGGAAACCGGAAATACACGGTGGTACCATAATTCACAGTGCCCACCAGACCGTTCACAGGGGACAGAAAGGTTTCCACAGAGGTGGTGTTGGTTTTGGTCAAAGAATGGGCCCCGTGAATCCTGTCGTTCATGACCACTAGCACGCCCCGTTCCCGGGCATCAGAATCGGCTGCCACTGCCACTGCATTGAACAGGTTCAGGGGACCGTCAGCAGAGATGGCGTTGGCGGGCCGCATGGCCCCGGTCACAACCACCGGCTTGGGGCTGTTCACGGTGAGGTTTAAAAAAAATGCGGTTTCCTCCATGGTGTCGGTGCCGTGGGTCACAACAATGCCGTGGATATCCGCTTGGCCTAACAGTGCATTGATGCGGCCGGTCAGGCGCATCAGGATCTCAAAAGAGATGTCCTGGGATCCCACATTGCTGATCTGTTCTCCTGTGACAACAGCCAGATTATCCAGATCCGGGACCGACTGAATCATCTGTTTGATGGTTACCTGTCCGGAGGCGTATCCGGCCCGGGCCGGTGCATGGCTTATTCCCGCTATAGTGCCGCCGGTGGCAAGTATGACAACGCGTGGTTTCATGGGCAGAGCCTTGTGTAAAATGGTTTTTCATTTGGGCAGGTATGATATTACCAAAAATTTATAAGAGTTGGTAATCTCTTTTCCGGATCTGACAGATTTGTAATGATTTCTTCCGTCTGCAACGGATACATAAAAAGATTCAGTCTTGAAAAAAAGCTGATCTACAGGTATCATCAAGTCTATGAAACCATTTTCTTTCAGGCTGATCTGCATGCTCCTGCTTTTGCCTGCAGCCGCCTTTTTTACGTCCCATGCCCGGGCCCGGGATACCCTGTCAACGGACCAGCCGGTACTTATCCAGCCTGTGCTTGTCGCGGCGGTGATGTGTGAGGCCATTGAAAAATTCAAACCGGTGAACCAGGCGGTGGTATTTTCGATCTCCCTGGGCAGGGTGTTCTGTTTTACAGAATTTGATCCTGTACCCCAAGAAACCACAGTATATCACCGGTGGTACAGGCAGGACCGTTTGATATCCACTGCAAAACTGGTGCTCAACCCTCCCAAATGGTCCTCGTTCAGCACTATGCAGCTCAGGGAGGCGGATAAGGGACCATGGCGGGTTGAGATAGTTGACAGCCGGGAAAAGCTGATGAAAACCCTTAGATTTAGTATTTCGGACTGATCATCCATGGGACAGTTTTTTTATCAGTTTTTCGGCATCGGGTGGCAGGGCTTTTTTGATATAGCTTTGAACAGCTATATTCTGTTTCGGCTGTATGTACTTTTTCGCGGTACCAATGTTCTGCGGGTGCTTTTTGCCATGGGTATATTCTGGGTCCTCAGGCAGGTGGCTGTCTCCATGGGACTTGTCGTCACCAGCTGGGCCATGCAGGGTGTCATCGCCGTTGCAGCCCTGGTCATTATTATTGTTTTCCGCAATGAAATTTCATCCGTGCTCCAAACCAGAGACCTGAAATCCTTTTTCTGGGGTATCCCGCGGTATCAGCGCAATACCCCGGTGCATATCATTGTTGAAGGTGTTTATGAACTGGCGAGAAAAAAAATCGGGGCATTGATTGTACTTCCGTTGAACCAGGGGGTGGAAAGTTTTGTTCAGAAAGGGATTTCATGGCAGGGAAAACTTTCCAAAGAGATGCTGGTGAGTATTTTCTGGGATGACAATCCGGTCCATGATGGCGCGGCCGTCATTCAAGGCGACCGGATCACAAATGTCGGTGTGATACTTCCCCTTTCAAAGCGAGCAGACCTGCCTTCTTATTTTGGTACCCGGCACAGGGCAGCTGTTGGTTTGACTGAACAAACCGATTCTATGGTAATCGTGGTTTCAGAGGAGCGCGGCAAAATTACCCTGGTAAAGGATAACCGGATATATGACATTAATGACAGAAGTGTCCTGGAGAAACTGCTCATTAAACATGCCGGCCAGGATACAGCTGCCGCAGGGTTAAAAAAACACACACGTGAACTTGCCGCTGCCGCTGCAGTCTGTCTGGTTTGCGTAACCGGTTTGTGGCTGAGCTTTTCCAGGGGAATGGAATCCCTTGCCACCCATACTATTCCGGTTGAATTTATCAAATCAGACCAGAATATGGAAATATTTTCCTCTTCAGCAAGCAGTGTCACCCTTCTGATCAGCGGCGCCAGACCTCTGATCAGATCTCTTGGGCCTGACCGGATCACTGTCAAACTGAGTCTGGCCAATACCGTACCAGGCACCAACAAGCTGGCTGTCAGCCGGAGTAGCGTCACACTGCCCCCCGGCATTGTGGTTAAAAACATTGATCCATCCATGATTGAGGTGACTGTTGATGTGCCGGTAAAAAAGGAACTTCCCGTTCAGCCATTCTGGACAGGCCGGCTTTCCCGGGACTTGATCATGACCCTTGCTGAGACAACACCTGAAAAGGTACATGTCATCGGCCCAAGACAGGTTCTCACACAGATGGAAACCCTGTTTACAGAACCCCTTCCTCTGGATGGTATTACAGCCTCAGGCCGAATATCTGCCCTGATTGTGCTGCATCCTCCTACAATAAGGCTTGCGGATCAGGACAAACACACTATTTCGGTGGAATACACCATCCATAAGCGCGAGACTGTATCTCCTTAAAATAGGGTTTTGAATATTTTTCCAGCAGGGTGTATGGTCTTTTACCCGACTTATGATTTGTGCTGTTTTTTGTCCTCTTTTTTTAAACCGGCCCTGCCGTCATCACAGGCATCTTCTGCCGGTTCATTGGGTCTTGCATGTTCAGCAGATGCCGGGGCCTGGGTGCACACATCCATATTAACCTCTTTCTCTTTTTTTTTGTCACTGTCTGTCATTTTACCACCTCATTGTGACGGCATCCTGTCGATGCTGTCTTTTAGCTGGTTGATTTCAATGCCCAGGCTCATGCACTGTTTCCCTTCCATGCACAGGTCGGCATCATCCGGTTCAAGAAAGGTTTTGAGCTCTTTTTTGTCTTTTTTCAGATGCACTGTCCAGCGGTCGTTTGCATCATCATACGCCACATTCACATCAATACCGCATTCTCCGATATCCGGATACAGGGTTCTGATTTTGTCACACAACTCTTTTTTATTCATGACTGCCCTCCTTTAATCAGGTTTCAATTTGTTATAATAAATACAATAACAACAGATTTGCTTTATACAAGCAGGTGTTACAGGATTTTTTGCATCTTCGGTCCGGTGATAAGGCATCAAAATCCATAAACAAAGCCGCAATATACATGAGGGCTCACCTGAATCGGGGTTATCTTGCCGGGATCACCTACAGACTTGACAAAATCTTGTGCGGTCTCTAAGTTGATCTGAAAATATAACCAGAAAGCATCAGGAGAAAATTATGTTAAAACTTGGAGAAAAGGGGGCCATCCCCCAGTGTGATAATGAAACCTATGCCATTGCACCCCATATCCCCTGCGGGATCGTGACACCGGATCTGCTGCGCAGAATCGCGGATGTATCGGAGAAATACAATGCCAAAGCCATAAAGATTACCGGTGCCACCCGCGTGGCCATTGTGGGGTTAAAAGAAGCGGATATTGACACTGTGTGGGAGGATCTGGGCATGGACAAGGGGGCTGCAGTCGGGCTTTGTGTCAGAAGTATCCGCACCTGTCCGGGGAACACTTTCTGCAAACTGGGCAAACAGGATGCGCTGGGTATCGGCATGAAACTGGATACGCAGTATCATGCTGCAAAACTGCCCGGGAAATTCAAGATGGCGGTATCAGGATGTAAACTCAGCTGTGCCGAATCGTGGGTCCGGGATATCGGGCTGATCGGGTTTGCCGAAGGCTGGACGATTACCATCGGCGGAAATGTGGGCATGACGCCCAGGATAGGCAAAGAACTGGCCAGCGAGCTGGATGATGACCAGGTGATGGCTGCTGTGGCAAATGTGATCTCCTGCTACAAAAATGAGGCAAAAGCAGGAGAACGCCTGGGAAAAATGATCGAACGTACCGGGCTGGAGCCTTTCAGAAAAGCCATATAGCGCAGATATGTATAAAATCGGGGAGTGGTTTTTCAAAGTACTGCTCCCCACTGCTTTTCAAATACCTGTACCCCGTGTTAAAAAAACAGGTTGTGTGCCCGGCATTTTCTATTTAGTTGACTTATCAACTAAATAGAAAATATGATAACCGGGTTTATCGGGGTAAGTCCTATTTCTTATTGTCCAATTTCAAGAAAATTTTCATTTTGTCACAATTTTTTGCTTGACAATGCAATCGAACTGCCGCTATTTTATGGCTATGAAATAGATACGATAAAGCAGCATATTCAGGGTCATTTTATTCGCAAAAAGGGGAGAGATACATGTCATCAAATCACTATTTCAAACATGAAGGGCCATGGTCGGATGCCGGTGATCCTTTGATGTGCACAGACACCGGTGACTGGCGGACCAAACGTCCGGTGGTGGACAAAGAAAAATGCATTTTCTGCGGGTTCTGTGCCATTTACTGCCCCATCCAGGTCATGGTAATGCAGTCAGATACCCATTTCGAAGCAAACCTGGATTTCTGCAAAGGCTGCGGCATCTGCGCAAAAGAGTGTCCCAAGGGTGCCATCACCATGATTTCAGAAGGGGAATTTGTATCATGAATACCACTGAAACACCATCACGGATCAAGGTAATCACCGGAAATGCTGCCGCAGCCATTGCTGCCAAACTGGCCCGGCCTGATGTGGTGGCTGCCTATCCCATCACCCCCCAGACCGAAGTTATTGAACAGATTTCCACCTTTCATGCATCCGGAGAAATGGATTGTGAACTGATCACCGTGGAAGGGGAAAACTCCGCCATGAATGCGGTTATGGCAGCCTCCCTGGCCGGGGGCCGGGTGTTTACCGCCTCATCCTCCTGGGGTCTGGTGTTCATGTATGACGCGGTGCTGGCTGTGGCCGGCGCCAGGGCCCCTGTGGTCATGGTCAATGTGAACAGGGAAACCCCTGGTATTATCGCTGTTTCTTCGGGACAGCAGGACATGATCTCCACCCGGGACGCGGGCTGGATTTTTCTGATCGCCGAAGACTGCCAGGAGGTGCTGGACCTGGTGCTCCAGGCTTACCGTCTGGCCGAGGATTATGATATCCAGCTGCCGGTCATGGTCCATTATGACGGGTTCTTTTTGTCCTATCTGTCCGAAGGCGTGGATATTCCGGAGCAGGAAACCGTGGACCGGTTTCTGTCGGTGCTTGAAACCCAGCCCAAACGCACGGTGCTTCATCCCGGTGAAAAACTGGGGGTGGGCTCCCACGGCATTCTGGGCGGATACATGGAGCTGCGGCACAAACATGTGACCGCCATGGAACGGTCCAAGGCCAAGTTTGAAGAAATTGACAAAGAATTTTCCGGTATCTTCGGCAGATCCTACGGCGGACAGCTGGAGGAATACCGCACCGATGATGCAGATATCGTGCTGGTGGGTTCCGGCTCCATGTGCGGTACCATCAAATCGGTGATAGATGACCAGCGGGAAAAAGGGGTGCGCATCGGCCTGGTAAAGATCCGCATGTACAGGCCCTTTCCCCATAAGGCCCTTGTGGCGGCCCTCAAGGGCAAAAAAGCTGTGGGTGTGGTGGACAGAAGCCTTGCATTCGGCTTTGACGGCGGTCCCATTTATACGGAACTCAAGGCTTTTGAAACCCGGATGGACGGTGCGCAACTGGTCAGCTTTATCGACGGGATCGCCAACACAGATATCACCAAAACCAATGTGGACAAGATGATCCAAATGACCCGTGATCTGGCGGACGGCAAAGATGTGCCTGAGGTCACCTGGGTATCGTATCCGGAAGCCAATACAAAGGGGGAAAAATAATATGGCGGAAAAAAAGCAAGGCCGGCTGACAAAGGTACTGGATTACCTCAAACATGATGACCCGTTTTCAAAGGGTGTGGCATTCTGCCCTGGCTGCGGCCTTGAACTGCTGCTGCGCTTTATTCCCCGGGTGCTGGGAAATGATATCGTTATCACCGGGACCCCTTCCTGCTCCGCACCGGTACTGCTGGGGCAGAACAACCAGTCCTGGCACACCCTGTCCTATTTCGGCACCCTCATGACCGGTGCTGCAGCCAATGCCACAGGTCTGGTCCGCTATTACCGCAAGGCCGGAATCGACAACACCGTGGTGTGTTTCAACGGAGACGGCACGGCCAATGACATCGGTTTCGGCAACCTGTCCGGGGCTGCGGAACGGAACGAACCCTTTATTTATATCTGTTATGACAATGAAGGGTATATGAACACCGGTATTCAGAAAAGCGGCACTACCCCTTTTGGTGCCACCACCACCACCACACCCTACGGCACGGTCCACAGGGGCAAAAACCTGCGGCGCATGAATCTGGGCCTTAAAATGGCCATGAACAAGATTCCCTATACCGCCACTGCAACCCTCAGTGACCTGGAGGACCTGGCAAAAAAACTGCTCAAGGCCAAAGAAGCCAAGGAGAGAGGATTTTGTTTCCTCCATGTGTTTGCCCCCTGTCCAACAGGATGGGGGGCTGATCCGGCCGATACCATTGAAATCTGCCGGCGGGCAGTGAAGAGCAATTACTTTCCGCTGTGGGAAGCGGAAAACGGCAGGATCCGCATGACCAAAACCGTTAAGAAACCCAAGCCCGTGGATACCTATACTAAGCTGATGAAAAAATTCAATCACATGACAGAGGCGGATATGAAGATTCTTCAGGATGATGTGGAGTATGAATACTGCCTGCTGGGCGGGTTGAGTGTTCTGGAAGCGGAATGTCAGCTGCCGGTTTCTGTAAAAGACCAAGGAGAAGCATCATGATGAGTGAAGTCAGATTCCATGGCAGGGGGGGACAGGGGGTGGTGACCACCTCCAAGATTCTGGCCAATGCATTTGCCAGAACCGGGCAGTTCGGGGCAAGCTTTCCCATGTTCGGGTTTGAGCGCCGGGGAGCACCGGTGACGGCATTCGGCCGTTTTTCAGACAAGCCGGTGCGGGAAAAGACCCAGATTTACAACCCAAATATCCTGGTTGTGCTGGACCCGTCACAGAAACATTCCCCCACTGTTTTTGACGGACTGCTGCCCGGCGGCATGCTGCTGCTCAATGACAAGAAAAATACCGGCGATGTATCCCACGAAAATTTAAGAAAGCTTGCAGTGGTGGATGCCAACGGCATTGCCATGGAAGAAATCGGGCTGTCCATCCCCAATACTGTGGTGGTGGGTGCGTTTGCAAAAATGTCCGGACTGCTGGATATCGCAACGGTGGTGGCGGCCCTGGCGGATTATTTTTCCGGTAAAAAACTGGCAGCCAATGAAATCTGTGCACAAAGAGGATTTCAGGAAGTGCAGATGTTTGATCTCTAGGACATTGTACCAGGGTCAATATGAGGATAACGTATTTAAGATTAAGAAGGAGCTGTTATGCCTAGATGGGGAATGGTAATCGATGTAAAAAGGTGTATTGCCTGCTGGGGATGCACCATCGCATGCAAGGAAGAGCATTTTCTGCCCCCCGGCGTATTTTTCAACCGGGTGTTGATCGGGGAAAGCGGCAAGTTTCCCACCTCTTCCAAACTGATCTATCCGATACTGTGCAACCACTGTTCTGATGCCGCCTGTGTGGAAGCGTGTCCCACGGGCGCCACCTATGTCAGGGAAGACGGGATAGTGGCCATTGATGATGAAAAATGTGTGGGCTGCCGGGCCTGTATGGTATCGTGCCCCTATCAGCAGAGAACCTATTATGACGAAAAGGTGAAAGACCGGGAATACTTTCCCGGCCAGGGCAAAACCGAGATGGAAATTATCGGGGAAAAACTGTATCCCTTTAAGCTGGGTACCGTGATCAAGTGCAATTTCTGTACGGAAAGGCTAGAGGACGGCATGAAAAAAGGCCTGACCCCGGGAAAAGATGAGGATGCCACCCCTGCCTGTGTCAATATCTGCCCGGTGAATGCCCGGGTATTCGGGGACCTGGATGACCCCAACAGTGAGATCAACCGGCTGATCATGGAGAAAAAAGGCAAACAGCTCAGAAAAGAATTCGGCACGGAACCAGCCGTTTATTACATTGATTAACAGGAGGCGTTATGACCTATAAGACAGATGAAATTTGGGAAGACAAATGGGTAAATACCACCTGTGGCGTATGCTATTGCGGCTGTGGTGCAAAGGTCCGGGTGGTGAACGGGGTGCCGGTAAAGATCGAGGGCATCAAGGAAACCACCATGGGCGGTACCGGTGCCGGACTGTGCGGCAAAGGCGCAGCAGGTCTCATGTACTATCATGACCCCAACCGTATTAAGAAACCTTTGCTCAGAACCAATCCTGAAAAAGGGATCGGGGTGGACCCCAAATGGAAAGAGATTGAATGGGATGAGGCCCTGGATATTATTTCCACCAAGATGAAGAAAATTATGGAGGATGATCCCAACAAGATCCTTTTTACCAACCAGACCATGCGGGCGTCAGACGGCCCCCACAACCATCCCTATTTCTATGCCCAGGCATACGGGGTGAAAAACAACGGCAACTTCATCATCGGCGGGGGCAGCCTGCACTGCGGAAATGCCTGCCACATGCTGGGGGGACTGATTCACGGGGCCTGGTCCATTGCACCCGACTGGCGGTACACCAAATATGTGCTCAAATGGGGTTCCAGCAAAGGCACTGGTTCCGGACACTCCGCCATGACCAATGCCAGGCTGCGGGCCGATGCGGTTCGCCGGGGCATCAAGGAGATCGTGTTCGATCCCATGGGCAACTTTGCCGGGGGCAAGGCCACGGAATGGCTGGCCATTCTTCCGGGTACGGATGCGGCAGTGGGACTTGCCATTGCCAACTATATCGTGAACATCCGGGGGGAAATGGATGAACTGTACCTCAAGGCCAAGACCAATTTCGTCTACCTGATCAAAGATGACGGGACCTACATGCGCCATGAAAAAAGCGACAAACCGCTGGTGTATGATACCAAAAACGGCAAGATAAAAGAATATGACGACACGTCGGCCGCCTGGGAGGATCTGGCCCTGGACGGCGAATACGAATATAATGGTGAGACGGTCCGGCCCAGCTTTGTGCCGTTCAAGGAACACCTGAAACAGTTTACCGTGGAATGGGCTGCCGACATATCCACCGTGCCGGCCGCCAAGATCCTGGAAGTGGCCAAGGGCTGGGTGGACAACGCCCAGATCGGTTCCACCATCACCATTGAAGGCAAAACCTTTCCCTACCGGCCGGTGTCTTCGGTCACCTTCAGGGGATCCCAGGGCCATACCAACGGAATCCACCAGGTGGCGGCCATTGACCTGATGGCCCAGTTGGTAGGGGCCGAAGATGTGCCCGGCGGAACTTTGGGATGGCCGGCCATTCGCCGGGCCTACCCGGGCGGTCATTATGAACAGACCTGCACTGTGGGCACGGACGGGGTGATTGTACCCTCGGTTTTTTACTCTCATGATCCCTGGCCGGTCCATGCCCCGAGTTACCCGGCCACCAATATGGGGTGTGTGGATATATGGACCCATTGTACCCTGTCCCATATCCCCTATGTGGAAGAGGTGGATTACATCCATGAAAAACTGGGCATGAAGTCCAAACCGGAGATGATCTTCGGTATCTCCGCCAACTTTGTGATCAGCAACTCCGACTGGGATACGGCGGTGAAGAACTTCAAGGACTGTTTTGTGGTGCAGATGGATTTGTGGGTAAACGAGACCGACCAGGCCATCGGTGACCTGATTCTGCCGGATGTTTCCTACCTGGAAAAAGACTGCTGGTCCTCGGAGATCGATGCGTTTTTCTTTTCCGGGTCCCCCTCCTATGAAGACTGGTATGTGCATCTGCAGAAACCGGTGGCCAAACCCATCGGTGAATCCAGATTCTTCATGGATGTGTATATTGATGTGGCCAACCGGGTGGGCGTGCTGGACAAATTCAATGCCAAGCTCAATGATTATTACGGGATCAAGGATCCGGAACTGCAGATCAAGCCCGGTGAAGTCCTGGACTGGAAACAGATCGGTGAACGGGTGTTGAAATGGGTGTATGGTCCTGACAAGGAAAAAATTGAAGAACAGGGATATGCCACCTGGCACAAACCCATCGAAGATGTTTACTGGCGGTGGAACATCGATTCCAGATGTCCGGTATACATGGAATATCTGATCCATGACAGACGGAATATGGAAAAGATATTCGAGGAAACCGGTTTTGATTATAAAAAACTGGAGATGGATATGGATCAGTATACCCCGCTGCCCTCATGGTTCTGGCCGGAATCCCATAAAGACCTGGACAATGAGTATGATCTTCTGGCATTTTCTTACAGGGACATCCTGCACACCAATAACACCACGTTCCAGAACCCGTATGTGGATGAAGTTTCCCAAATGTGCCCGTATACCTTCACCATCACCCTGAACACCACCATGGCAAAGGAGCGGGGATTCAAGGACGGGGATATTATCTGGATCGAGAACAAATACGGGGTCACGGAAAAAGGGATTGTCAAGACCATGGAAGCCCAGAGTCCCAAGGTGATCGGTATTGCCGGCCAGGGCGGCCTTTGGGCGGATGGACGGCCCATTGCCAAGGGCAAGGGCGCCAACTTCTGCAAGCTGCTGCCGTCCAAACTCAAATATTTCGACCCGGTTGCCGGTAACATGGAAACCGCGGTTGCCGTCAAGATATACAAAGCATAAACAGGAGGGTGACACCATGAACGATAAACACCAGGACTTAGTTGAAACCATGTTTCCGTCTGACGGCTCCGGGATCAAGCCTTATGAGTGGATGATCAGTCCCACTCGGCAGCGGCAGTGGATCGATGACAAAGGCATTTTTCTGTGGCTGGCCTTTTTCTTTTCCGAGATCGGGGCCGGCCTGTATTTCATGTCTCTGTTTTACAGTTTTCGGCCCGGGATTGTGCTGGGCTGGCTCATTACCCTGGTGCTGGGGGGCGTGATCCACATGCTGTATCTGGGCAACCCCAAACGGGCCTGGCGCATGATCATGAAGCCCAATACTTCGGAACTTTCCCGGGGTATCTGGATCATCGGCGTTTTTGCACTCCTGGGGTTTCTGCAGATCATCACCCCCGGGGGATTCAACATGGTATTTAATTTTATCATGGGAATTTTGTGCCTGCTGATCATTTCCCACGGGTTCGCCACCATGAACGTGATCCGTGCCCTGCCGGCATGGAATTCCACCATTGTACTGCCATTGTCCATTATTTCAGGGATCTGGGTAGGTCATCAGCTGCTTCAGTTCATGTTTGCCCTGTCCGGTAATGCACTGGTTGTCTCGGGCATGGAAGTCTGGGCTGCAACCTTTTTTCTGATCTATTTTCTGTGTATCCTGCTGTATGCATGGGGGACCTGGCACACCAGCG
Source organism: Desulfotignum sp. (assembly GCA_011390615.1). GTDB lineage: Bacteria > Desulfobacterota > Desulfobacteria > Desulfobacterales > Desulfobacteraceae > Desulfotignum. The sequence continues at coordinate 4,955 of JAABSB010000001.1, read as the reverse complement.
GGGCTGCCAAAGCCTCCATTTTGAAAATGCTGGAGGGCGACCTGAAACGGATCACCTATATCGGCGTAGGTGTGCTGGCCATCCTGGTGCCCCTGGTTTTTACGCTGATCATGTGGGGCGGCGACACCAACGGATTTTTGATTTTTCTGCGCCTGGCATCGGTTTGTGCAGGGGATCTTGCCATACGGTATCTGATCATGAAAAGTGCGGTGTATAACCCCTTGATTTGATAATGTAACATATACTGTGACACGGTTACCAGGCAGGGCGGTCATTTCAAGACTGCCCTGCCTGTGTTTTTTCCAGGCACCATCCTGTAGTTTGGAGTTGAAAAAATCTGACAAAGGATATAATGTCGCTATAAAATAGATATGGTATCACACAGGATGGCCCATTGATTGCCGGGCAGGAAAATCCGGCGTTGGATTTTTTGTTTATTAACGATTGGGATGAAGTATGACAGATAACGACAAAGCAGACAATCCCCTGGAACCGGAAGAGAAAAAAACAGCTCCCCAGGCCAGGGTGAAATTTGAGGTGTATGGGGAGGAGATGATTGAAAAAGAGGTCAAATCCTCAGGAAACAGCGGCAGGATTTATCTTCCGCCCAACTGGGTAGGTCACACAGTAAAAATCATTAAAGTTGAATAACAGGGAGGGTCCTGTGGAAGAAGTCATAATCAGAGAAATCCGCCTGGAAGATGCCCAGGCAATAGAAGATATCCGGGCGGCCATTTCCCAGCAAGATGCCAATGTTGATTTTTTGAAACTGGTGAAACAGCATGTTTCCGATGGGAATGGTGCCACAAGCCTGGTGGCGGAACTGAATAACAAAGTGGTGGGGTATATGATTTCCACTACATTGTATGCGGGATTCGGCATCCGGAAAAGCGCCTGGATAATGGCCATCGGCGTACATCCCGATTATATGGGCCAGGGCCTGGGTTTGAAACTTGCCAACCGCATCTGTGATCTCTACAGAGAAAAAGGGGTGACATCCATATATTCATCAGTGATGTGGGATTCCATTGATGTGCTGTCCTTTTTTAAGAAGCTCGGATTTAAACGCAGTGAATTTATCAACCTGAAAAAAGATCTGTAAGGGTCGGTTTCCCTGATATCCCGGTAATGTTGGTCTCAAAATCTGTGCTGCCCATCCGTTAAAATAGGGGTTTTCCCCTATTGCGTTTTTTGCGCGTCTGTCCTAATGATAGACTGAATTTTTACGTATTGACGGAGAAGTGAATTGGAAGCAAAGGTATCCATAGATGTTTTGATGGAGATTGTCACATCCGGGGGCAGGGTCAAGACCGGGGTGGATGTGTACAATACAAATGGTGTACTGCTTCTGGCAAGAGATGTATTTGTCAGCACATTGAAGCCGTTGGAGATAATTAAACAAAACGGCATCGGTTCGGTTCCTGTCAATACAAAACTGCACGGCGCCCTTGTGGATGGCGGTGGCAATGAAATCAGCCTATATGCAGTCGGGAAGCCAGGCTTCAATACCATATCCGTTAATAAGGCCGCTCTACCGGATATGGACTGCGTATTTCCTGCCGCCGCCACAAATGAAATTGAAGTGCGGCTGGTTGAAATTGAAGAAAAAAGAAGACAGGCTCTACAAAAACATGCAGCAGCAAAAAAATGCATCAAAAAAGTACTGAAAAACATACAGGAAACCGGCGGACAATTTGATTATTCTGAAGTTGAAAAAACAGTGCTGGATCTGACGGAGTTTTTGATTGTCGGCCAGAATCCATTTTCTTATCTTACCCAGGAAATATTCTCATATGATGAGTATTTGTATAACCATTCCATCAATGTCTGCGCCATTGGTACGGCTGTTTTAAACCGGTTCAACCAGCAGTTTTCCAGGGTTGTAAATGACCATATCAGGGGAGGGGGCGGGGCTGATATTTACAACCCTTTTGCTGAAGATGCCGGCAATTCAGCCGGATTCACCTGTTATTATCCCCATGAAATCGAGGATATCTCTCTGGGTTTTTTTCTGCATGATATAGGCAAAACAATTGTCGCTGACCATGTTCTTAACAAGAAAGGCCGCTTGACAGAAGATGAGTTCCGTGAAGTTAAAAAGCATTCCTATGAATACGGGGAACGCCTGATTGCAAAAAATCAGATCAGAAATGCCACTGTGAAAAATATTGTCTGCTACCACCATGCCCCGCTCTATGCTAACGAAAACAGCTCCTACCCGATGGATGTGCATTATGCAAAGGTGCCTGTTTATACCAGGATATGCAAACTTGCCGATATGTATGATGCCATGATATCCAGGCGATGCTACAAAGAGGCAATCAATCCAGTTAATGTCGTAACCCGTATATTCAGGACCTATGCGAAAAAAGACCGCATGCTCCAATATATTCTTCATGCATTTGTCAAGAGTATCGGTATTTACCCCCCGGGCAGCATTGTGTTTCTGCAGAACGGCCAGATGGCATATGTGCTTGAAAGCAACGGGCCGCTGGTGCTGCCGTTTACGGATGAAAAAGGAAATACCCTGAAATATAAACCAGATCCTGTTATTGCAGATACCAGGGCTGAAAATAATGTATATGTGGTCGATAACCGGAAAAGCGTCCAATCTCCTAAAGAGGTGTACCATTTTCTGCCAAATTATTTGAGAAATTTTCTGGTGATGCAAAATTAAGGAGAAATTATCCGCCTGCTTGGGATATTCAGAGCCGGGCTGCTGAATCAGAACCCGGCTTTCGCCAATGAATCCTTGTGTCGGAATACCGGAACTTGATTGATAAACCAGGGCTATATTCCCAGATAGGCTTTCTTCACATCTTCATTGACCAGCAGGTTGGCACCGGTATCTGTCATGGTGATTTTGCCGGTTTCCATGACATACCCCCGGTGGGCCGCTTTCAGGGCCAGATTGGCGTTCTGCTCAACAATGAAGATGGTGGTTTTGTTTTCCTGGTTGATTTTTCCGATAATCTTGAAGATCTGTTTCACAACAATGGGCGCCAGCCCCAGGGAGGGTTCATCAAGGAGCAGCACCTTGGGCCGGGACATGAGGGCCCGGGATATGGCCAGCATCTGCTGCTCCCCGCCGCTCAAGGTGCCTCCGGCCTGGTTTCTCCGGTTAGCAAGGATAGGGAAGAGTTCATATACATAGTCCAGATCCTGTTTGATCTTTTCCGTATCATTGCGTAAAAACGCCCCCATATCCAGGTTTTCGGCAACCGTGAGGTAGGGAAATATCCTTCGGCCCTCCGGTACCTGACAGATACCTTTTTTCACGATCTCATCCGGGGGCATATAGGTGATGTCTTCGCCGTTGAATTCAATACTGCCCTTTTTGGCCGGCACTATGCCGCAGGTGGTCATCAGGGTGGTGGATTTGCCGGCCCCGTTGGCGCCGATAAGAGAAATGACTTCGCCCTCTTCCACTGCAATGTCAATTCCCTTGAGGGCATGTATGTTTCCGTAATATGTGTGTACGTCGGTGAGTTTAAGCATCGTCGGATTCTTCTCCCAGGTAGGCTTTGATGACATCGGCATTGGATTTGATATCCTCGGGGGTGCCTTCTGCAATTTTTTTGCCGTAATCCACCACATGGATCCAGTCGGAAAGGCTCATGACAAGTTTCATGTCATGTTCAATGAGCAGAATGGTCAGGTCCTCATTGTCCCGGAGCCAGAGGATCAGATCATCCAGCTCCTTTGTCTCCTGGGGGTTCATGCCGGCGGCAGGTTCATCCAGCAGCAGTAAAAAAGGATCCGTTGCCAGGGCCCTGGCGATCTCCAGACGTCTCTGGGCCCCGTAGGGCAGGTTAACCGCCATGTCGTTCACATATTTTGCCAGACCTATTTTTTCCAGAATTTCATAACTGTCTGCAACGGCTTTTTGTTCTTCATTTTTCTGGCTGGGGGGCTGCAACATGGCCTTGATGATGCCCGAAGACAGCCGGCAGTGCCGGCCGATCATCACATTTTCCAGCACTGTCATGCCGTGGAACAGCCTTATATTCTGAAAGGTTCTGGCAATGCCCCGTTCCGTGACATAATTGGGTTTGAGTCCCCGAAGGCTCTGGGTGTTTTTGCCGGGGGGGGTAATTTCCACAGACCCCCGGGTTGGCTCGTAAATACCGGTGATGCAGTTGAAAAACGTGGTTTTTCCAGCGCCGTTTGGACCGATGAGTGCCGCAATTTGCCCTTTTTCAATGGCGATGCTCACATCATCCAAGGCCTTGAGACCCCCGAAGTTCATGGTGAGATTTTTAACGTTAAGTATGGGTTTGTTCATGGATCGTTTTTTCCTGGACGTTAAATGTATACACTTTGCGGACACTCTTGATGAGTCCATCCGGTTTAAAGACCATGACAATGACCTGGAGTGCCCCGAAGACCAGCATACGGTATTCTGCCACAGCCCGCAGGTATTCCGGTAAAAGTATCAGCACCAGTGCCCCGGCAATGACGCCTATGGCTGATCCCATGCCGCCGATGACCACCACGCACAAAATGGTGATGGATTCCCAGATGGTAAAGGACATGGGGTTGATATACGACGTTTTGGCGGCAAACACCACCCCGCCCATGGCCGCCCATGTGGCTCCCAGGGCAAATGCGGTGAGCTTAGTTTTAAACTTGTCAATACCCATGGCCTGGCAGGCTATCTCATCATCTCTCAGCGCAATCCAGGCCCTGCCGATTTTGGAGTTCTCCAGACGGTTTACAAAGAAAATGGTCATGAGCACCAGGCCTATTACAATAAAATAGATATATACCATGGTATTATGCTGGTCGAAATAGTGCCCGAAGAAGGTAGGTGGCGGAATGTCTGCAATACCCCGGGGACCGTTGGAAAAATCATCCCAGTTTTCCAGTACAATCCTGATGATCTCCCCGAATCCCAGGGTCACGATGGCCAGGTAATCTCCTCTCAGCCGCAGTACCGGATAGCCGAGCATGAC